>DCTW01000005.1 GCA_002329465.1 Candidatus Woesebacteria bacterium UBA1430 | reverse complement strand
CGAATATGTATCTGATCCTGTGCAGAGGAAGCGTAAGTTCTAAATCCAATTGCAACCTCCTAGAGTAAAATATTTAGCTTCTTCTCGTGTTTTAACTAACGCCAATATATAATCTAATGTTTATTATGTTTTATACTTACAGTTTCTTTGTGTTCTAATTATTTTACATTATAATAGTCTAAACAAGCACACCTCTTCATCAAAATATGGAAAGGAATGGATTATCCAGAAAATTTCACAAGACTATCGGAGATGGTCTTTCGGAGATTAGAAATATAATTGCCAAAAGAGAATTAGAAGTATTAAAACCCGGCGAATATTTAGTACAAAAAAAACCTAATTATGTGAGCCAAATTGCTGATGCCGATAAAGATCTTATAAATGGTTTTTATGGGGCTATTGACGACCGTACTGCTGCTAGCAAATTCGGGACAAATAATTTAGAGGAGTTTAGCTATTGGGCATGGAGATCTTGTGGCATCGCTTGTATCCAGGCAGTACTTCAGACAGTCTATGAATGTCGTGGTGATAAATTTGAACTAACTACAATGGATTTGATTCGAGAGGGGTTAGAGTTAGGTGGATATGATGTTGAAAAAGATGTCGGTTGGTATCACAAAGCCTTAGTTGATCTTTCCCGTAAACACGGATTGGATAGTCGTATGCAAAAATTTATTCCCGCGCCCGAGATAGCTTTAATTATATCAAATAATAATTATGTTATTTCTTCAGTAAAAAGTAATAGCGGTGGTCATTTGTTGCTTTTATATGGTTTTAAATTAAAGAGGAAAGGTGAACTTGTGGGTTTTTGGTATCACGATCCTAATAATTTTAAAACGGATGGCAAGAACAGATTTATATCCAAAGAAGAATTCAACAAATTGTCGACACGCAGAATTATAAGGATATCTTTAAAGAAGCAATTGGATTAAAGCTTGGTTTTATTTAGAGAGAGGGCGTTGAGAACGACTATTATTGAGCTAGCGCTCATGAGGAGAGCCCCCCATTCGGGCCTTAGCAGTATCCCCCACGGGTAGAAAACTCCTGCTGCAGCCGGAATTGCAAGAACATTATAGCCTGCTGCCCAGAAAAGATTTTGTTTTGTTTTTGTATTTACTATTTTTGCAAGCTTGATAGCTTTTACAACATCCATTATGGTACTTTTCACAAGAATTATTTCAGCTGACTCTATGGCAACTTGAGTTCCTGCTCCTATTGCAATTCCCACATGAGCTTGAGTTAGGCTTGGGGCATCGTTTACTCCATCCCCTACCATAGCGACTACGTTACTCTTTTTCTGGTTCTGAAGTGCCTTAATTTTTTCAACTTTTTCGTCGGGCAAAACCTCTGAATAAATCATATCTATTGAAAGCTCTTTAGCCACTTTTTCGGCAACTTCCTTTTTATCGCCAGTAAGCATTGCTACTTTTATCCCCATTTCGTGAAGCATTCTAACGGCCCTTTTTGACTCCGGGCGTATATTGTCCTCGAGATAGATTTCTCCTATGAACTTTTTGTCTCTTGCTACTAGAACTTCAGTTTGAGAGAGTTTTTCTTCAAGTTCAGAAATTTTTATGCCGTATTTTGCCATCATTTTCCTGTTTCCCACCAACACTCTTGATCCCCTCACAATTCCTTCTGCGCCCTTGCCGGGGAAGGATTTGAAAAATTTAACAGGGTTTATTCTAAGACCCCCTTTTTTTGCTTCTTTTACTATTGCCTTAGCTATTGCGTGCTGAGAGTGGGACTCTAGAGAAGCTGCAAGTGCAAGTGTGGTGTCGTTGGCTACTTTTGATACCCGGAATTCGCCTTGAGTCAGCGTTCCTGTTTTATCGAGGACTATGTAATCTAATTTTTTTAGAGCTTCAAGGCCTTTCATGTCTCTAACCAGTATTCCGTTCTTCGCTGCTATAGCGGACGAAATTGTTGTAACAGTGGGGATGGCAAGACCTAATGCATGCGGGCAGGCTATTACTATTACAGCAATTGCGAGCGTTGCCGCAAAGACCGCGCCTTGTCCTGACACCGCGTACCAAAAAATAAATGTGCCAAGGGCTATTGTTATTGCGGCGAAGGTTAAATATCTTGCTGCTTTATCTGCAAGAGCTTGAACAGCAGGCTTTGAATTTTGAGCAGCGCTTACCAAATCCATTATCTGAGAAATGGCCGACTCTTTCCCTGTTTTGGTTATTTTAATTGTCAGGCTTCCGTCTTGGTTGATGGAGCCGCCAATTACGCTACTCCCCTTTCTTTTTTCAACAGGTACAGATTCACCTGTAAGCATTGATTCGTTTACCGAGGATTCTCCGCTTAAGACCACTCCGTCTGCTGGTATGCTTTCGCCCGGCTTAACTAGGACAAGATTGCCTTTTGAAAGAGACGAAGTATCTATATCAATAATTTCTTTGCCCATAATTTTGTGCGCCTTGGAAGGAATGAGCTTTGCAAGCTCTTTTAAGGCTCCACCTGTTTTGGATACTGCTCTCATTTCCATCCAATGTCCGAGCAGAAATGCCGAAACCAATGTTGATATCTCCCACCAGAGTGACTCTGCCGGAAAAAGAAAAGTGCTTGAAGCCGAAAATAAATATCCCGAAATAACAGCCAAACTGACAAGAGTCATCATTCCGAAGTTTTTTGTTTTAATTTCTTCTTTTGCCGCTTCAAAAAAGGGCGTGCCGCCATAAAGCGATACTGCCGTACCAAGAAGAAAAAGTGCCAAATTCTTAGATGGAAAGTTTATTGCAAAATTAAACCACTCGCCTATTTTTGGCGAAAGAAAGAGTATGGTAACGGTAAGAGGCAGTGTTATTAAAAAGCGCCTTCGGAAATCTTCTGCCATTGATCGATGGTGACTCCCATGATTTATGTGCGCGTGGCTATGGTCATTCATGCTTGGCATGCACCTCCCCCCTGGTTACTTTGATAGGGCAAATCCCCTACTTCTTTGTATATTCTCGCGGCTCCTTGCGCCGATGAGTAGTCGTTTCCCAGAGCGGTTTTTGCATCTACCGCATCCCACTTTATACCCTGCCTTTCGAAATAGGTTGCCAAATATAAATATGTGTCAGGAAACCACATTGAATTCAGAGATAGAATGTATTTGTAAATTTCTCCCTCACTTTTCCCTTCTGATACAAGGAGTTCTATCGCTGCAAGCGCTGCCATGCCGTGATTGCAATCCGGGAAGGCTGTGTGATTACCACAGCAAGGTCTATTAATATTTGAGGCTATTTCATAGACTCTTTGCTGCTCGTCTTGGGTAAGGTTTATCAAGTTAAGCTTACCTAGATAATTTGTTGCGTTCCCTTTGGATAGCGTCCAGCCTCCGGTTGATGCGAAGTTGCCTTTGGTGTCTTTGTAGGTAGTTCCCATAGGGCCTACTTCATATACTAAGCTTCTCTGAGCAAGTCCCAATGCCCAAAGGGTATTGAGGATAAAGCGACTGTTTTGATTATCAATCTTAATCAAGCTATCTGAGCCTTTTGTCAGTATAAGCCTTTGTTCGTCAGTAAGGCTCATGAGTTCTCCATATTTTTGGTAATCTATCACGCCTGTTTCGACCAGCTTCTTGGCTGTATTTTTCCAACTAAATGGAGGTGTTACCATGTCTTGCGAGGCTATTTTGTTTACTAACTTTGATAGGTCAAGCGTTTGGTATCCCGCTTTTTTCCATTCTTCCATACCACCTGATAAGTGGCTTACGTTTTTGTAACCTAAGCCTTTTAGTGTCTGAGCGGCTTTTTTACTCATTGATCCTGTTTTGCAATAAAGAATAATTCTAGCTTCTTTATCTTTAGGAAGCTTTTCCTTACTTGCAATTAAAAAATCATATTCTATAAATAAATCTGTCTTTTGGATTTCACCCTCATAAGGAGTGTGGACGTTTATAAAAATAAAATCTTTGTTTTGGAGATTATCGCTAAGCTCTCGTATTGAAATATCTGAGACTCGATTTTTGTCTTTGTTAATCAAAACTCCCGATCGCGTTGCTAATAGCAGAATACCCGGAAAAACGATGCCTAAAAGGATAATCTTTCGAAAACTAAACTTATGAAGTTTTTTTGTAAATTTATTAGATAACATAATTTATTAGATAAAAAACAACAAAACTTAATAAAAGCATCGCGCCAAGACTAAAAATTATCGGCTGATACGGGAAAAGAACCTTTCCTTTTGATTTTTTAATCGCTTGGTTTATAAGATCCGTAGAATAAAAGATGGCTCCGCCAAAAACAACACCGAATACCAGCTTTGGGAGATTTAGGATTAAGCCGTTGTGTTCGTTTACCAGCCCGAACTTATAAAAAGAGAGAACGGTGAGTAGAAATGTCGCAAGATATATTACAAACGATTGCATAGGGATAAAGCGTTTGTTTAATGTATTTGCAAACCAGAGGCTCATTGCCCCAAGAAATGCTGCGAACCATATGCCCGTTATGGAGTCGTCTATTCCCAATATTCTTGAGAGAGAAAGGCCGGCTCCGGCACCGGCTACGCAGAGAGGGCAATGGGCATGTGCTAAAGGCGGATTTAAAAGTGAAAGATTAAAAATAAAAAAAGGCTGAAAAAAAAGAACAAAAATATACTTGAGCATTGAATTTTTCATTTTTTCTCAATTTACTACTGTGCCCTCAAACTTTAATTCCTTTATGCCTTCGGGGTCTGAGAAAAAAAGCCAAACAATTCTTTCAAAATATCCCATGCCTTCAGGCCCGTGCGCCGCCGGGTCGAATTCTACTTTAATGATCACCGCCTCTTCGGCTGGAATATCTATATTGATCGGGGGGTTTTTGTCCGTCGGGTGCTCCATTCCGAATAATTTTGACTCCTTACCGTTTATTGAAATAGAGGCATTGGTGCACATGCATGAAGTTGCTATTTTTTTTAGCTTTATAGGTTTTCCCGATATGTTTATTGCCTTGTATTCTTTTTTTACAAGTCCACCGTTTATTGGGACATTGCCTAAATCATAAGACACGGGATCTACGCTGACTGCGCCTACTTCGCCCAAAACTTTATTTTTGTCATCATTAAATGTAGAAATACCTACGATTGAAAGAAATGAAATAATAATAAGAAATAAAAATATTTTAATGTCTTTTCCCATTTTTTTCCGACTTTCTAAAAACGGATACTATTTCTTCAATTAATTTCTTCTTTTTTGCAGGAGGCGAGCTGATTTTATCCAATACGCATGTCTCAAGGTGTCCTCTTAAGATTATTTCATCTACTTTTTTAAGTGCAGCTTGGACTGCTTGAGATTGATGGATAATATCGGGACAGTATGCCTCTTCTTCAACCATACGAATTACTTTTTTGAGATGTCCGTCAATTATCAGAAGCCTTTTAGATGTTTGTTTTTTGATTTTACTATTCATCTTTTTCCCTACCCCCCCCATGGGGATATTTAAATATTAAAAATAAATCTTTAGTTTGTCAATGCTCATTATTCAACTACTAGCGTTCCTTCCATTCCAAGCTGTCTGTGGTTGCCTATGTCGCAGTAGAATGTGTAAGTTCCGGGCTCCGCTTCGAAACTAAATTCCATACCGTTTTTAAGGCTTTCTTTAACTCCCAACTCGTCTATCACAAAAGTATGAATACCGCTGTTTTTGGCTACTTTGATAGTAATTTTCGGACCTTTTACCGTAATTTCGTTTGGTTCGAAGAAATAATTGCCCGAGCTTATTTCAACCATTTCTATTTCAGTTTGTCCGCTTTTTACCGGCTCTTTGTCAACAACTTCCCCTACCTCTTGATTGCTGCTTGTCATAAGAGCATTTTGGTTTCCTTTAAAAACATAAATTCCTCCTAATAGCAGCACTATTACACCAAGTGCTACTATAATACCAGTGTTTTTACTCATCAAACTATCACCTCCCTTTAATCCAGATATTTATCCGGGTCTTTTTTGAACTTATCTAAACAGCTTTTTTTACAAAAGTAGAATTGATGTTTTTTATACTTATAAGAAAACGGTGCTGTTTTGGGACACAATCTTGTTTTACAGACGGGATCGTGCGTTAAAGGGACAAAATCACTCATTTTTTTATTTAAGATTTTTTCAAAATCTGTATTTTTGTATTTTTTGATCAAAAACTCACGTATAAGGCTTGTTGATTTAATAAAATTAGGATCTGAAATTTTATAGAAAACATTTTTGCCTTTTTTATTTGTTTCAACGACGCCCGCGTCACGAAGGATGCTAAGGTGCTGACTTAGATTGGCTTGCGGAATATCGAGCATTTCTTCGATTTCTGCAACACACAGTTTTTTGCTTCCAAGAAGGCTTATTATTTCCAATCTTTTGGGGTGGCTTATCGCTTTAAGAAGGTCAGCGTGGAGTTTGAATACTTGATGATACATATTCGATATTTCGAATATATTATTTTCTAAGTTTTAAGTCAAGAAGTGTTTCAGAATTTTTTAAGACAAAAGCCGAGAGAGTTCCGTATATACCGGTTAACATTAAAACGCCGAAAATTATTAATAATATACCGGATATTTTTTTTATATTTGGCCCGTATTTATTTAGTATTTTTAACTTGGGATAAAAAAAATCAAACGACAATCCAATTAATAAAAAGGGCAAAGAAAGCCCCAGCGAAAATGAAAAAAGAAGAATTAGCGCAGAAGGAAGCGCTTGGGAAAAGCTTATCCAAAGGAGTATTGTTGCCAAAACAGGACCCACACACGGGGTCCATGAAAAGGCAAAAAGCGCGCCAAGGACAAACCCTCCTGCTAAAGAGGATTTTGTCGGCCTCCGGTTTATAGAATAAGTTTTGTAGAATAAATCTATCTTTATAAATTCACCTAATAAAAGCCCTAAAAAAATAATTAGTACTGCCGAAACTAATCTAATGACTTCGCTATACATTGCAACCGATCTGGCCAGTGAATTTATTGTCGCTCCCATTACGAAAAACACCGAAACAAAGCCCAGAGTAAAAAGGAATGCGTTTTTTAAAAATATTAGCTTTGATTTTTCTTTTACAGGCCCTGATGCTGAAAGATAGCTAACATAAACAGGAGCTATCGGGACCAAACAACCCGCAAAAAAAGTTAAAAAACCGGCAATAAATGAGATTAAAAAATTAACAATCGAAATCGGAGGCATTAAATTTTAATTAAGCATTGCGTCAACCGCGCTTTTTAGCTGATCAAGCGGTACGGCTCCGGGAATCAATTTTGTTTCGCCGGTTTCGGTATTTAAGAGTATATTTCCAGGCGTGCCGGTAACGCCAGCACGAACACCCGAGTCATAGTCTGCGCTTACCAGATCTGCCGTCTCACCCGAATCAAGACATGTTTGAAATCCTGCTTGATTTAATCCAATTTCTACGGCAAAATCAGGAAGAAGCGCTAGATCCAGGCCGTTATTTGCCGGGGTTACTTCAAATACTTTATCTATGTATTGCCAAAAAGCTTTTTCTCCACCAAGCTTTCCCGCGCATTCTGCTGCTTCTGCCTCTTCAAGCGCTTTTGGATGAAGCTGCTCCAAAGGAAAATGCCTATAAACCCACATAACTTGACCGCTATACTCTTCCACCAAGCTTTGTACGGTTTCATGAAAGTTTTTACAATAAGGACATTCAAGGTCTGAGTATTCTATAAGCGCCAATTTAGCACCTCTATCGCCTCTTACCCAATCGTCATCCGCAACCGGATCGACATCTTTCGCTTGAGGCTCAACTGGGTCTAGAGGGTTGTTGTTTTGCGTATTCGAAGCTTCATTTTTGGAAGGCACTTGCCCCTCTTCCATCATTTTTACTTTTGTCCATAGGCTTCCAATTACAAATGATCCGATTACAAGAGATGCTACCAGTATATACAAAAAGGCATTGTTTTTGCTAATATTCATATTCGATATTTCGAATATATAAACTATGCCTTTTAATGTCAATAAGCAGAATTTTTAAAATTTGGTAAAATAAACTACCACTGGCTTACGCCAGATGGTATTTTGAAACACTCGCTTGAGCGAGATTTGCTTTGAGCTTACATCCCCGTGCTTACGCACGCGGTTTTACGCTCGTGTTATAAGCTATTAGAGATGAACGAAAATAAAATTTTAAAAGTATTAAAAAAGGACGGGTCTATTGAGGCATTTGAAAGCGACAAGATAGCCAGAGTAGCACATGCGGCAGGGCTTAGCGAAGATGAAGCCCTTGATATGTCCGAAAAGATAACCAATAAATTGATGAAAGATGACGCAAACGAAATAACAAGCCTTAGAATTAGAAACATGGTAGCTTCCGAGCTTAAAAAAAGAGATAAATACGCCTATGACCTTTATATTTGGTACGAGAAGACAAAAGACAAAAATGGCCGCTAAATACAAGGAATACTTCCAATTGATGCTAAAAAACCACAAAGAAGAATTTGATTTGTTCCGGGATATTCATGACAGATACTCTTTAAACCAGCACGAGCTTCAAAAAGAGTTTAACGAGGTAGGATCAAAAATCGTTCGTATCGTAAGAAACTGGGAAGACAAGCTTTGCAATCGATCCGAAGGGAGCGGATATGGAAAATTTAGCAGCGCTTTATCCGAAAAATTCCATGAGGAGGTAAGGCGTGAATTTCCGATGTTTGATTCAATAGGTTTGGCTGTTTTTGAGATTAAAAAAATTAATCTTTAAGAGATAATTCGTATTTTTTTAGCGCTTCGAGCTGTTCTTTTTCCAGGTGGATTTCAGGCCGTGCCTCTTTTACTCTTTCTACCGCCCTTTTAACGCTGCTGCCTTTTGAAATCAGATAAGCCGATACTAAAGTAGGAGATCTGCCATGGCCGTAAAGACAATGGACAAAAACTTTGATATTGCTTTTAACTAACGAGTCTAGAAATGCCACTCCCGCTGATAGCTGGCTCTGGCTTGGAGCTTTTTTGTCCGGTACTTTAAGCCAAAGAAAGTACAAAAGATTAGGAACACCCATCCAGCGCTTGTCATCAAGATCAATTTCCGCTTCTACTCCAAGCTTTTTAAGAAAATCATTATAGCCGTGCTCCTCGCAGCAGAGGTTTGAACCTAAAAAGATCTGGTCCGTGATTTGGCTAAAATCGTATTCCTGTTTGTGATCTTGAGGCATAATTAAAAGTTTATTTCCCAATCAAGACTTGGGATTCTTAAAGTTTCTTCGCGAAAGTTGACAATATCGAGTTCTTTTTCTATTTTTTGGATACGATCTTCTATCTCTAAAATTTCTTCGTCGTTATAATATGGCGACGGGTTTTTGATCTCGGGCTGGGTTGACGCCGTAGGAAGCGGAGATGAGGTTGACTCTAGATTGTTAGTCCTAATCATTCTGAAAGCAAAGGCTGCTATAAATACTGTGAAAATTAGGATTACCAAAAAAGCCGCCAGTTTTAACAGTTTATTTTTGAAGTTGGGATTTGTAATTTTTTGTATTATTAAATCAATGTTTTTAATATCCTTGCCGATAGGAGACTGCAGCGGTTCGGGCTCATTTATGTTTTGGTCCTGATTTGGAGTTTCAATATTATTTTCATCCATAGTTTAGGCCTCTTTAAATTCTTTGACGATTTCTATCATAAACTGGCTTGCTTCCCTTAGAAATTGGTTTGATTCTTGAAGAAGACTAATTGTTTCATTGTAAGCTTTGTCTAAATCTTTGTCCTTGACGTTACCGGACTGGATTGATGCAATATTGGCCTGTGCCGCTACTTCTTTGTCTATGCTTCTTGTCAGTTTGTTTTGCGTTTCAATGATCCATCTTTCTATTTTTGTGGTATTGTGATCGCCTTTTTGGCGAACTTTTTCGGTTTTATTTTTGATATCATCGAGGATGGAGCTTGCTTCGGTTTTAAATATTTCTATCTTACCGACAGGTATAACAAGAAGGACTTCGTATATTAAAGGTTTGGTTAGAACAAAATGCTCTGCGGCCTCAAGCGAATCTTCGGAAAGATCGGCAAGTGTTCCCGCAGAGGGAATCTGGCTTTTGTGATTTTTAAACCAGGCCACTTCGCTATCTATTCGTATAAAAAGCCCTTGTTTTTCGGCATCCGTGATCCCATCCGATTCTGAAAGAAGCATTCTTAATGTAGTAAAATATGTTATTACCACTTCGTCTCTTTTTTCAAGCATTATTGCCGTTACATCTCTGGCTTTTGTTTGAGATGCAAGGGTTTTTGCCTGATTATACTGGGATTTGGCAAGAAGATAATCAGAGTGTGCTTTTTTATAAAGCTCGAAGGTATAGATATAATCTTTATAGGCTTTTTGATAGTCAAATTCTTCCTGGGAAAATGTGACGGGGACCGAGAAAAAAAATGGTATAAACAATAAAAGAATCCCTAAGAATCTTTTCATAGAATTCATTGTAGCAAAAAATGCTTAATAGATTCCATATAGAGGATCTCTAAGAAGCCTTATTCTGTTTAATTGTCTCCTCATTTTTTTAAACCCGGCAGATTCATTTTGCCTGATTCTTTCCCTTGTTACTCCAAAAATTTTTGCAATTTCTTCGAGCGTAAGACCTTCTCTTTCATAAATTTTCCTGAATAAATTTATATCTGCCTCATCTACCTCGTCCAATTCGTTTGGATTGCTTGGTAACGGGATATCAAGATTAAGGTCTGAGATATACTGAAGGAATTCGTTATCGTTACTAAAAGACACATCTTCCTCAATTAAAGCGCCGCTTCGCAGGAGAAGCACGGCAACTTCTCTTTTGCTAAAATCGTATTTTGTTTTTCTAGCTTGATTTTCATTTTGTGCAAGAGCCAGCATATATTCTCTTACATTGCGGCGGAAGTCTTTATGTGATATTTCGTAGTCTATATTAGAGTTCGTATCTCTTACGGTTTCGTTAAGAGTTCTTTCGTTATTAGCTTTGCCGTTTATTCCTAACGGCTTATCAAGAGATATCGGTTTTTGGACAGTTTCGCGTATAAACCTGATTGTATTTATACTAATACCTAAATCTTCGGCTATTTCTTTATCTGTTATATTCGTGCTTCCTAAACGCTGGAACAGCCTTTCCTCAGAACGCCTTATGCGAAAATAAAGATCAGTTATATCTTCAGGGAGTTTTATTAGCCGACCGCTGCTTTTAATATAGCGGAGTATTGCTTGCCTTATCCAAATAGAAGCATAGGTAGAAAATCTGCTACCAAGAGTGTTATCATACTTTTGTACGGCTCTTATTAAACCAATTGTTCCTTCCTGGACAAGATCTTCGAACGGTATATTTAATCTGTTGTTTTCGTATTTGCGTGCAACAAAGAGCACAAGCCCCAGATTGGCTTCAATCATAATTTGTGTAGCTTTTTCGGATGTTTCGGGATCGAACGTAGTATTTATCATTTTTGAAAGAAATATTTCTTCAGGATGAGTAAGAAGGCGCACATTCCTGTATTTTTTTGAATACCGGCTTACAATAAATTCTTCAAAATATTCGTCCGTTAATATGGGTTCTTCGGAACTTGTTGCTATCTTGTGATTTTCAGACGACCAATAATTTTCGTCGAAAACAGCTATTGTCGCAAGTGTAGCCAATACCCTTTGGTGCGTATTTTCGTCGATTATGCCCAATTCCGAAAGGTGCGCTTGAGATATGGTGACAGGCTCTTTGCCGAATTCGTGAAGCAAAGGTGCGTAACCATAAAGCTTGCGGATGCTGATTGATGCTTCGAAATATTTATCTTGTTCTAAATTATTGGGTATATTAAATTCTACAGTCATAATGAGGCGGAATATAACAACTTTTCGGAGTGTTTGTCAATTTTTTAAACGGTAGATCACTCAAGAGCTGTTAGTGTTTCTATCGAAAGATCTGTGAAATCGTCAACAACAAAATCTGCCCCCTCAAGGCTTTCGAACCCCTCACGATCCGCGATCCCAATTGCTTTCATGCCCGCACTCTTTGCCGCCTCTATCCCGGCGCTTGCATCTTCGAAAACCACGCATTCTTCAGGGATAACTTCAAGTTTTTTTGCTGTTAACAAAAATATATCCGGCGCCGGTTTTGAATTCTCAACTTCTTCGATTGTGGTAAAAATGTTAAAGAAGTTTCTGAGTTTGAATTTCTTGATAACGATTTCTAAAACGTGTTTATCGTTTGATGTGGCAAGCGCTTTTTTTAAATTGTGCCTTGCCAGCTCTCCAGCGAATTTTTCAAAACCGTTTTTAAATGTTACTTTATCGATAAGGCTTATATACTTTGACTGTGTTTTATTTATCAAATCTTTGATTGAATGGTCTGTTTTTATATCGTATTTTTTAATAAATTTAAGCCAATTTGCCCGAAGCCCTACTCCTGAGGCTTGAGGATGGGGGTTTTTTGTATCTATTCCCAGTTCGGACAAAACTTGATTAAATGCCTCTGCGTAAACCGACTCGTTTGACAGGATCGTTCCGTCCAGATCAAAAATTGCAGCCTTTATTTTCATAAACTTATGCTTTTAATATGCGTGAGCTCTCTTTTGTGTCGAGAATTTTGTAGCCTTTGAGCTCTATTTCTTTTCTTAGTTTATCGGCATTTAGATAGTCACCTTTTTTCCTAAATTCTTCTCTTTGAACGTTAAGGTTTAATATGTCTTGGGGAATTTGAACACCAGCGCTACTTATTTCGACAATTTTAAGGCCCAGAACTTCGTCAAAAAGATACATCAGATCCAGTTTATCCGAGCTTGGAATATTGCTTTTAACAGCTTCCCAAAGAATGGCCAAAGCTTTTGGAGTATTAAGATTGTCGTTTATACTGCCTACAAAATTTTGTCTGAAAAAATCTATTTTCTGCATTTTTTCTTCGGAAAGAGCTTTTCTTTCACTCTCGTTTTCGCTTCTTATTTCTCTTGCAATAGAGTATAAATTAGAAAGTGTGTTATGGGCCGATTCGAGTGCTTCCCAGGTAAAATTTAGCGGATCTTGATAGTGTGCGGTGAGATAAAGATATCTAAGAGCAATCGGGTTTATTTTTTTCTTTTCGACATCCGAAACCGTATAAAAATTACCAAGACTTTTGCTCATTTTTTTGCCTTCGACCAAAAGAAAGCGCACATGAAGCCAATATTTTACAAACAGCTTCCCTGTCGCACCTTCCGATTGAGCAATTTCATTCGGATGATGAATTTGTTTTAAGTCTTCGCCACCCGCGTGAATATCAAAGGATTCTCCCAAATATTTCATGCTCATGGCCGAGCACTCGAGATGCCAACCGGGGAAACCTATCCCCCAGGGGCTATCCCATTCCATGTGGCGCTTGCCGGGGTTATTGCTAAATTTCCACAAGGCAAAATCTCTGGGGTCTTTTTTCTGGGGATTTTTTGAAACGCGCGCGCCTTCTTTTATTTCTGCAAGATCGCTTAACTGCCCATATTTTTTACCTGTCGTTTCTTCGAATTTTTTGGTATCGAAATAGATCCCGTCGTCGATTTTGTAGGTTAAGCCTTTTGATTCAAGATTTTTAACCAGTTCAACCTGCTCTTTAATATGATCCGTGGCCCTTGCAAAAACCATCGGTTTCGAAAGATTTAATTTTTTAAAATCATTCAAAAACGCCTGAGAATAAAAATCGGCAATCTGCCATGCAGTTTTGCCTTCTTTTTTTGCTCCTTTTTCCATTCTATCCTCGCCGGTATCCGCATCTCCCTGGTTATCACCGGTAAGGTGGCCTACATCAGTAAGGTTCATAACATATTTAACCTGGTAGCGATTGAATTTAAGTGTCCTGTAGAGCACGTCCGCCACAGTATATGTTCTAAAGTTGCCGATTGATGCGTAATCGTAAACCGTCGGGCCGCAAGTGTACATTTTTACTTCGTCAGGATTAAGAGGCGTGAACTCTTCAACTTTTCTGGTGAGCGAATTGTAAATTTTAAGCATATTTAGATTATACAACTTGTATGTTTAATTCTTTGCTCCGCGGCCGGTTTCGCGAAATGCCATTTTTTGTTTAATTTTTGCTTTAATGCCTTTTGCCGAAGGAAATCCTTTTTTGGGTTTACTTTCAGGTACTATTAATTCTTTATCTTCCTCATCAACTTTTCCAATTAACTCTTCCTGCTTTTGGGACCATTCCTCATATTCTTTTTGCCTTTTTTCGAGAAGCAATTTTTCTTCGTCTTGAATTTCTCTCAAGCGCTTTCGCCAGAGCGCAAGCAATTCTTCTTCTTTTTTTTTGAGATCCTCCTTTTTGGGGCTGCCCATACCAGTCTCTTGCGCGGCGAATGAGGGTGGATTTATTGCTCTTTCGGATGATAATCCTGCTTGATTTGATGCGGATTTTAGAAATTCTCTTGATTCTTTTTTTACGAATTTTAATAGCTTTTGCTTTGCTTTTTGGTTCATAGTGCTTTTCTACCCTCGAAAGATTCGATTAGAGTTGACTCGTCAGCAAATTCGAGAGAGGCGCCTGTCGGAATACCTACTCCAAGGCGGCTTATAATTAATCCCTTGCCGTTTGAGGATTTAAGATTTTTTATTCTTTTGACAAGATACATTGAGGTTGCCTCTCCTTCCATTGTGGGGTTTGTGGCAATTATCACCTCTTTTACGCTTGGGTCTTTGATTCGTGATATAAGGTCTTCAATATAAAGCTCGTCAGGCCCTATATTCTCAAGCGGATTTATTGATCCATGGAGCACATGATATACGCCTTTATATTTTCCTGTCTTTTCAAAGGACAAGATATCAAGCGGCTGTTCAACTATAAGAATTTGTGATTTATCTCTTGATGAGTCCTTGCACACAGGGCACGGGTCTATCTCTGAAACATTTTTACAAATACTACAAAGCACTGTCTGTCTTTTAAGATTTGCGAGAGCTTCCGAGAATCTGTCGAGTTCTTCTTGGGGTACATGCAGAAGATAAAAGCTTAAGCGCTGAGCGGTCTTAGGGCCAATACCCGGAAGCTTCTCAAAAGACTCTATTAAATTTTTTAACGGTTTTGCTGTTTTCATGATTGCAGAGTTCTATTTTATCAGAAAGCATACTATCAGTCTTTGCTGTAATATTTTTTAACCGATCTGCGAAAATTTCGGATGATTTTTCTTGTTTCCGCTTTAAACTTGGGGTTAAAAAACGATTCTACCAAACAATCAGTTAGAAGCTGGTTGTACCGAGTCGCAGCTGCACTAATAAGACCGTCCTCAAAAATTGATTCGGAATAATAATCTTCTGTTGATAATTTCTGCATCCCATTTTTTTTAGCCAGCTTCCAGTATTCACCTGTTAACTTTTTCCAAGCTTTTACTAAAGCCTTATTTTTTCTACTTGGATTTTGTGTTGCGTGAATAGCAAGAGATGCGTATTCGGTAAAAGACATCTCACGAACTAAATTAATAAAATCAACCATTTCATAATTAAAAACGCCCCTTCTTTCAACGCTATGATAATTACTCCTTGAAGCATAACTGTCAATTGAATGAGGCTTTCTTGCTTTATGAAAAGGATAGTAAAAACCGTCTGAGCTTTCTTTTGGAACCTTTTCAACAATTGTAAACTCATCAAACTGGATATTGCCGTCCTCTGAAAGTTCGGTTGACTCTGCTTTGTCCATCTCGTCATCCAGTAAAGATTCCGGTAAAAATCCAGCTGCTGCAGACACAAGAAGCACGTCCATTATTTCTGTGTGATTCCTACTTAATTCAATTGAGGCAATTGTTGTGTGGATGTTCCACGATCCCCTTCCCATAAGGCCTGAGTTATAAAGTATCAACGCTTCTCTTAGTAGCGTTTTATGGTTGATGCTTGGCTTTAATCTTAATTCTCTATCGCCTTGTCCTTCAGGTACGTTGTCCACCGGCGTCAGAATGCCCAGACTTTCTAAGCCGATCATAGATCTGTTTATCACATCAATAACATCTCGCATTTTACACAGTTGGTAATATTCTGGTATTTTATTGCCAAACAAAAAAGAACACGACCTGATTGTATCAAAAAGATCGGGACGATCTTGTGCGAGCTCCTCCGGCAACGAGTCAACATCGGCGCCTTCATACGCAAGAAGATTAAGGTCGTAATAGGCTTGAGAGTATTTTCTGAGTGCCTGATAGAATACATTTTTGGGGTATTCTATTTCTATACCTACCGTAATCGGCCAGTTTTCCTTTTCCGAGGTTATTTTCTCTTTGTTTTTGTATCTAAGAACTTCCAGATATCCATGTGCCAACTTTGTTTTTATCTCTATTTCCGATTCTGCAAGGGTTTTTCCCCTCTCTTCTCTTGACCCTATATGCCTTTGGTACAGCCTATCTAGACCTCCGTTTATAAACAGATGATAAAGAGCTATCAAATCCGTACCCACCATCCTGCCCTCAGGAACTTGGCTTGATAATCTTGGTTCGAATTCATTAAGAACGTTTCTTAATGAACTGTAAAACTTATTCTCTTTTTCGAAATTTGCCTTTAGCTCATCGGGTTCAATGAGCAAATAGTGCGCTAAATCCTCGATGTAATAATGGATTCCTTCAAAAAATTGCTTATCGGTATTTTCAGTATTTATAGATGATGTTCCTTTTACAATTCTTGCTACTTGATCTTTATTGATACCTACAACCCCAGTTGCAGTAATTGAATCAGCTACGTCCTCCGCCATCCATTAAATCATAGCAATAATGGAATTAATTATCTATTGCTTCTAGAAGTTGCGTTTGAGGAATTTGTTATTTTAATCCACCAAGAAGACCGCCTAGGCCGCCACCCGTTTCCATCATTTTTTGAGCTGCTTTTTTTTGAACTTTTTTGAAAGCTTCGTTTACAGCCTTTTCGATGTCTTCGCGCCTTTCTTCGCCGTCTTTGATATAAATTACTTTTTGATCGGCCGAGACTTTGACAACAATGTTGTCTTTCTCAACTGTTTCAGTCACTTCAGCAAGCTCGCTTTGAAGCTTTTTAGCCTGCTTTCGCATTTCCAAAAGTTCCTTTCCTTTTTGAATTTTGTCAAACATATTTAATTTCCGAAAATTTCTTTGGCTGCTTGAATTATATCTTCATCCTGCCCCTGAGTCAAAGGTATTTCTTTTTTGGCAGATAACGGCTTTTTTCTTTCCGTGAGCTGCAGACTTACTTTTATTTTTTCACCTGTCACTTCTTCAAGGATTTTTTCGAGCATTGATTTATTTTTTTGCGTCTCAAGCTGTTCTTTATGAAATCTATAGTAAACGCCTATTGTCAAATTTGAACCGTTATAGCTCAAAGGCTCTGTTGCGCGAAGAAGCGCTTCTATTGTCGTATTTTTCCCTCTGATTTCGGAAAGAACGCGAAACCATAGCTTTTCGTCAAAGGCATCAAAAATAAGCGGTTCAGGTGAGATCTTTTTTGTTTTTTTTAATTTTTTTTTAACAACAACCGGCTCTTTTTTCTTTAAGCACCATTTGCAGGCTGCGATTTCAAGAGGCAAGTAAGGAATCGGAGAAAAGGAAAAATCTTTAGATGAAGAAATTAAAAGCTTAATAAGGCTTATTATTTCTTTTTTAGAAAAGCCATAATCCGCGTAATTAACAACGCCTTCTTTTGTAAGAAGTGCTTTTCTGAGCTCTTCAATAAGAGCCTCGATAAACCGATTGGGGTTAACGTTCTCATCCGACATTTTTTGAAGCAAGTTTAAGATTTTTTGATTATCTTTTTGGTAAAGCAGCTTTATAAAACTTTCTACATTTACCTCTTCTACCTCCAAAAGATATTTTTTGGCTTCTTTGAGCTTAATTGAGTTTTTGACAATTAGACTTTCAAGAATTTTTGCGGCATCCCGGAAGGAGCCGTCCGAGGCTTTGACTATCAAAGAAACCACACCGTCTTCAACTTTTAGCTTTTCTCCTTTAATTATTCTTGCAAGCTGCCTATTAATCTCTGCTTCGTTTGCTTTTTTAAAGGGAACCAGTGTTAAACGGGATCTTACTGTAACCGGAAGCTTTTCCGGCTCGGTGGTGGCCAGGATAAATACCGCGTGGCTTGGCGGCTCTTCAAGAGTTTTAAGAAATGCGTTTGCCGCTTCTATTGTAAGCATATGGGCTTCATCTATGATGTAGATTTTTTTTCTTGAATTTACCGGCGAGAGGAAAATACTTTCTTTGAGGGATCTAATGTCATCTATGCCGCGATTGCTTGCTGCATCAAGCTCGATAACATCCATGCTGTGGCCTTTTTCTATGGCTTTACATTGAGCGCATTTGTTGCAAGGCTCGGAAAGTTTATCTTTGTTTTTTTCGCAGTTAATTGCCTTTGCCAGAATCCTTGCCGCTGAAGTTTTGCCGGTACCTTTAGGACCTGCAAACAAAAAACCATGGGGCAGAGATTTTGCTTCGATTATTTTTTTAAGAGAAACCCTTACACTTTCCAGGTCCAGTTCGTCTATTTTTTGAGGCCTGTATTTAAGATAAAGCGTCATGGGATCAATTAACAATTTACTAGCTTTGAATGATTATTAAAAGAGGTATTTTAATCGTGGTGGATACCAATGAGGTGGAGTGAGCCGTGTTCTACGAGCGATAAAACAGAATCTTCAATTAGTATTTTTTCTTTTTCGGCAATTTCAACTGCTTTTTCAAAAGAAACAATAATTTCTCCCAAGTATATCTTTTTTTCGGGCGGAAAAACAAAGTGTTTTTTAATCTCAGCATTCGGGAATGAAAGTACGGGATGGCTATTGGCCAAAGAATTTTTTTCATTAAGATATTGTTTTGCCATTTTTACTATTTTGGCGTGAGAAAGCAGTGCTACGGAAGCTTCCGAATCCGAGACTATTCCGTTTTCAACAAGGGTTTTTTTGACTGCATCTTTAATCTTTTTGGCGCTGACAGGGTATTGCTTGTCTTTAAATACTCTAATTTTAATCATTTTTTAAAGCACTTTTTTAAGCCGCTCGCCAATTCTTGCCGGACTTGCTTTGTCCTTGAGTTTTGGCACTAAAATACCCATAATTTGCCCCATTTGAGACATATCGGCCTTTGGGAAATTAACAAGTTCTTTTTGAATCTGGCTATCGAGCTCTTCGTCCGAAATCTCGGGAGGAAGAAATTCATAGAGTATGGAAAGCTCGTTTTTTTCGTTTTCATATAAATCTTTACGCGAACCTTTTTGATATGCCTCCATAGCATCGCGGCGTTTTTTGACTTCTTTTCGGACCACATCATACTCCTCTTCTTGTGATAATTCTTTTCCTTTTTCTATCTTTTGGTAGTTGATGGCGGATAAAAGCATCCTTAGTGTAGAAAGACGAGTTTTGTCTTTGGATTTTAGAGCCTCTGCGATACTTTGGTGAATGTTGTCTATTATCATAGTTTTCTTTCTTTTGTTATTCCGGCAAGGAAATGGACGTGTAGATGTTCTACTAAAGCGGCATCACCTACGTTTGTTGCCAATCTGAATCCTGAGGTGTTTAGCTTTTTACTAAGTCTAAGTGCAATTTTTCTAATTTCGTCCCAAAGAGCGCTATCTGATTCGGAAATGTCTTTAATATGTTTTTTTGGGACTATTAAAAAATGAATCGGAGCGCTTGGATGAATGTCCTTAAAAACCACAAAATCGTTATCTTCGTATTCGAAATCAGCAGGAATTTGTTTGTTTATGATTTTACAAAAAATGCAGTCTTTGATCATTTTAAATTTTTTTCAATAACTCATCCAGCGAGAGAGTTTCTATTTTATTCTGCGAGCGTTTTTTAAATTCAATTTTATTTCCTCTTTTTTCGGACACAACAAGGCGTATTGGTATCCCTATCAAATCTGCGTCTTTTAATTTTTCTCCGGCTCCTACTTCTCTATCGTCCCAAAGGACTTCAATGCCTTGATCTATTAATGATTTGTAAAGCTTTTCCGTTTCCTTTGCCCCAGGGAGCTCGACCAAATGAACATCAAAAGGAGCTATCTGGGGTGACCAGATTATTCCGGAATCGTCGTGGGACACCTCGACCCAGGCTCCTATGGCGCGTGATGTGCCTATGCCATAGCTTCCGAAATAAACGGGTTTTCTTTTTCCGTTTTTATCGGTAAAGTGAACGTTCATTCTTTCAGAATAGTAAGTGCCGAAGGGAAATATATTTCCAACTTCTATTGATTTTGCTTTTAAAATACTTTCCTTTTTGCATGAGGGGCATTTATTTCCTCCTTTAAAAATCTCTTTATTTTGCGCCCAGCCGCAGGATTTACAATAATAGATTGTGTCCTCGCCGGAATCTGCAATAATTTGGAATTCGTGAGTTATATTATCTGTAAAGACTCCTCCACCTGCTTCGGTAACTAATGTTTTAAAACCTATTCTTGAAAAAATATTTAAATAAGCGTTTTTGACTTCTTCATAGAATCCGTTTAAATCTTTTTCGCTTTCGTGGATACTGTAAAGATCCTTCATCAAAAATTCCCTGCCGCGCAATATCCCGGAACGGGCGCGCAATTCGTTTCTAAATTTCGTTGAAAAATGATAAAGCGCTAGAGGTAAGTCTTGATAGCTTGAAATATGCTTTCTGACAAGATCCAGGAAAATTTCTTCGTGTGTAAATGAAAGGGCAAAATCTTTTTTTCTAGTATCTTTAAGCTTGTACATGACTTCATCGGCCTTGTCCCATCTTCCTGTTTCATTCCAGATCGCTTTTGGATGCAAAAGGGGCATAAGAATTTCTTGACAGCCTATTTTATTTAATTCTTCCCGGATTATGTTTTCAATTTTATAGACAACTCTTTTTCCCAAGGGAAGAAGCGTCCAAGAGCCTGTCATAAGCTGGTCGATAAAGCCCGCTTGAACAAGAAGGCGGTGGTTTATACTTTCTGCTTTTTTGGGAAACTCTTTTTTGGTTCTAGGAAACAGCTCGCTTTGCCTCATTTAAGATAGTATATATTTACTCTATCAGGCTGTCCACAAATTCCGAAAGCGAATTCGCGGATAAAAGTTTTGGAATTTCGCCCGCTGTAACCAAAAGCATTAAGAAAAGAAGAACCACCATGCCGGCTATATGAATTGATGATTCAATTTTGGGTAGTATTTTTTTGCCGAGAGCTGCTTCGATTGATATCAAAAGCACCCGCCCGCCGTCCAGCGGGGGAAATGGAATTAGATTAACAAGCGCTAAATTTATTGATATTATCCCGACAAATTCGATAAGGGGTAGTAATCCTATGCTTGCTACTTCTGCTATAAATACCGTTACGCCAAGAGGGCCTGCTACTCCCTTTGGCTTTTGTCCTTTGAAAAGTTCGGAAAAAATAAACTCAAATCCGGCTATTGTTTTTTCGGAAACGTATACTGCCTTTTGTACTCCATATTTTGTGTAAACGAAAGGCCTTTTAATAATTGGGGGGTAGTAAATTTCCTCCGGTATGAATTGAACACCAAGAAGCCCTTCACCTTCTGGGGATTCTGATCTTATAACCAATTCCACATCTTTGGTCTTTGTAATACCATCCGTTTGGGATTCTACTTTTAGCATTACTGCTTTTCCTTTGTTTTTTGCTATCAGATCCGGAAAATATTCATAATCCAAATTTTTTTTGCCGTTAAATTCTACTATCGTGTCGCCTTTTTTAAGCCCTGCGACTTCGGCGGGTGAAGTAACTGAAACATCGGTAATTTGTACTCCGCGCGGAATGCCTGTGTAGCAGTATATTATCGAAAAACAAATTATTGCGAAAAGAAAATTCATTAAAATTCCTGCAATTGAGATAAAAATTCTTGCAAGCTTTGATTTATTGACAAAGGCTTTTTTCGGTTTAGTTACTCTGTCTTCGCCGGACTCGCCGTGAAGCCTCACAAAACCTCCTATGGGAAGCGCGTTTAGAGAATAAATCGTGCTTCCTATCTTGACTCCCCAAATCCTTGGAGGAAGACCTATGCCAAATTCTTCAACCCACACTCCAGAGAGCCTTGCGGCCAAATAATGGCCAAGCTCATGGATGAGTATGAGTACGGAAAGAGAAATGACTGCGATTATTATTAAAGAGATCATATTAACCTAGAAGTTCTTTTTCTTTTGCCTCCCCCAGCTCGTCTAGTAATTTATTGTATTCATCAACCAAATTTTGGACACTTTTTTCGTGCTGGAATCTTTCGTCTTCTGAGATTCGTTTTTCTTCAAAGCTATCCCGAACTGCGTTTATTGCCTCAACTCTTATTCTTCTTATCATTATTTTGCCCTGTTCAAGCTTTGAATTTAGCAGTTTAACAAATTTTTGTCTATCCTCGGTTGTAAGAGGCGGGATTGAAATTCTGATAATATCGCCGTCTATTGAGGGGTTAAGGCCTATATTTGCAGCAACAATTCCTTTTCTGATATCGCCGATTATTGATTTATCCCATGGGTCGATAACTATTGTCTGCGGATCGGGTGATGTGATTGAAGAAAGCTCGATTACTTTTAGTTTCTGAGTGCCGCCATAAGCGTCTATTGTGATATTTTCTACAAGTGAAGGGGTTGCGCGGCCTGTTCTTATACCCGCAATATCGGTTTTAATAAGATTAACGACCTCATCCATCTTACGCTTAATTTTGGCTTCATCCATCTTTGGTTATTATAGCACGAAACAATTTCAAAAAATTATTTACCTATCTCAATTCTTTCAAAGCGGCCGAGGCGGATGTTCTCGCCGGTTTTTGTGATTGTTTCTTTTATTAGATCTTCGATCTTTTTTGTGGGATCTTTAATAAAATCCTGGCTTAGGAGCTCTTTTTCATTTTTTGGGTCCATGGATGCGACCTGCATTGCGAGGTCTCCCCCCAAGTTTTGGAAAAGCTCGTTTTTAGCGACGAAATCCGTTTCAACAAGAAGCTCAAGCATGCTTGCCACTTTGCCCGTGTGGTGCCTGTAAACAAAGATAGAACCCTGGGTAGTATCTCTACCTGCTCTTTTTGAAACCTTTTCAAATCCTTCTTTTTTGAGAATTTCTGAGGCTTTTTTCTCGTTTCCGCCAACTTTTTCCAAAACCTGTTTTACCCGCATTACGGGAGCACCGGTTTCGTCTCTTAATTTTCGTATCTGATCGCTATTTATCGCCATTTTTTTTGAGTTTCTTGTCTTTTCCTTTTCCATCTAAAACCGCTTGACAGAAAAGATCAAGTACATATTCAACCGCTTTTGTCGCGTCGTCATTCATTGGAACAGGCCAGTTAACGCCTTCCGGATCCGCGTTTGAATCCACAACTCCGACGATCGGTATGCCAAGCTTGTTAGCCTCTTTGACTGCCATAGCTTCTTTGTGTGTATCAAAAATTACCATAAGATCAGGCAGGGCTTCGAGACCGATTATTCCCCCAAAATTTTTTTTAAGCTTTTCAATTTGGCGAGCCATTAAAAGCCTTTCTTTTTTGGTGTAACCTTCTTTTTTAGCAACTTTTACTTTTTCCTTAAGCTCGTTTAAATTTTTGATTGATTTGCCGATTTGATCAAAATTCGTAAGCGTGCCCCCAAGCCATCTTTCATTTATGTAAGGACAAGAAGTTTTCTCGGCTATTTCTTTTATTTTGTCTTTAGCTTGCTTTTTGGTTCCAATAAAAAGAATTGTTTTGCCGCGTGAGGAAAAATCTTTAATTGCCTCTAAAGCCTCTTTAAGAAGCTCGTGTGTTTTAACTAAATCAAACACGTAAACTCCGTCTTTGACAGTGTACATAAAGGGCTTCATTTTGGGATTCCAGCGCTTATATTGATGGCCAAAATGAGCACCTACTTCAAGCAGTTTGTCCAGTGATAATTCGGTTGCCATATATTTACCTCCTTAGTCCTCCACTCGCCAGAAGTAATTCAGGAGGTTTCCGGCAAGTGTGTGTTTTTGACTTTTATGATTATAGCAGTTTTATATATAAAATCAAACCGGATTAGTTATCGTTCCCTCTGCTATCAATAACAGATTTGAAAGCAGATTATAAATAGTAACAGGTCCAACTCCTCCCGGTACGGGGGTGACAAACGATGCCTTTTTTTTAACAGATTCAAAATCAATATCACCCTTTGGGGAGCCTACGTCTATTAGGACGCTACCTTCTTTAATCATATCTTTGTTGATTAGATTCGGAGTTCCTGTTGCGCTTATAACTACATCTGCCGATTTTGTAATTTCGGCAAGATTTTTTGTTTTTGAGTTGCATTTAAAAACAATTGTAAATTTTTCTTTTTCAAGCAATTTAACCAAAGCGCTCCCTACCATCCCTCTCGCTCCAACGATCGCTATAGATGAATTTTTACCAATGTTTGAAGCTTGAGTAAGAATATCAAAGACGGCCTTTGCAGTGGGATGAATATATGAATCGCCCCTTAAACCGTCCACATCTTTTTTTATTGGAATTGTTTTGATTATTCTGGATTTGTATTTTTTAAGCCTTGCCGGCAGTGGAAGCTGGACTAAAATACCATGGACATTTTTGTCTTTTCTTACCTTTTTAATGTACTTAATTATTTCTGAAGCTTTTGTTTCCTCTTCGAAAAATTTGGCCGTAAATTTAATACCAACTCTTGCCGCCGCTTTCATTTTAAGAGAGACATAAAGAGCGCTTGCGGGATCGTTTCCGACCATAATCACAACAAGATGAGGAAAAATTCCGTAGTTTCTTTTTAATTCCTCGACTTTATTTTTTATTATTGATTCTTCTAGTTCAGCCCATCGACGGCCGTTAAAAATCACTGTCATAGTCGTTATTTTAGCAAATGATTAGTGACCAGTAGCAAAAATACAGAAAATATGATTAAATATTGCCCCATGGTAGAACAAGAGCAATGGATAAAAGAAACAAAAAGAGCTGTGCGACGAGTGCTAATTGACCAAGAGTTCTTGTATGGTAATCATACGGACGCAGAGCCTGTAAAGTCTGCCGTTAGAGCGCAAGAGGAAAGAGTCAATATTGATCAGATGCTAGTCGCGTTTACACAAAATGAATTTAACCCAAACTCAAAGATTCTTGCCGTGGCTGAGGATATGGCTAATAGAGTTCTGATGCTTGAAATGGATACAATAGCAGGTTTAGTAGTTGTAGGCAGCGGACTTCACGGAGGTGCTAATCTGCGCGAGGCCGCGAGATCGGGCACCCCTGACGTGGATATTATAACTATTACCAGGAAAAGTATTGACCCAGATGAAATTAGAGAGAGTTTAACCCGAGCAAGAATGGCTATGGAAAGCGATATTCCAAATATAGCAGAGCAATATGGAATAAGTACTTATGCATGTGAATACTATAATGCTGAATATTGTATCGATGAGCTTGCCGATATAGATGATGCACGAAGATTTTTTAAGTGTAAAGACATTGATGAATTAGCAAGTAACTTGATAGTTTATTTGACCCCTTCAATACCCCCAGAAGTTAACCAAAAACACAGAAATTTGATTATACGAGTATTAGCAGAAATAAAGCAGCGAGATCCCTCAAAATGGCAATTTATTATGGATACCATCAGCATTCTTTGGCACCATGTACATCAATTAAAACCAAAGCATTTCTACGATGGCACGACAGATCGGCGCACTGAGTTTCTTGTTAGCCAGGTTGCCGCTAAGTCTGCTGCTGCAATGTCCAAACCATTTATGACAAAATTGCTCAAAGATATCGAGTTGATAGAAAAAGACATTTCTTTGAAATAAGACCTGTTATGAGATGGGGAATTTTTTGCAAAGAGCTTTTACTTCTCTTCTAACATTATTTGACGAATCGCCTTTTTGTACTCTATTAATAAAATCGGCGATGATTTTTGCTTCCGGCTCTTTCATTCCTCGTGTAGTAATTGCAGGCGTGCCAATTCTAATACCGGACGGGTTTGCGGGTGGGTTTGGGTCTTTTGGAATTGCGTTGTAATTTACTATTATTCCTGCTTTTTCCAGCTTTATTGCAAAATCCTTACCAAGAATTTCTTTTGACCTGAGATCTATAAGAATTAAATGATTATCAGTGCCATCCGAAACCAGATCGAATCCGTAATTTTTGAGTGCCTTTGCCAAGGCTTTTGAGTTCAAAACAATTTGTTTGGCATATTTTTTGAAATCTAGGGTAAGAGCCTTTTGAAGGCTTATTGCTATTGCTGCGGTTTGGCTATTATGGGGGCCTCCTTGAAGTCCCGGGAATACAGCGCGGTCTATTTTTTTGCCAAGATCGGGGTATTTTCTTAAACCTTTTTTGGTAACCATTATTAGTGCTCCACGAGGACCTCTTAGAGTTTTGTGGGTCGTAGTTGTAATAACATGGGCATATCTTGCCGGCGACGGATGCACGCCGGCTACCACAAGACCTGCAATATGGGAAATATCGGCAAGTAGAATAGCTCCTATATTGTCGGCAATTTGTGAAAAGCGGGGCCATTCGAGTTTTCTCGGATATGATGTGGTGCCTGCGATAACTATTTTGGGTTTAACTTTTTTGGCGTATTTTTCGAGCGCGTCGTAATCAATAAAACCGTCTTTGCCAACTTCGTACTGAAAGCTTTGGAAAAATTTTCCCGAAAAGGTAATTTTCGGGTGGCCATGAGTCAGATGCCCCCCTGAGGATAATGCAAGACCCAGGATTTTATCCCCCGGATTAAGAAGCGCCATGTAAACTGCCGAGTTTGCAGGTGAACCTGAGTAGCTTTGTACGTTTACGTGAGGCACACCAAAAAGCTTTTTTGCGGATTCGATTGCTATAAGCTCAATTTCGTCAATGTATTTATTTCCTTGATAATAGCGCTTTCCCGGGTAGCCTTCGGAGTACTTGTTGTTAAGCATGCTGCAAAGAGCCTGCCTTACTTCCTTTGGTGCGTAGTTTTCAGAGGGAATAAGCATTAAGGTTTCTTTCTGCCGCATTTCTTCTTTTTTTATAAGTAAATTTATAACCATAAAATAGATTTAACTCTTTCGGCTGAAAATGTTTTCGGGTTTGCCAGGAACCACAAAATGATTCGGACATCGTGCCGCGTAGCTTTCCTCTGCTCCGATTAAAATTATTGGATCGTCATAATTTGCGGGTTCGCCGTTTATTAGACGCTGTGTTTTAGTAGCAGGTTTTCCACATATTTCTCCGTTCTCACTATAAGTGCAGATAGCTGTAAGGCTAACTGTCTCGTCAGCAAGGCATAGTAGAATGGGCATCTGGCCAAAAGGTTCCCCGCGAAAATCAGTCGGTAATCCCGCAAAGATTACCTCAATATTTCTATCTAACAATTCCCGAATAACTGGTACTATATCTTCATCAAAGAATTGTATTTCATCGATTGCTACTAGATTGGTATCAGGATCTAAATTATCTAGTATGTCTTTTGATGCTGAAATTGGAATTGCTTCGTGCTCTGTGCCTGAATGAGATTTAATACTTTTCGTTTTTCCCCAACGATCATCGATTACTGGTTTAAAAATTTGAGTATTTTTTCCTGCGTATTCGCTACGCCCAATAAGTCTTATTAATTCTTCGGTTTTGCCAGAAAACATTGATCCGGATATTGCTGTTAATCTTTCAGTCATCTATAAAACAAAAATACTGTTTTTACCGATTAAAAATAATGTCTGATACTTTCCTCTTTCCATCCTCCCACTATTAATCTAAAATTGGGCTGATGTCAACTTTTAAAAACAGGGTTGATGAGCAATATTTGGCACTTCTTGATGATATTTTACAAAACGGCGTCGAAGGCGATGATAGAACGGGAACCGGGACTAAAAAAGTTTTTGGGAGAATGCTTAAATTTGATTTGTCACTTGGCTTCCCCCTTCTAACCACAAAAAAGGTGTGGTTTAAGGGAGTGAAAGAGGAGCTTCTTTGGTTTATAAAGGGAGAGCGAAATATTAGAAATCTTGTAATTAGTGGTGTAAATATCTGGAACGAATGGCCTTTTCAGAAATATCTTGAATCAAAAGGTCTGGCCAAGCGCTATCCAAAATATTCTCCCTCATGGAAAAAGAAGATGGATGAGTTTGTTGACAAAATTAAGTCAGATGCTAACTTTGCAGAAAAATATGGAGATCTGGGGCCTGTTTATGGATACGTCTGGCGTCACTGGAAAGGAAGGGGCGGACAGGTTGATCAGTTAAAAAAAACCATTGACTTGATTAAAAATAATCCCCACTCAAGGAGGATAATTGTCACCGCTTGGGATCCTTCCACTTTGGAACAAGTGGCACTTCCACCTTGTCATCTTTATTACCAATTTCAGGTGATTGGCAATAAATTAAATTGTTTTATGCTTCAGAGATCTGTTGATACTTTTCTCGGGCTTCCGTTTAATATTGCTTCGTATGCTCTTTTAACCCATATAATTGCAAAGGTTGCGGGCAAAGTTCCCGGAGAATTAACGATGGCTTTGGTAGATACCCACCTTTACTTAAATCATATAAAACAAGCTAAAGAGCAATTATCCCGTACTCCCAAAGCTTTGCCAAAACTTATTTTAAATCCAAAGCTTTGCGATATTGATAATATTAAGACTGATTGGATTGATATTGAAGGATATAATCCACATCCGCCCATAGCAGCACCTATTTCAGTATGAAAATATCAATTGTTGCCGCAGTAAGTTTAAATAACACAATAGGAAAAAATGGAAAGCTTCCTTGGAATATAAAAGAAGATCTAGAAAGATTTAAAAAAATTACCACGGGACACCATGTACTAATGGGTAGAGCTACTTTTGAATCCATAGGAAAAGCTCTGCCAAAAAGACAAAACATCGTAATTACTTCGGACAAAAAATTTAAAGCACACGGGATTTTTGTATTTGACGATCCGGAAAAGGCGGTTGTTTTTGCTAAAAAGCGCAAGGAGCGCGAACTTATGATTATCGGCGGTGAGTCGATTTACAAATATTTTTTGGAAAAATCTGACAGAATTTATCTGACGAGGATACTTAAAGAATACAGTGGGGATCGGCATTTTCCCAAGATTGATTTTAATAAATGGAGTGAGACTGAAAAAGAAACACACAAAGAAAAAATGCCGCCTTTTGAATTTGTAGTTTTGGAGAGAAAGCGACGCCCGAGCATGGGACTTCAAATTAGTACAGTCTGACGGCATGTCGAACATGGGCAAGGTGATCGAATACCGCTTGTGACCACCAAGTCATCTTTTTTCTAAATGGCTTTAACTCGCTAATGGTAAGAAATTTTGCCTTGGTTATTCCCTTGTCTCCTGTGTATTTGAAGTCTTCGGAGTCTCCTTTGAAAATCCAGACTAAGCCGGTGTGGACTTGATTTACTGGCTTTTCGTTGTTTATTTTTATTAAACCCAGAAAATTTTTTGAAACTATTTTGCCTTGATAGTCTATTTCTTCGTTGAATTCACGCTCAGCTGCTTTTTCCAGAGAATCGTCGTATTCTTCTACGTGCCCGCCAAGAAGTATTGGCCACATGTCGTGCAGACGGGATTCGGAACCTGAACTTGGTATTTTATGGATGAAAAACTTATTTTTAAAAGACAATGCTATTTGAACAACAATCTGCTGATATGAAGAGTCATCTTCGAGCAAATCTCTTTCAATAAATTCAGCGTGCTTATTAATAATTGAAACAACATCTTCCCATTTGGCCATTTGAAATCCATTTGGAATTTCTTTTGGGAAAAGAGTATTTGTTTTTACAGCCAATATTTTTGCCATCTAATTTATTTTTTGCTTTATTTTTTTCTCGGATCAGTCCAACTTGCCCAGGTGCAATCGGGATAGCGTGAGCAGCCAAAAAATTTTCTACCCTTTTTGGTCTTTTTAATCACAACTTCGCCTTTTTTGCATTCGGGACATTTCATTTTTAGCTTTTGCTCATATTTTTCAGTGTATTTACAATCGGGAAAACGCGAGCAGGAAATAAATTTTCCAAACCTTCCCGTTCGTATTACCAGCTCACCCGTTTTACATTCGGGGCATTTCTTCCCAAGCTTTTCGGTTTCTATTTTAACCCTTTCTGCTTTTTGCTCAATTACTTCCAGCTTGTTTGCGAAAGGATCCCAAAATTTTTTAATTGTTATTTTCCACTGTGAATTTCCTTCGGCTATTTTGTCCAGATTTTCTTCCATTTCTGCGGTAAATCCGTAATCAAAAACTTCAGGAAAATTTTTGACCAAAAAATCATTGACCGCCGTCCCAATTGCAGTAGGGACAAACTTTCCCTCATCCTTTTCCACATAATTTCTAAACAGAATTGTTGAAATAGTTGGGGCATAAGTCGAAGGTCGGCCTATTCCTAATTGTTCAAGCGTTTTTATTAAAGAAGCCTCGTTAAACCTTGGCGGCGGCTGTGTAAAACGCTGCTCCTTGTGAATTTTAATAAAATCCAGGATTTCTCCCTTTTTAACCTCTGGGAGATAGATTACACTTTCGGAGCTATCCTTTATGCTTGCATAAAGCGTAGTCCAGCCGTCGAATTTCATCGTCTGACCGGAGGCTTTAAGAGTATATTTAGAAAAGGCCGAAACAATAATCGTTTTTCTATCATAGAGCGCTTCGGACATTTGGCATGCTAAAAATCTTTTCCAGATAAGTTTATAAAGCTTTAGGGAATCGTTTGCAAAGCGCCCTTTTGTTTCTGGCTCTTTAAGAAAAGGATCGACCACCCTTATTGCCTCGTGTGCTTCTTGGGCGCTTTTGCTTTTGGTTTTATAGACTCTTTCTTTTTGAGGCAAATATTTAGCTCCAAACTCTTTTTGAATAAGTGAGCGTGCCTTTTGGACTGCAGATCGAGATAGATTTGTAGAATCTGTTCTATGATATGTTATTAAACCTTCTTCATATAGTTTCTGAGCGACGCTCATTGTTTTTTTTGAAGACCAGCCGAAAAGCCTTGATGCGCTTTGTGTCATTGTAGAAGTGGTAAACGGAGGATAGGGATTATTTCTGATTTCACGCGTAGAAACGTCTTCTACTTTATAATCGGCACCGGAAAGATCTTTGACTATATCATCCGCCTCATTTTTATTTTTAACCTCGGCTTTTTTGTCTTTAATTTTTGTCAAAGAGGCGATAAATGTTTTTTTGTCGCCGGATTTTGCCAGCTCTGCGGCTATTTCCCAATATTCCTCTGGGGTAAAATTTTCTATTTCCCTTTCCCTTTCGACAATAAGCCTTACTGCTACGGACTGGACTCTTCCGGCTGAAAGTCCACGACGAACTTTTTTCCAAAGAAGCGGAGAAAGCTTATATCCTACAAGCCTGTCGAGTACTCTTCTTGCTATCTGGGCGTTGACGAGATCGGAATTTATATCCCTTGGGTTTTTAATCGCTTCGAAGACTGCTTCCTTTGAAATTTCGTGAAATACTATTCTTCTTGTTTTTCCGTTTCCAATTTCTTCTTTTACATGTGCTGCTATTGCTTCTCCTTCACGATCCGGGTCGGAGGCTAGGAAAATTAGGTTTGCTTTTTTGGAAGCCGACTTAATTTTTTGAATTTCTTTTTTTCTCTTTTCGATCAACAGGTAGTCCGGCTCGAAATCTTTTTCTATGTCCACACCAAGCTTGGATTTCGGCAGATCCTTGATATGGCCCATAGTTGCCTCAACAGAATAGTCTTTGTCAAGAAACCGGCTTAGTGTGCGTGCTTTGGTCGGCGATTCGACAATAATAAGATTCATAAGAAATTAAAAATATTTAAAAATTTTCATTTTGTCAAATTTATGCTCTTAACGTACTCTAATACTTCTTTCGGAGATTTGGCAATCCTTGCGCCGTTTTCAAGTAAGAAATTGGGCGCTTCTGCAAGCGGAGACGTAATTGGCCCCGGGACTGCAAAAACCTCTTTACCCAAGTCTGCAGCATGGGAAGCGGTTGAGAGGGTTCCGCTTTTTTTCTTTCCCTCAACGACTACAACCGCAAGCGAAAGTGCCGCGATTGTACGATTTCTTGCCAAAAAGTTCTTGCCATATGGCTTTGTGCCGAGAGGAAACTGGCTTATTACCGCCCCTCTTTTAACAATTCTTTCAAATAATTTCGCGTTTTCCGGCGGATAGACAATATCAAGCCCGGAACCTAAAACTGCTATTGTTCTTCCTTTGGCTTTGAGAGCGCTTTCATGCACCACCGTATCTATACCCCTTGCTAGTCCTGAAATAATTGTTATTCCGTTTGAAGATAAATAGAATGAGAAGTCCGACGCTATTTTTTTACCATAAGAGCTCATCAATCTTGATCCGACGATAGCTACGGCGCGACGATCTTCTGGTTTTATTTCCCCCGCAAAGAATATTTTTGGGGGTAAATCCGTGTTGACTAGATTAAGAAGCTTAATTTTCATTACTCTTTCTTCGAAACCAATACTCAAGAATGTCGCGTGCTATAGGCGCTGCTTCGCTTGAGCCTTCTCCCCCTTCTTCGACGAGGATTGTCAATACAATTTCTGGATTATCAATAGGAGCATAAACCGTAAACCAAGCATGAGTTGTGTCCTCTTTTGAAGTTTCCGCAGTACCTGTTTTGCATGCGACTTCTGGAGTAAAATCAAAAAATGGATACGCGGTACCTCCTTGGGAGCAAGCTCCCTTCATGCCTTCTTTTATGATTTCAAGATTTTCTTTTGAAATAGCTAGGCTTTTACACGACTTTTCCATATCGGCATTTATATGGGGTACGCAAAGCTCGCCTTTAATAAGTGCTGCGACAGCCATGTTCGCGGCAAGTGGGGTAACTAAGAGATCGCCCTGACCTATGGCTATATGAAAAGTGTTTCCCAGAAACCAGCGCTCTCCAATTACCGCCTTTTTCCATTCGGGCGAGGGAACCAGGCTTTTTGATTCCGAAACTAAATCTATTCCTGTTTTCCCATTAAGACCGAAATTTTTAGCCCATTCTACTATGGCGTCGATACCTGTTAGCTCTCCCAAATTATAAAAAAAGGTATCTGTGGAGCGGGCAATTGCCCGGGGAAGATTGATTATTCCTTCTGTACGCCCATATTGGGTAAAATACCAGTTTGTGTAGCTAAAGTCATTTACGATAATTATCCCCTTGTCCTCGTATGTAAAATCCTTGTCTATTACATTTGATTCCAAAGCCGCAGTTGCCGTCACCATTTTAAAAATTGAGCCAGGATGATAAAGACCGGATATTGCCCTATTAAAAAGCGGCATTGATTTATCATCCAGTATTGATTGGAGCTTGTTTTTATTTTGATTTTCGCTACTTGCAAATAAGTTTGGATCGTAGCTTGGAGAAGAATAGATTGCCAAAATTTCGCCGTTCGGATCGGATGCCACTATTGCTCCGCGTTTTCCGGTAAGCCTTAGGGAAACTGCGTTTTGAAGACCTATATCTATAGTTGTTGTTAGGTCTTGGCCGTTTTGGGGGTTTTTTCGCGCGAAGGTTCTTATTTTTTTACCGAAAGTATCAACTTCCAAGAGTTCTTCACCGTCTATTCCTCTTAAAAGGCAGTCGTAGTGTTCTTCAAGTCCACCCCTTCCTACCATTGAGCCTAATTTTCTAATCCCTTTTTCTTTACACAGGGGATTTACTTTACCGACTTCCTTGCTGTTTACTTCTCCTAAATATCCGCTAACATGGGCAAATTTTTCACCCAGAGGGTAATGCCTTGTCCAGATAGCTATTGACTCTTCATTCGGCGAGTCTGCCTTTTTGGCCTCCAGGCTAAGCTCCGGCGTAAGAGTAAAGTTAAAATAATCCATTTTGTTATCTACGAGGACCTTGCCATTTCTATCGAGTATTTTCCCTCTGGGTGCAGGTATAACTATTGTACGAAGGCGATTTCCTTCGGCCAAGTCTCTATAATAAGAGCCTTTTATTATTTGAAGCTCTATTGCCCTTGCCAAAAGAATAAAAAAACCAAGAAGCAATATTCCTTTTAAAAACCAGGAAAGCCAGCTTTCTTTTTGGGCACTTGAAAAAGTCTCCATACTAACTTGTAATTTTAATTTTTTTGAGCAGCGAATTGTCGCGAAGCAGTTTTCCACATCCCCGAGCAACACAGGAGATTGGATCATTTGCAACTTCTACTTTTGTTTTTGTGGCTTCTGAAATAACTTTGTCGATACCCTCAATCAGCGATCCACCTCCGGCAAGAACTATTCCTGACTTTAAGACATCCGATAAAAGCTCGGGAGGGGCTTCCTCAAGCGAATCTTTTACGTGTCCTACTATTTCTTGGATTATAGGCGCAAGGGCTTCGCGAACTTCATCGCTTGAAAGTTTTTGCGATCTTGGGAGACCTGTTTCCAAATCCCTTCCTCTTACTACTAAAAATTTTTCTTTTGCAGCCGCTGCCGAGCCGATACCTATTTTGATCTCTTCAGCTGTCGGCTGACCCAAAAGCAAAGAATATTTTAGCCTAAAATAGTTTATAATTGCCTCGTCCATTTCATCTCCCGCTACTCTTATTGATCTGCCTAGTACTATTCCACCGAGCGAAATTAGCGCAATTTCAGTGGTACCACCCCCGATATCTACGATAAAAACACCGCTTGGATCTTCTATGGGAATATCCGCCCCAATTGCCGCGGCAACAGGCTCTTCTACCAGATAGGCGCGCCTTGCTCCTGCTGAAAGCGCTGCATCGACCACAGCTCTTCGCTCTACTTCAGTTACACCCGAGGGGATTCCGACTACCACTCTCGGTCGGGGTATTTTGGGTATGGTTGAACCAGATTCGTGGACTTTTTTGATATAGTAAGAGAGCATTGCCGAAGTCGCATCAAAATCCGCTATTACTCCGTCTTTTAGCGGCCTTATTGCTTCTATTGAGGCGGGAGTTCTGCCCACCATCTTTTTTGCAGAGGAGCCAATGCTAAGGATTTCTTTTGTTTTTTTATGTCGAGCTACTACCGAGGGCTCTCGTATTACGATGCCTTTTTCTGCAACGAACACAAGAGTATTTGCTGTACCAAGATCTATTCCTATATCGTGACTGAACAATCCAAAGAGTCTATTGATCATAACAGATTGAATTATACTATGTATAATGTTTTACGCATTATAACACTAGTAAAATGTCTAAAATTTATAAAAAAATAATATCTTTTTTTTACAAATTACTTTTTTTCTTAACGCCTTTAATTTTTTTGCCTTTTACAAGCGAGGTTTTTGAGTTTAATAAATTAGTTTTTATCTATTTTTCAGCTTTGACAATTTTATTTTTGTGGATTTTAAGGTCTTTAACTGAAAGAAAAATTATTTTTAGTCGCACAATATTAGACTTACCTTTACTTTTTTTTATTTTATCCCAGGCCGTTTCCACTTATTTTTCAATAGACACAAGAACTTCTATTTTTGGGTATTATTCACGGTTCAACGGCGGTCTTTTGTCCAGTACCGCCTACTCAGTTTTATACTGGGGGTATGTTTCTAATGTCGCAAACAAAGAAAGCCGTGTTATGTTAAGAAATGCTATATTTTCGGGTTTAATTCTATCGCTTTGGGCTGGATTTGAACATTTCGGCAAAAGCCCCAGCTGTTTTATTTTAAAGGGAGAATTTGGCGCCGACTGCTGGGTACAAGACGTTACTCACAGAGCTTTTGCAAGTTTTGGGCAGCCCAATTGGCTTGCTGCTTGGCTTGTAACAATTACTGCTCTAAGCTTTTTGATGTTTAAGGGAAAGCTTAGTATCTTAATTTTTGGGTTAATTTACAGTGCGGTTTTGTTCACTAAATCAAGATCCGGAGTTTTGGGATTTTTGATCGCCTATCTAGTTTATCTTTTTCTTACAAGAAAGCGGGTAGCTTTTCTTGGAATATTTATAATTGCAATAATTTCAGCGGTTTTTGGAACACCTTGGACAAATTCCGTAATAACTAAGGACCGTGCCTATAAAAAGCCGAGTGCAGATGTTTTAATAACAGAAAGTAGCGACATAAGAAAAATAATTTGGAGGGGGGCTTTTGATATTTTTAGAGACTACCCCCTATTCGGCTCGGGGGTTGAGACTTTTGCGTTTTCATATTACAAATACAGGCCTGTTGAGCACAACTTAACCAGCGAGTGGAATTACATTTATAACAAAGCGCACAATGAATATCTAAATTATCTTGCCACAACCGGTATTTTCGGCTTTTTGGCGTATATGTTAATCGTTGCCGCTTCGATCAAAATGATTGTTGTTTCCAAGTCCGATTATAAAAATGCACTTTTGGCCGGATATCTGGGGCTTTTAATAACGAACTTTTTCGGATTCAGCGTGGTTTCCACTTCGGTAACCTTTTTTCTATATCCCGCTTTATGTAAAAAAAACGATAACTCAAAAGATAAAGTGCTAAAAATTAAAAAAGGATCAATAGCCTTCGGTATGAGTTTTTTGACAATTGCTTATATATTTGGATTGGTTTTAATTGCTAGATATTTTGCTGCGGATATCTATTATGCAAAGGCTACAAAGAGCTTATCGCGTAAAAATTACGCTGAATCGGAATATTTTTTTAATAAGGCTTTAGGTTTAAACAACGAGCCTCTTTACTGGGCACACTTTTCATCGGCCTCGTCAGCAAAAGCTCTGGATGAATTTTTGAGCGGTATTGATTATCAAGAAAGTGCAGCTAATGCCGAATACGCTTCCGAAAAAGCGTTTTCGCAGTCACCCAGAAATATAAAAATTCTTCAGATAATATCAAATTCTTATGCAGATATGTCCCAGATTGACGGCGAATATTTATTAAAATCCATTGAAATACTCGAAAGAATGATAGATTTGTCCCCCACCGACCCAAGAAATTACTATGTTTTAGCGCTTAGCTACGCAAGAACCGGAAACTTTGAAAAAGCAATAGAGCACCTTAAAAAAGCCTGCCTTCTTAAGCCCGATTATGAAAAGGCATTTGTCCTTCTGTCGGTTTTGTACGCCCAGCGGGATGGTCATTGAAGAGTGATATAATTTATACTTATATGATACTTAAAATTGTTGATATAAAACATCCTGCTCTTCGAAAAAAATCCAAAGAGGTGGTAAAAATCGATAAAAAGATAAAATCTCTTGTTTCGGATATGAAAGAGACTCTGCTTTCTCAGAAAGACCCTGAGGGCGTTGGGCTTGCAGCTCCCCAAGTAGGGAAAAATTTGAAAATATTTATTATGCACTATCCAGAAGCGGGAATTACTACAAAAGAGGTTATAAACCCAAAAGTTATTAGCATATCTAAAAAAAGAATAAAACCTAAAAACAAAAAGAACGAAAACATACTTGAGGGCTGTTTATCAATCCCCCATTTTTATGGACCTATCGAGCGCGCATCTAAAATTGCTATTGAATATCAAAACATTAAAGGAAAAAGGATTAAAGAGCAGTTTAGCGGTTTTCCTGCACAAATTGTACAGCATGAAATGGATCATCTTATAGGCGTGATGTTTGTTGACCACATACTTAAAAACAAATCTCCGCTTTATCATATTAAAGGCGATGAGTGGGAAGAAGTAGAGCTGACATGAAAATCGTATTTTTCGGCACACCTTACTATTCGGCAAATATTTTGAAGCTTCTTTATAAAAGATATAATAGGAACGGTGGAATTATCGGAGTTGTTACACAGCCGCCCAAACCGGTAGGCAGAAAACAGTTTCTTGAATACAGCCCTGTTGACAACTTTGCCCATAAAAGAAAAATACCAATATTTAGAAATCTTACCGATATACCAAAAGCAGATTTGGGTATTTTAGCTGCTTATGGAAACATTGTACCCAAGAAGGTTTTGGGGAAATTTAAGTACGGGATATTAAATATCCATCCCTCGCTTTTGCCAAAATATAGAGGTGCCTCTCCTGTCCAAGCAGCAATCGCCGCCGGGGAGCGCTTTAGTGGAGTTAGCGTAATTAAGATGGATGAGAAGCTTGACCATGGGCCGATTGTTTCCAGCTTTAAAGAGGAGATAAAGCCGGATGATACACAGGGGTCTTTAACGGAAAGATTGTTTGAAAGATCCGGAGAGTTTATTTTGCGGCTTATCCCGAGCTATATCAGCGGAAAAATTAACCTTAAAGTTCAGGACGAATCCTCTGCAAGCTTTACTACTCCGATAAAAAGGGAACATGGCTTTATTTTACCGGAATTTATTAAGAATGCTTTGGAGGGAAAAGAGTCGTCCAGAGATTGGGAGATAGCTTTTTTGAAAAATTATACTCAAAAAGCAAATCCAATAACTATCGAAAGATTTATCAGGGCAACAAATCCCTGGCCGACAACTTATAGCGAGATTAGCTTACCAGGAAAAATAAAAAAGAGACTAAAAATATTTTCAGCCAGACTTGAGAACAAAAAGTTAATTTTGGAGCGTGTTCAGCTGGAGGGTAAAAACACAGTTAGCTACAAACAGTTTATTGAGGGGTATCCTGAAGCTAGATTTGAAAAATAGCTTCTTTTTTGTCTTTTTTAAGTCTCTTGATGCACCTTGTGCATAGGTAAACTTTTTTGTTTATTCCGTTTACTTTGAGCGTAATGGGTTGAAGATTTGGTTTGAAAACACGTTTTGTGGGCGTAACTTTATTTTTCCAACGCTTACCCGCCACACCTCTTCGGTGCTTTTGGCTTTTTCCTACGACCGAACTTTTGTGACAAATAAAGCAAATGCTTGCCATATAAACTCCTTTAGATAATAGACAAGTTCATATTATAATAGTAAAGTTAAAGATTCACAAATGTTTGATACACTTTTATCCAATCCAGCCTCGTTTTTAATATGGATAGCCGCCCTTGTTTCGGCTATTACGGTTCATGAGTTTGCCCATGCTTGGACTGCCGTTAAGCTTGGAGACCCTACTCCGAAGATCCAGGGCAGGCTTACATTAAATCCGCTGGCGCACCTTGATCCGCTAGGGACATTAATGCTTCTTATTGTGCGTTTCGGATGGGGAAAGCCTGTGCAATTTGATCCGTATAATTTGGCCAACCCCAGGCGCGATGCGGCTATTATTTCTCTGGCAGGGCCATTTAGCAATCTTTTTTTTGCCGCAATTTTATCTATAATAATTCATTTTGTTGTTACGCCTTTTTCGCTAGTTGCTACAATACTTACACCTTTTATTTTTTTGAATATTATCCTTGCCGTTTTTAATCTACTGCCCATTCACCCCCTTGACGGCGGGAAAATACTTGTCGGATTTTTGCCAGAAAAGGACGCGCATACGGTAGATATTTTTTTAAAACAGTATGGAATTTTTATACTAATTTTGCTCATTTTTCCCATTTGGAGCGGAGTGTCTCCTGTTTTTACGATACTATCTCCAATAATTAATTTTCTTCTTTCTATATACTTGCCCGGTGTAATGGCATTTTGATTTTTCGTGTTATAATAATAATGACCCTGCTAAAGGGAGGATAGCTAGGCACATTTCCTGACTAAAAATTACTCCGGGAGCCCCGCTCAGGGCGGAGCGCTTCGAAGAAATTCGAAGCAGACGGGTGTCCGATTTCCCGAGGGAGACGGACCAGTCTAGCCCACCTGGTCTAGTACCAGGAAATCGCCTAGTTCCCGCGGCGGGGTCATACCGTTAAGTTTAAAAATCAAAATTAAAAATTATCTTCTTTGCTGATATAATATTCACATAAATTGCTTTGAGGTGCCTGGGTAGCTCAGTGGTTAGAGCACATGTTTTGTAAACATGGGGTCGTGGGTTCGAATCCCACCCTAGGCTCAAGTTAAAAATAAAGATTTGCCAAGGTGACGGAGTGGACAAACGTAGCAGTCTGTAAAACTGCCGGCCGAAAGGCCTACCCAGGTTCGAATCCTGGCCTTGGCACAAGTTCCGGTTGAGCGAAGGCGCTCATGTAGGTTTTTATGAATTCTTCGTTTACAATTTTACCGTTTTTGTTTACTGTAAGTTTTACTAACAATCCTTTTTTTGTTTCTTCGCTCCACATTTGATCAAAAACCAAATTACCAAGCGAGTAGTAAATTGGTTTTCCCTCTATATACTCTATCTTTTGTACCCAGTGCGGGTGATGGCCAGCAATTGCGTCCGCCCCGCTCTCGATTATTTTTTTAGCCAACTCTTTTTGATAACTTTCAGGCTCATACCTATACTCCACTCCCCAGTGGATACCGACAACAAGAAAGTCAACTTCTTTTTTTGATTCTGAAATCAGCTTGAAATCCGAATCTTTAGGAGTGTTTGTTAAAAAATCTAATCCGAGAAGGCCTATTTTTATATCCCCTACTTTTATTGTTTCAAGATTATCAAAGCCGACAAATTTTATGCCTGATTGGTCCAAAAATTTTTTTGTTTCTTCTATCCCTTCTTGCCCGTAATTACCCGCGTGATTGTTGGCAAGAGTTACAACGTCAACTCCAGCGAATAACAGACCTTCGATCATTTTTGGATCCGCGCAGAATTTAAATCCACTATCTGTTTTTGGACAGCCGGATACAATGGGGTTTTCAAGATTAACAAAAAAAATGTCAGCGTCTTTTGTAAAATCCGCGATTTTACTAAACGGATAAGCATAGTCTCCTGCCTTAATACTTTTTGTCATTACGGATCTAGCGAGCATTACGTCACCTCCGAGAAGAATTGTAGCTTTTGATTCCTGCTGAGATTTGGACTCGGGCGAAGGGGTTCTCTTAGGTATATTTTTATTAAGAAACAAGGATGAAATTGCCAATACAAAAATAAAAAATGCTAAAATTGAAGCTGCTATTTTCATTTTCTTAGTATAAACTATATTTTGAAAGAGCAGGTATAATTTGTGTTATATCGCCTGGGTAGCTCAGGGGTAGAGCACTTTCTTGGTAAGAAAGGGGTCGCGGGTTCAAATCCCGCCTCAGGCTCAAATGACTGATGACTAATGACTGATGACTTATTACTTATTACTAATAACTGATTGCTGATGTTGAGGTTTCAGGAGTTTCCTATATATAAGGGCGAGCACTTCGGTGATTTTAAATCTTGCCGAGGGATTGATAAAGAAATCCGATAAGGAGTTTTCTAGATATCTCATGATATCTATTGGATCACTGGGTGAAATTGTAGCGGTACTGGATATTTGTTATGATTTAAGGTATATTTCATCGACGAAGCATAAAGCGTACACGCTCAAGTGCGAGATGTTACTTAAAAAGTTATATGGTTTTAGAAGAAAAATCAACAAATAGTATTAAGTTATCAGTTATCAGTTAATTCATGGCTCAGAAGAGGACAGATAAAATAGTTGCGCTTGTTTGTAGCGAGTGCAAGAGACAAAACTATATCACCACCCGAAATAAGGTGAATATGGAGGGGAAGCTTGTGCTTAAAAAGTACTGCAAATTCTGTAAAAAGATAACTGAGCACAAGGAATCTTCGAAGCTTAAATAAAAATGGTGGAATACAACCCCAATCACCCGAATGCCAATATCCACGGAATGGTGGGAGTGGGCGGTGAGCCAATCTGTGAAACCGGAAATGGTAGTTTATGCACCGGCTGCTGCTATGCTCTAGAGGTAAGAGATGCAAACTCTGATTTTAAAAAGAATGCAGGAGAGCCGTGTGAGTATCAATTGTATGGACAGGGATGTAGGTTTGTATTGGAAAACGCGAGTGGGAGGCCTTTTATTTGCGGAGCGTATCACTGCTCTTCGGATATCTATAAACTAGCCACGAGCCCCGATCCCAAAATAAGAAACGCCGCATTTCAAAGAATTGCCATGTCTGCAACAGCTGCACTTCATAATGGCGAGATAACAGTTGAGCAATATAACTCAATCCTTAATCGGTTCGGGGAAAATAGTCCTAATCCGGAAGTCCAGGATGACCTTTCTGATGCGCCGGAGGACGATATTATCAATTGGCTTCTTAACAAAGGCTCCTATTAGTCCTCTACTATTTGTGCGGCAAGAATCGCCGTTAAGGGATCGCCCGTTTGCCTTGCGATCGTTGTTAATCTTTCGCTAAGTTCTTCTTTGTCCACTTCAGCCGGTGGCACATTTAAATCTGCTATCTCGACTCCCAAAATTACGGCATTAAATCTTTGGCCGGGGTCAAGCTCTATTCCGTTGACGGTTAATTGCGCTTGACTATTTATTCTTTCTCCTAAATTTTCTATGCTCAATATCACACACCTCCTTTTAATTAAAATTAGAAAAAATTTTTTACTTCTTGCAAGCTGCATTTAATTGCTATAATAATTTTTGGGGTAAGCACCCTCCTGCCAAGACAAGCCTTTACGCACGAATGGCTCGTTCGCAAGACAAAGTAGCTCACCTTTAACCGGCTTCGCACTATATTTCAAGGAAGAAGGCACCACTCCAGTACTTGCAGTTACCCCTACTTTTTTTCAATGTCTTTATGGTTCTTCCGGTATTAATAATCTTAAAAGCCTACTTGATGAGGGGATGCGGTGAAAACTAGACTGACTGAGAGATTCGGGATAAAATATGTGTGCTTAGGCCTGTCGTTCAGTGGTAGGACCCGGGTCTCCAAAACCCGTGACGGGGGTTCGATTCCCTCCAGGCCTGCATTTTCTTTTGCTTCACATAACTACATCAAACTATTCCTAACCCTGAAGAGAATTGAACTTTAAAGCTAAGTCAGTCTTTTAAAATCTCATCAAAAACCTGTAGGATACTATTTTCGTCAGCCAATTTCCAGCCTTCTTGCTGTGCAACCATTTTGAGTTTTTCATCAGGTTGGAAACATATCGGATAATCAACACGCTCTAACACATCAATATCATTTTCTGAATCTCCAACTGCAACAGAATCATCTCTGGGATAGGATTTAAGAATTGATGCAACCTCTCCTTTATTTCCAGCTAACGATTTTTGTAATTGACCAGTGAATAAACCGTTTTCTACTCCCGCCACAGATGAAACATAACCACGCAATCCAAATCTGCTAACGACTGCTTCTGCAATAAACTGATAGTTAGTACTAATAATAAAAATATTATAACTCTTGCTAAGTACCTGGTTAATAGTTTCAAACCAGCCAAAAAACTTGTCCGGATTATTTGTAAAGTAATTTTGAACATAATCTAAAGCTGACTGATAACTTCTAAATTCCAAGGCTTTTGCCCAAGAAAATAGCATTTTATCAGCAGCATCTTTATATGAAATCTCATTACTTTTATACTTATGCAACTGTTCTTCAACCACTTTCCACATAACTGGTTGAATGAAACCATCTTTTTCCATGAGTTGAATAATATCAAAAACAGAATGACCCCTGTATATAACATTATCGAAATCAAACAATGCCAACTTCTTCATCAGCCACAACTATATCAAAAACTAAACAAACTTAAAAGCAGGTTCTGGATTAACGAATTGGCCTATTTTCTCAATCTCAAAGCTATTCAATTCACACTAAATTGTTCGAAGTCTGGCAACCAAAGCCTACTCTGGGCTAGATCGGGTTTGTTAATTTTTAATAGTCATTGCCATTATTCTTGTTTGCTTTTTGCCTAATTCAGTCAATTCTTTTGGATCATCACCTTTGTGTAATTTACCAGCGAAATTAGTCTTAGTTTCACCATGTCAGTGTTATTCTCTATTCTATACCTCACTAATCTTCCGTCTTAATTCCTCAAGCTCTTTGTAAAGCGTAGTGTTCATTCCAATAGACTTAGCGGCCTTAATGTTTTCTTCAGTGTCATCAGTAAAGAGAACTTCATCAGGAGTTAATCCTATGGCTTCTGCAATATACTCGTAGGCTTTTGGGTCGTTCTTGGCTAAACCAATTTCTTCAGCTGAAAAAATCTTGTCAAAAATTTCATCAAGTCGCGGTTTAATTTCAGGAGCATTTTGAACTGAACCAGAAGTAAAAATATACAGTTTGTATTTACTTTTTACACTTTTGAGATAACCTAGCAAGTGTTCGTCCAATTCAAAATGGTCAAGAAAGTTATATCCTTCTCGCAATGACATCTCTTTATGTAAGGAGTTTAATCCACCCTGATAACTCCTATCTTTGGGAAATAAAATTGTTCTTGAAAAGTCAAATAATAGAGCCTTAATCATTTAAGTGAGATGTGTCGTTGTAAATAATTTTGAAAAATTTGTCATCTTGATAACTAAATACAGAAATTGAGGCATTGTCAGGGTCGTATTTGTAACTTTCTTCCTTATTAACCCCTAAAAGAGTGGGCATGTAAATTCTAATAGACCCGCCATGAGTAACTAACACTATATTTTTACCTTGATTTTTAGAAAGGATTTCATTTAGTGTTTTTAACAATCTATCTTCTGTTTCCTGCCACGACTCTCCATTAGGAGGATGAAAAGTGTATCTTTCCTCAAAGCTCATTTTATCCATACCAGCCTTTTCTTTTATTTCCTGAAAAGATAAACCAGCAAAGTCTCCCCAGTTCCTTTCTTCAAGTCCTTCTACTTCAACTAAGGGGATGCCCAACTTATCCGAAATTATTTTTGCTGACTGTTTGGCACGCTCTTCTTTAGAACAATATACAACGGATGGTTGATATTTCTTTAGTGCCTGCGAGGTTTTACCAATCTGCGAAATCCCTTTTTTTGTTAACTGTTCAGAGTCCCCGTATTTGTGAATTTTACCCTTAACATTAACTTCTGTTTCACCATGTCTAACCAAAATCAGTTTTGTCATATCCATCTGCTGATATTTTACTTGAAATCAACTAAAACTAAAAGCTGGTTCTGGATTGACAAACTGGCCTATTTTCCCAATCTCAAAAGTGTTTAATTCACACCAAATTGTTCGAAGTCTGGCAACCAAAGCCTGCACTTTAACCTCGATTAGAGCCTAGGCTATTGCGAAACAATATTGATGAGGTTTAGTTGATAGTAGCCCCCAATAATGTAAGAAATAGTGATTGGTATCATTACCAATAGTAAACCAATAATAACTTGTTTTTTTATCTCAATATTTTTCTTAGTTTTCAGCAAATAAATTAAGAGAAGCAAGTTTGCAGACACTCCAAAACCCCAAAGCAAGGTGAGCCAAAGATAACCAAAAGTGAATGTGTGTCCAGTCACTAGTTTGCTTAGTTTACTAATTGACTCAACTGCTCCTATTAGAAAAACTGACTGCCAAACTAAATTTATGATAATAATTATCTTTAGTAACATTTAGATAATTTATACTAACATAGAAGTTCCTGACTAAGTTTACTAACCCCTGCATTTTTTGTAGCCTCACAAAACTATATCAAACTGTCCTCAGCCCTGAGGAGGATTGAATTTTGAAGTCACTTTCCCTAAATCGCATTTCGCTTTAAGTCTTAAATTGATATAGTTAATTTTATGAACATACTTCTTATAGACAATAAGACTTCGTATCTCCCCCATCTAGAATCTTTATTAACTAAGTTCGGGCAAGTAAAAGTGATAAGTTCAAAATACGATTTCAACGAAGACGACTACAACTTAGTAGTCCTGTCAGGGGGTCATCATACTTACATTACTGAACACCCAGAAGATTATCAGAAAGAAATAGAACTGGTTAAAAAAACAAACAAACCAGTTTTAGGAGTTTGCCTCGGTGCTGAGATTGTCTCCTACGCCTTCGGGGCAAAACTCTCAACTTTACCAGATAAACAAAAAGGCCTTGTCAATGTAGAAGTTGTTAATGCTGATGGTATTTTTGGAGAAACAAAAATTTTCACCGCGTATGAAAACCATAAAATAGCAATAGAGACTTTATCTGAAGAACTTCATGGTTTAGCTAAATCTGAAACAGGTTATGAAGTGATAAAACATAAAACAAAATCAATATACGGGTTTCAATTTCATCCAGAGATATTTCAGGATATAGCTTATGGTGATGAAATTTTCATCAATACGCTAAATTTATTGAAGAAAGTGGATTGAGAAATTACCCCAATCTTTCAACATCAAATGAGCTGGTTTCGTGCCAGATTGTTTCTAATTTGACAGGAATCTTGTGATAATTCTATTCTGAATGTAGGAATGTTTTTTTAAGCAAGGGGGTGAGGAAAGTGGATAAAAAATTTTGTATAAAGTTTATCGGATACTGGACTCTTAATGCCCTTGTTTTGTCGCTTGCTGACTCGCTGTTTCCTGATATGTTTGAGCTTGGGAATGAATATATTACTACCCCATCCGCTGCAATATTTTCGGGATTTTTTTTAACTGTGCTTCTATTTATGGCAAAGGGGTTGGCAAAGACTTTTAATTTAAATAAAAAAGGCAGATACGCGATGTTTCTTTATTATTGGCTGGCGGCCGGTGCCGGGGTTTGGCTTACCGCAAGAGCGGCTGATGTAAGCGGATTTGGAGTTTCTCGTTTTACTTGGGCTTTGGCTTGCGGTTTTGCAATATCTTTTTCAAACTGGCTTGCCCGACAGGCGTTTAAGGGAATTAACTAGGCGTTACTGTCCACCGGTTGGATTTCCAGATAAGCCGTGACAACCATCGTTGTCGAAACATTAGAATATTCGTCTAATATGTATTCGGATTTGTCTGGATCTTTATACGATTTCGAGGCTCTTCTTTGTGCCGCCTCTGTCATCCCAACGAGAATTGCCTTGGGGGTAGCCAGGTCTTCAACTTCTTTCATTAATAACGGCGGTTTCCTAACTTGATCTTTTTCTATCCACCCGAAATGGAGAAGAGTTTCTAGGCCTTTTTGGTGCGCATCGGCTGATCTTTGGGGATAAATTTCGCCACTTGCTGTCCTAACAACTATATTGTTTGACAGCTGACGAAGCATATTTGCATCTTGTTTTCGATTGCGTGTAGGAATTTTGATTTTATCTCCAAGTTCATCTTTTAAGCTTTTTTGAAAGTTTGGTTCAGCAAAAAACGAGAAAATATTGTCATGGCTAAATCCAAAATAAGTAGCTACGAGAATGCCGTAAGGCACGCCACGGCTCAAACATATTCTTCTTAGCTCTTTATTTACTTTTTTAAGGTCGTTTTCTTTTTTTAAGGATTCCGCCTCTTCAATAGCTTCGGGACGATAAGTGGTTCTTAAAAATTGTTGTCCCTCGAGAACAAATCTTTCAATCGGAATTCTTTCGATTCCGGCATCTGTGGTTATTTTAATGTAGGAGCGAGACCTTCTAATCGAATATTGTCCTTCTTCAATATGTTCTGCTAAAACAGATAAAGTTTCTTGATAGACATCGTGCTCTGCACCGTGGGTGCTGTGTGCGACATCTTGTGGATCTGAAGCTCTTTCTAGTGCAGATGTTAAAACATTGCCTATTAATTTTATATCTTTTTCTTTCAGATTAATTGAACCGAAGGGGATCTTGCCGTTTCTAAAATCGTCAATATTTTCCCATGTTATTTCCGGATAAGCCACGTTTAGATTCTCTTCCAGTTCTTTTCTGTAATTTAGAGTAGCATCGACGCGCGCATATCGGCGTTCCGGATCACGGGGACTTCCTGGATCTTCGCCCATAATGGAAATATTATAACACTTCAATGCAACAGCTGTTTTTAAGCTAAGTATGATATTTACGATAATTATGGGTAGCGTATTTTTGGGAGAGCGAGAATTAAAAGAAAGGATTGTAGGTGCATTAGTGATGCTTTTTGGTGTTATTGTTTTATCTTTAGGATAGCCGGTTTTAGATTTATCCAAAGGTAATCGCGCTCGCCCATGCGCGCTGCACTTTTTGCAAGTGGAATTATCTCGACTTCATTCTTATCACCAATTACTTTAAATTCGAACGAAGCGAGCGTTTTTGCACCTTCAACAATCTCTCCATCAAAAGCCATTCCGTAGCTTACTTTGATTAATCCGAGGGAATGATCTATCTTTTCTTCGAGTTTGTTTGTTTTGCTCCAGATTGTGCCTTCATGGACAGATATCGGCTCGAGCGTTTCTGGATCAAAACTTATGGTAAATGCTACTGCGTGAAGAAAGGAGTCTTTTCCGACTCCCTCTTTGAGCGATATTGTAAGCGAATTGATCTCCCCTTTTTGCCAAGCTTTTTCGTGCCCGCTAAAAACTGCATCAAAGCCATCTTCTGAATCATTGTTTTTTGAAGAAAAAGTAAAATAAACAAAAATCGACAATGCGATAATCGCTATTCCAATCAAAAAAATTTTTATCCGAATTTTTGGCATTTATGAAGAAGCGCCGAAATTTTCGAAAAGTACTATATAATCCAAAAGGTTGATCTTGCCATCTGCATTCAGATCCGCATTGGGATAGGCTGACGATTCTTTACTAAAATACTCAAGAAGAAGTGTGTAGTCCAGGATATCTACTTTGCCGTCCCTATTTATATCGCCCGGAATAACTCCGCCCGGAGTCGGGCTCGGGCTCAATGAAGGACCGGGCGAGGCCGTAGCGCCCGATACGAAAACTTCAGCCGGAAAGGCTTCTTTCAGCACGTTTTGCTGGCCTTGGCCATAGGCTACTGCGATTGTCTGCTGATTTATAAACGACAAGCTTGACTGGCCGCTTTTTAGAGCCGTGAAGGTGAAGGCAGCAATGTTCCCCTGCTCTTTTGTGTTGTGATTTTCGGGAGGAAGAATTTGTGTATAGTGGATTGTGCCCGCTTCAGTGTTAACATTGGGACCTACAATATCCGGATTTTGGAAATAATCAAGCGCGTCTGCTTTTTCAAAGCGAAGCATATTGGAATCGTACTTTATAAACATTTCGATCCCCACCAAATCTACTCCTCCACTATTTACCCAGGCATAAATTATAACTTCGTCACCTACATTGTATCCGGATTTATCGGGGCTTAAGCGCAAAGATACAAACGTGTTATAAATATTTAGGCTTAAAGGTGAATATTTTGTGATTACATTAACACTTCCTTCCCCTACTGCTACTGCCAGTGTTTTCCCTTCGTTTAGACTAATATTTGTGTTTCCGGTTTTTAGGGTCTTAAAAGTAATTTGGGCTATAGTTCCACTTCCAGTAACAGGTGTGTCGTTTGGCTTTACTATAAGTGTATAAAAGATCTCCCCCGATTCGATTCTTGGGCCTATTACATCGGCGGACTGCATAAAAGCTCCTTTTGAAACCGCAGTAGGCTCAAGAAATTCCGGGTCATAATCAATATATAGCTCGGCTCCCACTACATTGTTTTCGCCTGTTTCCATATTTACGGAGAGATTATATTCTTCGCTTAGCCTGGCTGCTTTGTCACCTACCAAAGAAAGCTGTGTTGCAGGGGCGGTTTTTTTGGTGGTTATTTGGGTTTTTTGACTTAAGAAAACCGCTGAGGCAATTCCTAAAAGAATAAATAGAGTAAAAATTATGAAAAGAGCTTTATTTCCAATTTTCATATTAGTTAAAACGTTTCCCAAAATTTTCCAAAAGGATTATATAATCAAGTAAATTTACTATACCGTCGCTGTTAATATCCGCTCTGGCATCATCGGGCGACGGACTACTCGAGGCTCCCGAGCCTACGGTAACCGAAGCGTTTTGAGGTGAGATAATAAGATTTCTTTGATTTGGGTCGCTATTAAGGCTTACTACCTGCATAGAATTTGTGATGAATGAAATGCTGCTTGAATTAGTAGAAGCAACGCCTTTAAGTGTAAAGCTTGCCACTTCGAAATTCCCCAATGGAGCGCTTGAGAATTTATCAGAAGGCACAACAAAAACGGCATAAAACTTGCCACTTGAGTTGGCTTCTGCCGGAGTACTAACCAGGCTTTCTCCGCTGGTTTTTTGAGGAATTACAAAATTTTCCGAAGGAGTTATACTAACTAAATTGAGTGCGTTTTTATCAAATTCGATGTCAACACGCACAAAAAATATTTTTTCGTTTTGGACCGAGGAATTAAGCATTATTTTATATTCCTGGTTTTGATTTTGAGAAAGCACAGATGTTTGTGGAGCAATACTTAGAGTTGCTGTTGCAGCCGCTTTTGATTCAGATGTTTCTTTTGATTTTTGTACTAAAACTAAGGCTATAGCTAAAGAAATGACAAAAAAGAAAATTAAAAATACACCCAGAAGATAATGCGGCTTAATCTTTTTAAAATTTGCCATACATATAGGACTAGATTAATCATATACCAAAATAATTTTGGAAAGCAAGAAAATTAATTTAGGGAATGATTTTTGAAGTATAATTTGCTAAAATTGGCTTTAGGTGATGGCTTTATGAAAGATAATTTTATTGCTTTGATGAAAGGAGGCGAAATTATAAATGGTCGTCGTCAAAAAGAAAAAGGGGGAATCAGACGAAAAATTAATTGCGAGGTTTCGAAAAAAGGTAATATCTTCCGGGATTATCCCAGAGTTTAGAGACCGGGAAAGATACAAGAAAAAATCCGAGGAGCGTGCCGAAAGAAAAAAGAGAGTCAGATTTCAGATTGAGCTTGAGAAAAGAAAGAACTGATAAAGAGTTTTCTATGCTCTTTTGATGGACCAAAGCGAATGATTGCTTCTTTGTGGGCTTTGGTGCCGTAGCCTTTATTTTTGTCCCATGCATAGATTTTTAGCGTTTTTTGTTTTGAAAGAAATGTCATTATTGCATCCCTTTCAACTTTTGCAATTATTGATGCGGCGGCGATTGAAATAGCCTTTTGATCCCCTTTAACGATTGGGGTTTGATTTTTTTTGCCTATTCCATTGATATAAGGAACATAAAAGGCATCAAGAAGTAAATGGTTAATGATTGATGATTGATGGCTAATGGCGCGGCGAAAAGCTTTTTGGGTGGCTTTTACAATGCCTTTTTGGTTTATTGTATTAACATCGGACTCTCCTATCGCCCACAAAAGAGCGTTTTGTTTTATCCAGAGACTTGCTTCTTCCCTTTTTCGCGGAGAAAGAAGCTTTGAGTCGTTAATTTCCACTTCGAGCTTTGTTTTTGGCTTAAATACTACAAATCCTGCCATTACAGGGCCTGCGAGAGCGCCTCTACCTACCTCATCCGCTCCCCCAACTAAAAGCCCTTTTTCCCAAAATTTTGATTCGTAGCTAAAGTCGGGCAGGCCTTTACCCTTTCTTTTCCCATCCATCCTTGTAGTTTTGAGGATAATGCTCAAAAATTGCGTTAGCAAGTGTTTCTATTACGCTTCTTACTTGAGGATCTGTTAAACCGCCTAAAGCTAAAGCTGCCATTATTTTTGGGTTTGTCAAAACAATGTGTCTTGCTAAATCTTCGTGTGTTACTCCATTAATCTTCATTCGCAAACAAGCGGTCTGAAGCGTCATGGGGTTATCGGGCTCAAGATTTGTCCAATAATCTGCCTGATCCGCAGAGCTTACGTCTAAATTAAAGACAATAGGAATAAAATGAGTATATATTTTTTTATACTCATCGCTATTTGTGTCGATTGAATTTGCTTTCCTTTTTCTTTCTGCCTGGCTAACAGCAGACTTTGCTCGACGCAGCCTCTCTGCTTTACTAGACATATTTTGATATATTATACCTTATTTGTTCTACGCCCTTTTTGTTGTGATTTTTACTTAAATGTTATAAAATAGCTAACTGTGAAAGCAGTAATTGGCTATTTAAAGGAAGTTAAGGGTGAGCTTGACAGAGTTGATTGGCCAAAAAAGGATGAGGTGGTTAGGCTTACTGCTGTAGTTTTTTTGATTTCAGCTATTGTGGGCGCATATCTTGGCGGGCTTGATATAGCCTTTACAAAATTGGTTGAGCTAATAATTGCAAAATAAGATACATGGATACAGATCAGAATAAAAAAGAAGAAAGCGTTTACGAAAAAGGCACGGGAAAGAAAAAAATTCCCGGGCATATTGTAGTTAGCAAAACTTCGGACGAAAATGCCAAGTGGTATGTTGTTCACACCGCAAGCGGACATGAAGTAAGAGTTGCCGAAACTTTGAGGCAGAGAGTTGAGTCTATGAATTTAAAAGAGCGGATTTTTGAACTTCTTGTGCCTACTCAAGACAGGGTGATAGTAAGGGGAGGCAAAAAGGCAAATATTAAGGAAAAAATTTTCCCGGGGTATTTGCTTGTAAAAATGATATTGGATGATAATAGCTGGCTTGCCGTGAGGACAACTCCCGGAATAACGGGATTTGTGGGAATCGGAAACCAGCCGACTCCCCTTTCGGAAAGCGAGGTTTCAAATATCCAAAAGTTTATTTCATCTCCTGCTCCCAGGTTTAAGACAAAGCTATCCGTCGGAGAAGCCGTTAAAATTACGGATGGGCCTTTTAGCGATTTTCTTGGAACAATAAACGAGGTTGATGAGGAAAAAGGAAAGGTAAAAGTGCTTGTTTCTATTTTTGGAAGAGAGACCCCGGTTGAACTTGATTTTCTTCAGGTGACGAAGGTTTAAAAACTTACAAATCTACTTGGAAAGGCAAATTATTCCAGTGAGAAGCCGGTGTGTTCAATAAGCTTTTGGATAGCATCGGGTGTGCGATCAGAATAAAAATATTCTCTTAAGTCTTCTTCGCTTATTCCGGGCAAATTTTCTTTTATGAAAACGACAGATTGATCCATAAGAGACCTTGCTTCATCTAATTTTATTTTTTCTTCCTGTTTAGACGGATAATCAAGACGTTGAATAATGCCAGCCCAGGTTGTGCCTATAACATGAGACATTTTTTGAAAATCCTCTACTTCTCCCGCGCCAAAAACCAAAGATTGAGCCAGTCGAAGCCTGAAGCCTTCCTTGTAAGGAAGTTTTCTCATTTTTTCAACAACAGAATTTCTGTCGCCACCAATTCTGACCAGATTTACAAGTTCAACGTCTGTAAAATCTTCAAGTTGCTTTCTGGTCAGGCTATTTATTACATCTACTGCATATTTATTAATTTCATTTGAATAAGGACTAATATATTTATTTTCGCCTACTGCTTTTGCAATCCGGTCTGCTTCCTGTGGATATTTTGCAATTATTCTACCCAGTGCTTTGTCTGCAAAGTCGCGAATTATTTCTTCCGGCGCATGATCTCTATTTATTAAAGAGTAGGCTTTTGTACCAACCGAACTAACTTTTGCTGCTACTTCCCTGGGTCTATCTTCTCTAGATAAAGTTCCCTGCTCGTTTTGATGTCCTTCATAAACTGTGAGAAATGTATCAAGAAAACGATTAATATCATATGGATCTTGATGCTCACCGCTCTCTTCGGTCATAGAAAATTTATTATATAATAAATTTATCCATTTATGAATTATGAAGATATTGAGGGATTTAACCCAAGAGAAGGCCTAGAGTTAAGCGATTCTGATATTTTGGGAATAATCGAAAAGTCCGGATATTCGATAAAAATAATTCCGCCAAAAGATTATGGCTTAACGGAGGAGTATGACTTATCTGCCGTGACCAACGAGAAAGATCGAGAATTTGTTGGCAACATACTCTCGGCCATGGAAGAATATGTTAATTTACCAATAATTGAAGATTCATATAAAAGCCATGCCAAAAGGGCTATAAGAAAACAAAACCTTTTGGATGAGGTGAAAAATACTTATGGTTCTGGCGCAAGTGAGAGGGTTAATAATTTCTTAAATAGAAATAAATTAACAGGAAACAGCATTGCTGTAGTTTATCCAGCTCTGAAACTATTTCATGAGATTGCTCCTACTTTCGATGTACAAAGTGATGTTTTTACGCATCTAGATAATGCTTTAAATATAATCAAGGAAAATTTTTTTGGAATTGACAGATATGCCGGAAACAAGACATCTTCTCATTCGAGGTGGAAAAAATTAAGTAAAACAGAAAGAAGAAATGTGGTAGAGTCGCTGACCCAAGACCTTGTTGCTATTTTGAAATCTTTTGAAGAAAGTAACTAAAAAACACGCCTATCCAATAAATATTTCCGGTGGGGCGGAGCCGTTTAAATAGTCAAGCCTCCTTTCAATGTCCAGACGAAGCTCGTCAATTTCTTCGCAGCCTTGCGCGTACTTATCCAAAACAGACAGTATGTAGGCAAGTTGGTTTTCGGGATACTCCTGTACCAACCTCCTTAGATTACATCCACAACCGTCTGCTAGATTACACTCGCCTTTTGCAACGCAAGCATGAATGCATCTTCGTTCGGGCATATCTAATATTTATCTTATAATACTAATCTTTACTTTTGGCAAATAAATAGTAGAATATGAATACCTCTATTTGATGGATAATGATTGATTGTTAATGGTTAAATATGGCTGCAAAGAAAGTTTTAACTACAGTTAAGGTAAATCTGAAAGCCGGGGAAGCAACGCCCGCTGCTCCGCTCGGGCCTATTTTGGGACAACACGGTGTAGCTATTATGGACTTTGTCAAGGCTTATAATGACAAAACAGCGGAAAAAAAGGGCCAGGTTGTCCCGGCTGTTATTACTATTTATGAGGATAGAAGCTTTGATTTCGAGCTTAGGCTTGCTCCTGTTTCCGAGATGATTAAAAAGGCATTAAAAATTGAAAAGGGGTCCGGGGCAACGCCCAGGGATATTGTAGGTACTTTAAATGATTCGCAAGTTAATGAAATAGCAAGGGAAAAAATGGCGGATTTGAATACCGATGATGTTGAAGCGGCGAAGCGAATTGTCGCCGGAACTGCACGGAGCATGGGGGTAAAAATCAATGGGAAAAACTAAAACGGCAATAGTCGGAGAAACAGGAAAAGCTTCAGATCTTAAAAATGCTGAACCGGTTTTTGAAAAACCAGAGGCAGAAGAAACCAAAAAATCATCCAAAAGAGCCAAAAAGGAGCGAGGAAAAAGATATAAAGAAATGAAATCCAAAATAGATAAAAACAAGCTTTATTCAATTAAAGATGCTCTAAAGCTTATTAAGGAAACACATCTTGCAAAGTTTGACGGTACAGTAGAGCTTCATATAAAAACAAAAAAAGACGATATTCAAATTAATCTTGAATTACCGCATTCCACAGGAAAAGAAAAACGCATTGAATTAGCAAGTGAAGCAACAATAAAAAAACTTGAATCGGGAAAAATAGATTTTGATGTACTTCTAGCAACTGCCGAATTTATGCCCAAATTGGTACCTTTTGCAAAAATTTTGGGTCCACGCGGACTTATGCCTAATCCAAAAAACAAAACCCTAATAAAATCCGAAAAGGAAGCTGAGTTTTTTTCCGCAAAAAGCGTGACGATAAAGACGGAGAAAAAGCAGCCTGTTATCCACACCACAGTCGGCAAGCTTTCAATGGATCCTTCTAAAATTGCTGAAAATATAAAGGCAATATTTGACGCTATTGGCCTCAAAAACGTAGATCGCGCGCATGTTTGCGCCAGTATGTCCCCTTCTGTGAAGATTGATTTAAATGATTGAGAGATATGATAATATACCTGTCCCCTCTGCTGATATACTGAGTGACCTTGAGGAAGCCGTCGCTCAAAATGAACTTGCAGCAATTAGTGCTTATGAGAGACGTGTCAGTATCATACAAAGAATTTCCGATATTCAAAATTTGACCGATCTTCCTATTGCTGCCCAAATTAATGATGGAGGAGTTGTAATTCTTAAACCCATAAGGGTTAATCTTGAGCGAGATCGATATAATGTTGACCATCGATATTTGATAATGCATCCCAATAGATTTTGTTTATTACAAATTGGCATCCCGGATCTAAGTCATAGAGAAAGCTTTATGGATAAAGAACCAGTTTCTGAATATCTTGACGCATGGCCTGAAAAAAAGAAAATACCTAAAGTGGAAACGGGACGGTTGCGAGACTTATTGAGATTTAAGGCTTCGCTTTTTGATTCTCACAAATTATCTAAGCCCTGTGGGGCGATCCGTCTAAAAGAAGATCAAGCGTCGATAGTTCTAGGAAAGGGCTTAAAAAAAGGACTCTTAGAATGACATTTGACGATAATAGAAATTCTCACATCGGGCAGGTTGATTATAATGATGGTGGGTCAATTTTTTGCTATTTAGTTCCCATAGATGATTCGGATGAGGCTCGCTACTTATCTGATTTTTTTGATCCCATCATAAATAAATTGGTCGAGGAGGCAAATAAAAATTCCGGATTCGCGCTGGCGCTTCAGAACTATTCAAATCATATTCCAGATTTCCCTTTGCCAGAAAAACCTAAGAGAAGAGTATAGCTCTATTTGATCGCTTAGCTGTTATTATTTTAGTTGTTATTAAGCCAAAAAAGCGTCTTTTATCGGAAGGTGTTGGTAATACAAGTTGTTGCATTTCAATATTTGCAATTGTTGAAAGCCCTTCAAAAACAACATAAGGGATATTTCTATCGGAAAAATAATTGTTGGGTGTTAGTATAAATCTTTGTTCTGGAAGTCCTTTTTTGTTCCCCGTGTCCTGGCTTTGAAGTAAGAATTCTCCGCTACGAATTCTGGCTTGGAGAATCTTAAGAACCTCAAAAAAATTATTGTGTTCCCTGATTCCATGTTCACAGTAAGCAGGTTCTCCTTTCTTTGCTTTGCGGCATCTGGAAATTGCATAGTCAAGGAAATTTCTTCCGAAAGGAGAATAGACATCCTCTACTCTTATGCAACAGCCATCAATTTTCCAGTTGCGGTAATCCTCTAATAACGAAGCGCTATTTCCCAATGTTAGTAAGGGATATCTTCTGTTTATTATGTCTGTAAGAGTTGCGGGGACAGAATCGCGCTTACCTATCGAAATTTCAATCTGGGTCATTTTTCCCTATAGTACTTAATATTATAAGTTGAGTCAATAAAATATTTATCATATTTTGACTTTTGGAAGCAGTAAGCTATATAATAACTTTATCCGAAGACAGGGTGCAGATAAGTAAGCCACCCCGAGGAGTAAATTCGCGCTTCGGGCGCGTTTTTTATTGATATGAAATCAGATACCAAAATTAAACCAGAAAAGAAGGAAAAGGTAGAAGAGCTTTCGGCTATTATGAAGTCTGCTAAGGGCTTTGCTTTAATAGATTATAGCCGCCTTGACGTAAAGTCTCAGCAGGAGCTTAAAAAAAGGCTAAAGGAACAAGGAGCAAATATGCTTGTTGCAAAAAATACGCTTCTTAAGATTGCTGCTATTAATGCCGGATTCAAGGAAATCTCAGATAATGAAAATGCTTTAACCAACCAAACCGCTTTGGTTTTTTCGAATGATGACCCTGTTTCCCCCATTCAGATACTTGGTAAGTTCCAGCTTGAAGCAGAAATTACGGATTTTAAAGCCGGGGTTATTGAAGGTGTTTTTCAAGATAAAGAGGGATTGATAAGAATTTCAAAGCTTCCCGGAAAAGACGAGCTTTTGGCAAGAGTTGTCGGAGCAGTGTCTTCACCTTTGTATGGAATAACAGGAATTTTAAATGCAAACATGCAAAAACTTGTTTTGATTTTAACTGAGGCAAGGGGGTGAAAATTATGGCAGCAGAAGATAAAGACAACAAAAAAGTAAGCGTGAAGGTTGGAAAAATTGTCGATGAAATTAGCAAGCTTTCCGTGCTTGAGCTATCTGATCTTGTTAATGAATTGCAGGACAAACTCGGTGTTTCACCTATTGCTATGGCTGCTCCGGCTGCAGCTCCTGCGGCTTCCGCCGGTGATGCTTCGGCTGATTCTGCGGCTGATGAAGGCGGAAATAAAACAGTTGTTCTTACCGATTCCGGTGCAAATAAAATAGCTGTCATAAAAGCAATCCGTGAGATCAATCAAAATCTTGGTCTTAAGGAAGCTAAAGATATGACAGAGGCTGTCCCCGCCGAGATTCTAAAAGACGCCAAGGCCGAGGAGGCAAAAGAGGCGGCCGAAAAGCTTAAAGCGGCAGGCGCAAGCGTAGAGCTTAAGTAAAATTTTTTTAGCTAAAGGCTTTTAAAGTAATTCATTTAATTCCGAAAATACTGTTTTAATGTCTTTTGCGGACAATTGATAGGTGTATCCCAAAATTTGTTTTGGCCCTTCAATTAGATGTTGCCCAAATTCGGTAGGATTAAGAAAGGGTGAAGAAATAAAAAGGGTGGCAAGATATATTTGTGAGGGGTTATTAAGATTATTGTCTTTTCCAAAGATATCCATACATAAAAGTTCCCTATCAGCATTTCCGGTTATCCCACTTTCATTTATCAAATCGTGACATTTTTTTATAATATCAGTGTTTTTAAAAGTTTCATTTATCAACTCTTTAAGACGAAGGTATAAATCACCTTGGCACTGAGGAAATATATCCGAGGAAGGTATTGTGTTTTCGTGTATCAGAATAATCCTCTCAACAAGAAGTTCTGATAGTTGGTTAAAATCCAAAAAATCACAAAAGCTTTTGAGCAGGCAGTTTTCCCCTGCTTCTATGCACATTTTATGGAATTATAGCATGTTTAACTTCTTCGAAATATTCTATTATTTTTTTAGCGGCGTTTACCTTGGTGTACTTTTCAAGCCCTGTAAATTGCGGGCCGGGATTAATTTCCAAAATATACGGCATGCGTGTCTTTTTATCAATTATAATGTCCACACCCGCTATTTCTGTTTCCATAATTTTACTTGCTTTTTCGGCAATATCGCGAATTTTAGGATAATCATCGAGGTTAAAATTTTCACCCCTACCTCCTTGACTTATGTTGCTTCTAAATTCGCCTTTTTGTGTGGGGATTCGTTTCATTGCCGCAATTGTCTTGTAGCCGACGGTAAAAATTCTAATATCTCCGTCGTTTGGAATAAACTCTCTTATAACCAGGCTCGGTGAAACTTTGAAAAGCTCATCGCTTTTATTTTTTAGGGCATCTTTATCTTCTATTTTGAATACTCCCTTGCCCTGCCTTCCTCCTGAGGTTTTAAGAATAAGCGGGAAGTTAAAGTCCTTGATAACCGAGTCAATTGATTTGGTTGAAAATATTATTGCGGAGCGTGGAAATGGAAGTTTATTTTTTACCTGAAGATAGTAATCAATTGCAGGAGTTAAGTAAAAATTGTACTCGGGGGAGATGCACTTTTTGTTAATTATTATGCTTCCAAATTTTTCCCAAAGATAAAGACAGGCTGTGTACCATTCCCATCTGCGTTTTCCTGCTGACCAGAGGTAAATTAGATCATAATTCTTCAGGGATTTTCCTCTAAGCGTCGGGTTAAAAAAATCTGACCCAGTTTCTATTACAAGCTCGTTTGTGTAGCAGCCTTCTACTTTGTGGCCTCGTTTTTCTCCTTCTTCTTGAAGGCGAACGATCTGGCTATTTTTGACTAAACCAACTATTAAAATTTTCATCTTGCGTTTGCTATGGCGTATTCAACAAATACTTTTCCGATATTTTCATTATATGCTTTTTCCATGCCTACAAACCCAGCCGTATGGTTTACTTCTAGAACATATTTTTTGTTGTCTTTAGTTATGAGCAAATCTACTCCGCCAATTTCGAGACCAACTGCCTTAAGGGCAGATTTTGCCAAATTTAGGCCATCTTCATCCAAATCAAATTTTTCGACATGCCCACCTAAAGAAAAATTTGCTCTGAACTCACCTTTTGCCGGTATTCTTCTCATCGTAAAAACCCTGTCTCCGATAATTAAGACACGAAGGTCGTATTTATAAGGAATAAATTCTTGGAGAATAAAGTTTTTAGCTTCACGACCTCGATTTTCTTCATCTTCGATAAATCTATAAAGACCATTTAAATTAGAAATTTTGAACACATTTGCTCCTTTTCCCATGCGTGTAGATTTGATTACCAACGGGAAGCCTAAATTACTTGATAAATTTTTGTAGTCGGAAAAATTTCTTGATTGAGCGGTGTTTGGAACCGGGATATTATTTAAAGCCAGCTTTGCCAAATCGGAAGTTTTGTTTATAAGGTATTGATCGTGAAGAAAATTGTTGTCAAATATTTTAATTCCCTTTTTTCTTAATCCCTGAAGAACGGCTATAATTGGTTTTATTGAGCTAAATATTCCTCTTGAAATTATTATATCGAATTCTTGATCCGTAAGGCCTTTTACGCTTAAATTTCCTCCAACTACGCTGAAGGAAAAATTGCTTAAATCTATTAGTGTGAAGCTGTAGTTTAGGGCTTTTATTTCTTCTTTAATGCGGCTATTTTCAATAAGTGAAGGAAGTGTGGTAACTAAAGCTACTTTCATTTTTTTTCTCTTGCCTCCTTTACTTTATCTATGGGAATGTGCGGATCTACCAAGAAACCTTTAAGATTTTTTCTTCCTATTATTATTGGATATTTAAGTGTCATTCTTTTCGCGACTGAAGCTGGAGTTGTGATTTTTCTACCCGCAAGCCAAAATGTAAGGCTTATAACGGGCCTTTCTTCTTTACCAAGAGAACTTTTGAATTCTTTAGTCCAAAGGATGTTATTCTGATTAAGAAGTCCTAATTCTTCGGCTAATTTTTTACTAATTGACGTTCTCCAGGCACCCGTATCGACTTTTGCGTAAACCTTTTTTCTGAGCCCTTTTTGAGCGCCTTTTATTTTTATCTCTTCTAATGACGAAATTGTTTTTACCCCTTCATCTGCTTTTACTCTATCTGAGAAGTCAGACATAAAAAGTGCTTTTGCAATTTTAACACCATGCTCTGCATCTCTTACTTTAAGATCTTCAACTCTCTCAAGCCTTTTTCTAAGACCTGCCATGTTTGCAAGCTGTATCTGCGTACCCGGCTGATAGTTTAACTCGAGAACCATTGGCCCTTTGGTAGGATGAAGAACAATATCAACCCCTAAAAGTCCAAGCCCTGATGCTTCTTGGCTCAAGACCGCAATTTTTAATATATCCGTCCAGTGAGGGATTTTAATACCATGAAGCTTTCTTTTTGTGCCCGGTTTATAGCGGATCTGATTGCCATACCAAATAGACTTTGTTGTTATACCTGTTGCTATATCAACTCCCACACCTATTGCGCCCTGATGGAGATTTGCTCGGCCGCCGGAATCTTTTGTGGGAAGACGCATCATCGCCATTACCGGCACTTTGTTAAAAACAATAATTCTTATATCAGGCGTGCCGCGATATGCGTACTTTCTAAAAGCTTTATGGCGAGGTACGTATTCCTGAATAAAGGCTGCGTCCGGTGAGTTGTGCATGCTAAAAGCGCCTTCTAAAATATCTAAAACATGGAGTTTTAAATCTTCTTCGAGTAATTTTTTCCTACTTGTTGTGATCCAACCTGTTTTGTCTTTAGATCTTTTTTTAATGACTATGATCCCATTTCCTCCCAGTCCCCTGCTTGGTTTAACTACGAAAGCTTCAGGCAGGCCGTTCCAGTCAAAATTAAGAATATCTTTCGGCTTTATAAATTTTTTATATATTAGCGGAGTTGGAATACCGGCCTTTTTAAGCACCTTTTCAGTTAACAGTTTTGATGAGGCAATGCGTTTTGACTTTGGTTTATTGTATTGATATGAAAAAAGTTGAGTTCTTGCGTTAAGACCCAAGATGTTTTGAGCTTTCATAGATTTAGCCTTTAATTAGTTTTCTGAATCTCCAGTATTCCAATACGCGAAGGCCTGTATATTTTCCTAATATGAGATCAAAAACCGCAACCGATAGAAGCGTAATCTCCGGATTGAGCAAAGCATAACGCTGAAGCGACTGCATGGTAAGAAACATATATGATATCAAAGACAAAATAATTGTTTCCGTTATAAAGCTTACCGCTGTACGTGCGCTTTTTCCAAGCTGGAGTTTGGTAAAATCTTCCGCAAGAAGAACCAAAAGCAAAACCGGGAAAATCGAAACATTGGTAAGCCCGGGTATTTTGATAAGCGGTGCGAGAAACAACACCAAAAGAACTCCGCAGACAACAAACCAGAGAATCAAAGACATCCTTGGTAAATATTGAAGCTTGATTTTTATTTTTCTTAAAAGCATTCTAAAAAATGTCGAGGCGGATACTATAACTAAAAACAACAAAAGCCCGACTACAGGGCCTATCGCAACAAATACTATTGATAAAGCAGCCGGCAGAAAAATACCAAATCCTCTTAAGCCTATTATGTGGCGTGCCGCTGCTATAACTGCGGCTATTAACGGCAAGAGAATTAGAAGTACTATAGTGTTAGGCGGCACTCCCGCTTTGACTGAAGCACGAATTGCATATTTAAGTGGGTTTGCGGGAAAAACAGGCCCTAACACCTGATCGTTTAAAAGCTTTTCGAGAGGGCCTATTGATTCTTCGCTTTTTTGGGTAATGTCAACCCTTGGGGTTGGCTCCGGAGTCGGATCCGGCGAGGCTGTTGGTTCAGACTCGAAAGTCGCGGTAGGGCTTGGGACTTCCGTCTTTATTTGAGCACAAACAGATTTCTCGGAAAAGACAAAAAAATATACTATTAATAGTAAGGGTAAAATCTTTTTCATATAATTCGTATTATATCATTCTACTTGCTTTAAGGAGCAATATTATTCGTAGCGCAATGCGTTGAGTGCAGAGATGTTTTTGGCACGGCGGGCAGGATAAATACCTGTAAAAAGACCGACGAGAGTGGACATAATAATTATTACTAGTATAAACATAGGTGGAATATAGCTTATATCTATAAAGCCTAAGCCTTTACTTAATGCCAATATGGATATAAGTACGCTTACTAATTTTCCAGCAATAAAGCCTATGCCCAATCCAAAAAGACCTCCCAGAAAGCCCATTGTCATTGACTCGGTCAAAAAAAGATCTTTTACCTCGCCGGATCTCATTCCCATTGCTTTCATTAATCCTACTTCCCTTGTTCTTTCAAGTAGAGATACCGTCATTGTATTGAACATACCAAGGGCGGCAACTGCCAGCGCTATCATTCCAACCGAAGCAAGGGCAAATCTTAGGGTGGCAAACAGCTGATCTATTTGATTTACCGTATCTATTACAGAGGATGTTGTAAAACCCATAGCTTCTACTTGCCTACGGGCATGCTCAAGTTTTTTATCGTCTTCGACTACTAATTTAAGTTGTGTATAATTTTTAATACCAAGGCTTTTAAGATCTGAAAAAGGAACGTAGATATAGGCAGAATCTTCATCCGGGATAACTCCGATTATTTTGTAAGAAGCCGGTATGGACTCTATTTTTTCCTCCGTATTTGACAAAAGGTCTCCGACTATCACAAAAGATATATCAAAAGTTTTTCCTACTGCTTGAGATTCTTCAATACCTAAAAGAGTTAAGAAGGATCTGTTGACAACCGCTTCTTTAAGCGTATTTTCAGCAAGATCAACTTTTTTTATTTCATTATTCTTTAGCCCTGCCGATTCGGAAGCAAGTTCGAGAAGTTCGATTTCTGCCGAGCCTGTTGATTCGATAAGTTCTGCCAACTCCGAAACATCGATTTCATCTGTAGTGCCTAAAACACCTGACACCCTAATTTGCTCTTTTGAAATAAACCCCTTTACAGTAAAGCCGTTTCCTTCTTTTTCCCAGACCTGCAGGCTTGCTTTTATCCATTTGCTCATTTTTTGCCCGTTTGTGTTTTCTGCTTGGTCTTCGGGGTTAGCAGAATCATAATAACTTCCCCATACTTCAGTGCCCAAAAGAGCATTACCCGTGCCTTTGGCATAGCCAACTAGTGACGATGATTTTGACGGTTCGCTTCTTACTTTTATCTGCTCACCCTCGGGTATTAAAAAATGCACTTTTCCGATTTCATCTCCAATATTTTGATCAATCCTCGTGTCTGAAACACCTGAAACTTCTTCTTGAATATTTTTAGTAACGACAACTTCTTCTGTCCGGAAGGTGTCGCCTTTAATGGGTTTTATAGCAGAGTGAACTAGAAATTTTGAAGTTACTCCATATACTGCAAGGTCCGTAACAGAGTTTTGGTAGTTTACCCTTCCTACTACTGCAATAAGCGGCAGAGTTTCTACTACACCGTCTATGTTTGAGATATCAGCCATTGACGAATCTGTAATTTTAACCTGCGAACCGATTTGGGTGCTTACCTCATACTGTTTAAGCTCTTCGAGTCTCGCAACGCGGCTAACCACTACCCTTTGAAGGCCATAACCTATCGATACAAGAAAAACTATCGCACCGATACCTACGGACATTCCACCGATTGTAACAAAAGTCCTGGATCTTTTGGTTCTCATGCTTCTTAAGGCAAGATTGATCAAACTAATTGTATTTATACTGCCTTCGGATCTTTTAGATAGAGAGTATATTTTATTAGTAACTTTGCGAACCGGTGGACTAATTTTTCTCGAAATTATTTTGGGAAAAAATTTTCTTTTAGATATCCATACGAAAAAAATTTCCAAAAGATAAACGATCAAAACGATGTTAAAAAAAAATATTGATACAAATTCTTTTAAAGATGAAAGAACAATTTTTCCAAAACTAATTTTTGGGAAATTTTTTACCTTGTCAAATGCTTTTTTCATTTTTGTTTTGAGATTTGTTTCCAAGCTTAAATTTTTCTATATCTTTTGCAAGTTGCTTCCTATCTTTTTCTTTATATATACCGACAAGCTGTCCATCAAACAACCTTATTGTCGTTTTTGCGTAGTTTAAATAATCAAGGTTGTGAGTAACCATTATTACGGTCTTTTTTTCTTTGCTGTTAAGCTCTATAAAAAGATTCATAATCTCTTCGCCGGACGCATAATCCAGATTTCCCGTAGGCTCGTCTCCGATAATTACATCGGGATTATTAATCAGTGCTCTTGCGAGAGCGACTTTTTGCTGCTGTCCACCGGAGAGTTCTGTGGGAATGAAATCCTTCCACTCAAGCATGTTTACTTTTTTGAGCATGTCCTCGGCTTTTTGTCTGCAGAGCTCCTCGTCGTAGCCCATAAGCATCAGCGGAAAAAAAACATTCTCTATAGAAGTAAGCGCTTTTACCCAATTTGATTGCTGGTAAACCATGCCTATATGTTTTTTCCGAAAATCAGACCGCTCGTCCTCGGTTGCCAATTCACGATAGACGTTTCTGCCAAGGAAAATTACATCCCCGCTTGTCGGAGGCTCAAGACCTAGGATTGTATGAAGAAGTGTTGATTTACCACACCCGGAAGGGCCAACTATTATTACAAAATCTCCATTCGAAATCGAAAATGAAATATTTTTGAGTACGTTGATATCTTGACTGCCTACTCTAAAAGATTTAGTTAGATTATTTATTTGGACGATCTTTGTATATTCCATTTTGGTTAATCGGAAATATCAAAAGGCATTTCCAAATCCTCTGCCACTATATAAAGATCGTCGAGATGTTCCCGCGGGATAATAAACGAGTGGAGTTTCCTTTTCTCAAGCGAATAAGTGGGCATTATTGTTTCAAAATCGCCAGTAGGAAGCTTTGCTTTAAGATAGAGAATGTGTGGAGATTTTGTTTCTATATTAACAAGATAGCTTGAATCATCAAGGGGTACAGATTCTTTAAAAACAATACCAATAGAATATGCCTTGGAACTTTTTCCAAGACTTTTTTGTAGAGCCATTGTTGAAACGCCGACCGGAAGTGCCAGAAGGATAATTAGTACCATTATCAGCTTATTTCTATTTTTTTTATCTCTTTTTTTAATAAAAGTGGTTGTAGAAAGCGCCGAAAGAAGAATTACTATAAATATTGAGATTAAAAAAAAGGCTGTTGTAATAAAAAACAATCCCTTGAAAACCGATATTTCTGTTGTTGAAAAAAATCTGATTAAATCGTCCTGCATCTTATTTTAGTTTATCAAATTTATTTAAGAAACCCGAATGCTTCGGAAAGATTTGTAATTACAAGATCAAGAGCGCTTTTTGTGGCCTTGGGGGTGATAGTTACGGTATCAACTGATTTACCCTCGTTTCCGGCTTTGTCTTTTGAAACCGCTCTAAGATGATAAACTTTGCTTGGAGAAAGTCCGGATATAACTACAAGATGATTATATGTAAGATTTGAGTCTTCTTGGGTTTTTTGAGCGTAAGTATCTGCCGTGCCCTCTCCGAATTCAACTTGTGCCGATGAGGGCTCGTCCGTATCCCAGGAAACTACCAGCTGGGTTACCGATTCGCCCTGATCCGATATATTCGGCATAAGGCTACCTTCAACTTTTAGATTTGTTATCTGTGGAGGGCGTGTATCGGAAGAAGTTGTTAAGTTAATTACATCAGAGACGGCTTCGTTTCCTACTTTATCTCTTCCTTTTATAACAAGCGCATAAACCGTTTCGGGCATCAGGCCGCGGACGATCATTTTGTGCTCCCCTTTTGTAAGATCTGCGTTTATTTCGTCTCTTGCCTGAAGAGGATTTTCCAAAGGATAGTAAGAAACAATGCTTGACACTTCGGTGTTTGTTTCCCAGGTGACAAGTAGGGTTGGTTGAGCGGTTCCTTTGACTTGTTGGACGGTGACTTCGCTTATTTGCGGCCTCGGAAGTGTTTCAAAATCAAGTGTTGTACCTGCGTATTCATATTCTTCGCTATCAAAGGCGTTAATTTTATAGTAATATTTTGTTCCGTCAAGCAGACCTGTCAATTGCGCCGTATATGTTGATTCAGAGGCGGAGGTACTTATTTCTTTTATACCTCCGAAGGATGTAGATTCGCCATAGTATATTTTTATTTTGGAAGCTCCTGTTACGGTAAATGTTATCAGCGCCGATTCTATACCTATTTCAGAAACGGATACGTCTTTTACCGAGGGAGCGGGGCTTGTCTCAAAAGTATTTTCCGAGCTTGTGCCTGTGTTCCCGTCCTCATCGGTCCATTTTGCTATGTAATAATATGTAGTTCCAGGCTCAAGATTTGTCAGTGTAATTGTGTGGCTTGTTACGTGATCCGAGTTACTTACTTCTTCTGTAAAATAGCTTCCGGATGAGGTGCCGTAAGCCACCTTGGAATCGCTTGTTCTTGAAGTCGTCCAAGAAACAACAGCCTTACGGGTCGTTATATTACTTACAGAAGGATCGCTTATCAAAGGCGCCGCTTCTGTAAATTTGCCGTCCGGATACATTGATACCGTGCTTGAAAATTCACCACAATTATTGGCGCTATCGCATGCATTGATTTTGTAGTAATAGGTTTGCTGTGTTAATCCTGTGTCAACATAGGAAATTCCGCTTGTGGATGCTCTGTAAGTGTAGGCAATGCCGTCTATTGATCTATAAATTTTATATGTTGCTATACCCGCTCCGGTAAGGCTAGGCTCTTCCCAAGAAACTGCAAGTTTCCAACTGCTTGTCGCTTTTACGGAAACATCCGCTATATCAACGCTTGTCGGGATACCCGGTGCTGTGGTATTTGCGGTAAATGTGATTGAAGCATAATTATTGTAATCCATGTTTCCTGCTTCGTCTTTTGCTACTACATAGAATGTATTCTCTCCAGGCAGAGTTGCATACGCACCTGCCGAAAGCATTGACGTTAGCGTTTCGGTTACGCTTTGAGCTGTGGGGAGGGCGTTGATGCTGTAGTAATACTTGATGTTTGATTCGCTGCCGAGATAGACTGCGGGGGCAGACCATGAGAACGAAAACGAATTTAGCGTATTAACAGAGGGTGTTACGCTTAGGTTCTGAGGCGCAGAAGGAGCGCCTGTATTAAAATAATAAGTAACAGTTGCATAATCCGAATAATTTCCGGCCGAATCTTTGCTTCTTACATAAAAAACATTTGCTCCCGTCTTATACGACGGTACGCTTGACACCGTCAATGCGTCGGCGCATTGATCGGAGGACCAGGCACCACTTTCGGCACCTGTTTTGTAGCAGTAAGATGTTATTAACGACTCGGGATCGCTTGAGGCATTCCAGCCAAAGCTAAAGCTGTCAACAGCCGAATATCCGGAAGGGTCCGCTTCCAGACCTGTTGGTATTGAGGGGTTGGTGCTGTCAAATTTATAGATAAAAGGCTGCCAAATTTCTTCCTGTGTGTTGCCTGCATCGTCAGCCGTTTTTATTCTCAGATAGTATGTCTGGCCTGTTACCAAATTTTGTGCCTGATAATATGTATCTGAGGTTAATTCACCTGAGACTGCTGGGTCTGCGCTTTCATTTGTACCAAAATAAACATAATAACCCACTACTCCGGAGCCGGTTGAGCTGTCTGTAGCACCTCCCGCTGTTTCCTCATCCGGCCAATCAAAATAAGGAGAGGTGTATGAATACCAAGCATCGGATTCTGTCAACTCGATAGTTTTATTACTACTGCTATATGTCGTTATCGCAGCGGGGTTAGAAGGTGCTGTTAAATCCTGATAATAATTGATTGTATAGTCTGAAATAACACCTGAATAAATTCCGTTTGTAGAATCTAGGCTAAAACGCACCTGAATATAGCGATTCGCCGGCGAATTGATCAAATATTCATAGCTTGTGGCGATTGTTTTTAATTTAGTTGATTCCTGCCATCCGGACCAGTCCGATCCGTCGCTTGAAGTGCGCGTTTCTACTTGAAGCGTTGTATCCGAAGCAGATTGATAAGTAAGGGTAATATTACCCCATTTGTAAACGCTTGTAAGGTCGTGTGCTTGTGAGGTGTATGTACCACTCTCTTGAAAACCTGAAGAGCTTGTGTTTTGGACATAGGTATAAAGAGCGTCGTTAAATGTATTTGTCCCCGCTCCTGCGAAAACCAAGATTTTGCCTGCTTCGTCTGATATAGCCGCGCCTCCTCTGTAAACCTGACCGGGTACACTGGCCAAACTTTCCCAACTGTTTTCACTTATTGAGTAACGATAGAATTCATTTGCGTTATCGCCTCTTGCCGCATAAAGATAGCCATCGTGGCCATCCACCAAAAAGCCTTCGTAATAAACATCTATATCAAGATCCGCCACCGCCGCATCGTCCCAGGTGCCTTCCACCGTATCGTACCGATAAAAGGGATTATTGGCTTCATTTGCACCCCGCAGAGTATAGATATAGCTATCTTTATAAACCAGTTCTGATCCATAGCTTAAAGAAGCGGGGGTGTTGTTTAAAGTTTCCCACTTAGTTCCTGCCGATTGGTTTTCTGTATCAAAGCGATAAAACGAATTTGTCCATCCACCTCGAGATAGATAGATATATCTTGATCCGTCATATACCATGCTTGATCCTGCGTTGGGAGCGGCTGGCGGGGGGTCGCTTGTTTCTTCGCTCCATGTGTCGCTTGAGGTGTCATATACATAAAAATGGTTCCAATATACACCCGGATGATAATATATTTTGGCGTTTACACTGTCGTAAACTAAACTGGCACCCAAATAAGAACCGGAGGGCAAGTCTTTTAACCTTGTTACCTCGCCTGTTTGAGAATTGTAGCTTATAAAGTCGTTTGCGTAATTGCCGCGTATCATGTAAAAATTTGACCCAACGCCTTTGGCTATAGCGCTGCTGTAATTAAGGGAATCAAGGGAAGTCCCTTGAAAAACGGGGCCAAATAAACCTCGCACAGGAACTTTCCACATATCGGTTTCCGTGTTGTATGTATAAATTTGTGTCTGGTTTCCTCCTCTTATTACGTAAAGCTTTTCGCCAATTCTTCTTATTGATCCGCCATAACTTATACTTGCCGGAGCATCGGACATTTGGGACCAGGTATTGCTTGCAATACTGTATTTAAATAAATCCGTTTGGTTATCTCCGGGGGCGTAGTAGATTGAAGAATTGTCGCTTGAGATTTCGATTGAAGCACCGGAACTGGGAAGAATCGGCAGATTTAAAAGGGGTGTCCACTCGTTACTGCTTATACTGTAAGCGGAAAAACCGGCCTGATAATTGCCCTGTATTGCATAGATTGTATCATCTCCATCAAATACAAGGTCTGCTCCGGTATATGCATTGTTTGTGCCTACGTTTGTGGGTGCCCCGAAATTTAGAGAAGCTACTGCCGAGCTGCTCCATGTGTTATCAATAGTGTCGTAGCGCCAGAACGAATCGGTATTGTCCCCACGGGTTGCATAAATATAGCGGGATTGGTCGTAAACCATGCTTCCTCCGTAGTAAACGTTGCTTGGAGCATCGGATGCTTCTTCATCGCTCCATTCATCTGTAGCTATGCTGTAGCGCCAGAACTTGTTGGTATTGTTTCCCTGAAGCGCAAATAGATATCCCGCCGGACCTTCGATTACTCCTCCACCCATTCTTGCCGCATCGGGAGCCGGAGAAAGCGTGGTCCATGTATCTGTTGTTAGATCGTACTCTAAAAAAACATTGTCGTTTGCTCCACGAAGGATATAAAGTTTATTTGTAGAGCTGACGTAAGCCGGAGTGTGCGCTGCATATTGAAGGCCCGCCGGAGCAAGGCTAAATCTTTCTTCGAGCCAAAAGCCGTCTACCGAAGCAAGGGTAATCTGGTCGTTTGAAACATCTACATTTGATGTTGTACCAAGAAACTCGGATGTTTCGTCCGCCGTAAATGACTGATCCGCCCCCACACCGCTGTAAACGTATGTAAAAAGTGTTACCGGATCCGACTCGTTTCCTACTTGATCTTTGGTAATTATCCTTAAGTAATAGCTTCCTTGGGATAGTGGTGTTGTAACGGTAAAAATACCTGATGTTTGCCAATTCCCTTGTGTTTTAGGATTTGCGTCACTTGAAGCGCCGAAATAAACATAATATCCTGCTACCGAAGTATGCTCATCCGAACCAGACCAATAGAAGTAAGGATGAGCGTGAGAATATGTCTCCCCGCTTGTTAAGCTGCTTCCTCCTACCTGCTGCGACAAAGCCGTTACGCTACTTGGATTTAGTGGATCTACCTCGTCTCCGGTATAAGCAACAGTTATGTCATTAAGTTTTGGAGTTTCAGTTCTATCTGTTGATGCGTAGAGCGTTGCTTTTATTTGGATATAGCGGTTGGCCGGCGAGAAGATAGTGCCTTCTGATACGCTTTCCCATGATGACCAGTTAGATAAATCGCTGCTGGTTCTTGTTTCAAGGTTTATAGAGGAATCGGAAGGTGTGGTTGTGCTTGCCGAAAGCGAAACCCAGCTTGATACATAGGATAAATCTAAGGCATCGCTTATCCAAGTACCGGAAACCGGATAATTGTAATTGCTTGGGTTATATTTAAGAAGATTAATTGTTGTCTGTCCCCTTACTATATAGAAGCTTCCTAAGCCGTCGTATTCAATTGAGCTTCCATTGGCAGTGCCAAGTTTGTATCCATAGTATTCAGACATGTTGGCAAGACGCCTCCATGTATTTGAGGAAATATTGTATTCATAAAGATCGTCATCGTAGTTGGATGCAATCGCCAGTATTTTATTTGAGTTATCGTAAGCAATGTCCGAGCTGTTTGAAGGCGCAAAAGGAGCCTCAAGCAATGCCGACCAGGAATTTTCAGATACATCGTACTTATAAAATCCAGGCGTTCCTGAACCTAAAAGCAAAAACAGATCTCCTTCAACGCTGATTAAAGCCGATCCGCTTCCCGCTGCTATTCCCGAGGGCAGATCCTCTGCTTCGTTATCTTGCCACTCGTTTTGTGAAATGCTATAGCGCCAGAATGTTGATGTTCCACCTCCACGGATTGCGTAGATATAGTCCCCGCTCCCCGGATAAGCAAGTGCTCCTTCGCTAGTTGAAAGTGGAGCCGGCGTTAGCGTCGTCCATAAATTTTCCAGAGGATCATAGCTATAAAAGCTTGTGCTGTTTCCTTGGAAAAAATAAAGATACTGCCCGGCGGCTGTTCCCCGAGTGTAGTAATAAATGTTACCCGGTGCGTCAGCTTTTTGGGTCCAAGTTGCTTCCGAAATATCATACTCATAAAATGTCGGGGTATTGTATCCTCTTAGAATATAAAAATTCGAATTGTAGTAGAGCATATCGCTTCCCCTATAGAGTGTTACCGGAGAGTCGGTAGGGCCAAGGAATGAATCGTTAGAAATATCGTATTTCCAAAAATCGTAGCTTGAATTGCCTCGAAAAACGTAAATATAGTTATCAGCGGAGTGATAGACTACGCCTCCTCGGCTATTTTGGGGCGTTGATGTTAATGTTTCCCAGGTTCCACCGGACAGGTTGTATCTATAAAAATCCGTAGTATTTGAGGAGCGCATGTAATAGATGTAGCCATCGTGAATGGTCGCGTCTGTTTCGTTTGTTATTCTTTGGGGCGGGCTTTCAAGCTGTTCATAAGAACCGTCCGCCACAGAATATTTGAAAAATCTGTTTGGATTGCTGTTATCAACATTATATAGATAGCCATTGTGATAAACCAAGTCTCCATAAGATACGGATGAGGGAAATTCGGGTTTTTCCAACCAATCGTCTTCGCTTACATCATAAAAATATACTGTGGTTGATCCGCCTCTCATAGCATAGATATCCGTACCGTCCGTTGCCAGTGATCCCCCCGTATTTACCAAAGCAGGAAGTGATTCAAGATTGGTCCATGCGTCGGATTCCTTGTCGTACCTGGCGAAGTTAGGCTGATTGCCGCCGAAAATTGCATATATGTAGTTGCCTATAATTACAAGATCTGCTCCGTGATAAGCCCCAAGATCAGGGCTTGCAAGGTCTTCCCATTTATCATCATTCGGATTATATTTCCAAAAAGCATCGTCCCCGTATCCTCTTAACACATAAATATAAGTACCGTCAGAGACAAAAGACGCGCCGTATGACAACGTAAGATTTGGTGTTTCAAAGCTTCTTGGCTCCCATTCACCATCTGCTCTGAGTTTTATAGATCCGTTTTCAGTCTCGGATTCAACGAAATTGAATTCGCCGCTATCCCAATCTTCGCGCGTAGTAATTACATGGGATGTCGAGGCAAAAACGCTATTTGTTTTCGGCACAATAATATTAAAGGGGAAAGCAAATAAAAATATTAAAAAAAGCAAGAAAATTTTTTTAGCTATTTTAAATACAATTTTTTGACCGAGTTTGAACTTAGTCTTTAGCATGGGCAGATTTATTTTTTTATATCTAAGATGAGTTTAGCAAAAAACGTATTTCGTGTATATATAGTATGAAAAGTAAGTTATTCGTTCGGGGACTGCATGCCGAGAAGGTAGAGAACCGCTTCTTTTTTGTAGCGGCGGTCGCCTCGGGAGTTTATTCGTATGGGTGGTAGCTTTCCTCTTTTACCCCATCTTTTTATAGTCAAGGGAGAGACTCTTAGAAGCTGGGCTACTTCCCTAACTGTTAATAAATCAGGGAGATTATTTATGTCAATGTTTTTAGTTTTTGATGTATCTTTTGTCATTTTGATATAGTTTTGAACTTATCTAATATCTTTCTTAATCACAAGGTATCAAAAATAAACTTCCTATGTCAATAAGCAATTTGGTAAAATACACTTCCCATGGCTTTAAATGAAATAGAAAAGAGGCTTGTCTCGGTTGACAGAATGGCTGTGTCACATTATCAGCAAGATGACGACATGCCCCCTATTACTGTAAATGACGAAATGCTTTCTTTGTATAGGTTTTTGCTAAATCCACTCCACAGGAAACTTCACTGGGAAGAAAGGGAGAGAAACCCATTACCTTTTACACCGACAATTGGCGCTGAAATTGAGGTGTTTGAGCATAAAATTCCAAGGACTAGTCGGGAAATATATATATGCCGTGAGGATTATCCCCATCTTAGTGTATCGGAATGCTATCAATTGGCAGCGGAAGGCATGGGGATTCCTCAAGGTAAAGATGGAATTTATGAGTTTTCTCTAAATCCTGCAAATAGTTATCTGACTTTGTCGCGTGAGGTTTATTATTTATATCTTCGCGGGTTTCTTGATCCGAGATTTAAATATGAAACACATTTTACTTTAGGCGGAATTAATGTTTCAGACGAAGCGCACCTTATTATGAGCGCTGTTGCCGCGTGCGGGTGGAGCTCTGATTCGGGAAGGCTTAGAGAAGGCGGCCCTTATGAAAAAGGGGCGGGAGGAGTTATGAATCAACAAAACTTTATCAAACTAAAAAATTCAAAGTGCATAGATAATGTCGCTACCGAATTTAGAGTCTTTTATACCCAAGGAATTTCAGAGTTTATGAGAACGGCTCGTGCTCTTCAAGGATTGGGGAGACTTTTAATTGAGCATGAGTCCGGAAAGAAAAATTCATGGCCTAAATTTAAGGCCGAAGCTGAAAAGTTTTTTGAGGAAAACTTTATTACAAATGTTCAGCATGCTTATTTTGAGCTTGGAACCGGAGGTAATGTCTATATTTTTGGCGGATGTAAAACTAAAGGAACAAATAGCCTAAGCGTTGCTATGGAAGATTCTGTTTTTATTAAGAAAGCAAAAAAAATCGTATTGAAATATATTTAGGCAATGCGGTCCTTGAGGGCTTCGTAATATAGTTCAAGATAAGTACCAGCTTTAACCCAATGGTCATCCCCTTCTCCACGCTCCGCCCTGTTTCTTTCCAGGGTTGCAAGTGCTCTTAGGTGGGCTGCTTTCCTGGCCTGCAGATCGCTTATTCTATAGACTTCGGATAATAACCTTCTTGATTCGTATTCTATTTTTTCTGTTTCTATCTCTTTTGATCCGCCGTTTATCTGCTGGAGTATGTTTATCTCGAATGATGCAGCAAGCGAAGGCTCGAAAGCCAGCTTAACCTCGTCTTTAATGAGTTTATAAAATTCTTTTAGGTATTTTTTGGACTTAACCCATTTTTCTCTTTTTCCATGAACCAAGGCCTCTGCCATAAGCTTTGCGCCTTTTCCGGCCAAACTTTTTGATAATCCCCACTGCTCAACAAGATGCTCCTTTGTATATTCTCCGAAAGACTTGTCCTCGGGAATATTTGCCAATCTCCACCAATCAAGCTCCAATTTGGCCGCGACAGCAGGTTTAAAGGCAAAGTGCTTTTCGCTATCGTTTCCGCCAAAACGCCTTCTTCGTCTTGAATAATCAAGGATTGCATCTTTTAGCTTTTCCGGGGTAAATGCCGGAAGATGATCTGTTTCCCAGTACATTTCTGTGTAATCGGATTGCCAGAGAAGAAGACCGCTTGTTCGTTGCTCACCTGATGTTCTAATTAAAAGATCCGGATACGGATATGGCTGGTCTTTTGTATCCATATAGCTATCTATTAATTTTACCGTTATTTCTTCAGGCTTGACTTTGTCTTTGACTATTTTTTGAACTGCACGAATTATTTCGTCCTGGCCGCCATAATCCAAGGCTATATTGAAAACATATTTTGTATTGTTAATGGTTTCTTTTTCCGCTTTGCTAATTTTTTTAATTAGCCAGCGAGGAAGGCGATCTTTTCTGCCAAGATGGATTATTCTCGCTCCGTCTTTTTTTGCTTCAACAAGATGCTTATCTATAAATTTATTTATTGTTTGGTATAAAATTTTTACTTCTTTGGGGCTTCTTTCACGCCAGTTTTCGGTAGAAAGCCCCCAAAAGGTAACTGTATGTACTCCCCAATCGCGTGCGGTACAGACAATCTCGTGTACCCTTTCCGCTCCTATTTTATGCCCATCCGAAGGATCCAATCCTCTTGCCCTAGCCCAGCGCCTGTTGCCGTCCGGGATAATTGCTATATGGTTTGGAATTTTTGTGCCTTTGGGAAGAGTTGCCAACTTTTCCGGCATAGTAAAGATTATATCACATATTTGGTTTGTGATATCATTTGAAATATAATCTACCTGGAATGACAGCTAAAAAACACGAAGCCTATAAAATTTTAGAGGATTATAGAAAAATAATTTGGCCTCTTATTGACAGAGCGCTTGACGATCCCTTATTCCCAGAAAAATTTAGAATACCTAAAAAGTATCAAAATTATACCAATATTCACTCTCATGCCGTTCGCGAATATCCAAGGCGCAAGGGTAAATATTTAAGGCCGGCACTTCTAATGCTTACGGCAGAAGCAATGGGAGCTAGCCGCAAGAAAATTTTGCCTACCGCTACTGCTATGCAGCTATCCGAGGACTTTCTTCTTGTACATGATGATATTATGGATGGATCAACCAAAAGACGCGGCAAAAAAGCGCTTCACAGGATATACGGAGTAAATGTTTCTATCAACGCAGGGGACCATCTCCAAAGCGCAATATGGCAATTGTTATCCAAAAATTACAAACTTCTGGGGCGAGAAAAATCCGAGGCGATATACGAAGAAATGTACAAAATTCTTGTTAGAACTTATATGGGACAATCTGTTGAAGCCATCTGGACAGAAAATAATCGGAAAACGATCAGTGATGAAGACTATTTTTTTATAGTTGACGGAAAAACTTCTTACTACACAATCGCCGGTCCAATGAGGCTCGGAGCAATTATCGCAGGTGCGAGTGAGGATGAGCTTCAGGCTATAACTGAGTTTGGGGTTTATCTTGGGCGATGCTTTCAGCTTGTTGATGATATTTTGGATCTAACCGGCGATTTCGGCGGGAAAAAAGAGATGGCCAATGATATATATGAGGGGAAAAGAACGCTTATTCTCGGACATCTTGCAAGAAATTTAAACAAATCGGATTTTGAAAAGCTTGGGGTGATCCTCGGCAAAAAAAGAGAGCAAAAAACCAAAAAGGAAATAAAGTGGATTTTAAATATGATGAACAAGCACGGAAGTATTGATTATGCACGGAGCGCGGCCAGACATTTGAAGGACAAATCTAACCGGTTGTTTGAAGCGCGGCTAGGATTTCTTAAAAAAGAGCCTCAAAGGAGTAGTATCAAGCTTTTAATTGATTTTATTTTGAATCGTGACCATTAAGAGTAACATCCATGACTATCTCTTTTACAAAAGGTCTTAGATTCATTTCACCATTTAACATGCGTTCTATTGGGATCCACTTGACGTTTTTAATGTCACTATCGTTTGATTTAAGACCATCAGGTTCAGGATCTATATTTCCCAGATAAATGTGGCCTATTGCTTGGTTGGTATAAAAATAAGACCCAAAGTACTCTAGTGAGGTTATCCGACTATTTGTCTCTTCTAAAACTTCTCTCATTGCAGTATCGGCTGGAGATTCTTCCTTTTCCATAGTACCTGCCGGAAAAGACCACATATCAACTTCTGTGCCATACTTTTTATCTTTTCTATTTTCCTGAACCATCAAAATTTTTCTATCTGAAATAATAACCACACCAACACCTTGCTGTTTTCTTGCCAACGTGTCTCTTCTCAAGGGGTTAGTAATCAAGCTATATAAATTGCTTATTTCTATCTTTTCTATTTCAAAGCGTCGCTCCATAATGATGGATTATAGCATATGTATTTTTCGCTAAATTATTTCAGTGCCGTTTCCAGGTTTGTTAACCAAAATTTTTTTGACAATCTTTTGGTTTTTGAGAATTTTTTTGATTTTTGGCGCGTCTGGCGCCTTACAGATAATATGAACGTTGGGGCCTGCGTCGAGTGTAAAGTATGCTTCTATCCCCTTTTTTCTCATCTCGTAAATTTCGCGAATTATCGAAAGTGAGCTTGAGTTGAAATAGATAAGCGGCGGGCGCTGGGTGAGCATTACCGCATGCATATTTAGAGCTTCTTCTTCGATGATGGTCCCTAATTTAGTGAAATCTTTGAATTTAAGAGCTTTTTTAATATCTTTTATTTTTTGAGGCAAATCGGCAATTCTTTTATTAAAAAATGGGCTTGTGCCGGTTAGGGAATGCCCTTTTGTAGAAGAAATTTCTTTTTTGGATTCCCCCACTATTGCTACGATATCGAGTATATCCCAATAGCTTGGAGGATAAAGCGTTTTTGCGTATGAGGTTTTCGAATCTGCCCCCTTAACCCACTCAACGAACCCGGGCGGAATTGACCTGCATGCCGAGCCTGATCCAAGGCGCGCTAAGATTGAGAGCTTTTTTTGAGACAGATTTAGCTTAAAAGCTTTAGTAGCAGCAAGAGTAAGTGCGGCGAATCCCGAAGCCGATGAAGCAATACCAGTGCCTTTTGGAAAACTATTTCTGCTTTTAACTTTGGCAAAAAGATTTGATTTTGCCAGAGCTCTAATTAAATCAAGATGCTTTACTATACGGGTGTATTCATCTTCCTCGGCTTTTTTAGAATTTAGGTAAACTTGATCTTTTTTCAGGTTTTTACTTAATTCCACAGAGGTAATTGAGTAAGCGTTTGAAAGATTCATTGAGATTGATGAATTCGCAGGAATTCTTAAAGCTTCATCTTTTTTGCCCCAATATTTTATGAATGCTATATTTGAGGTTGCTTTTGCTGCGGCTTTCATGGCTGTTCAAATTCAAAGTATTCTACTTGAGCTCTATTATTATATTTCAATCTTATTTGTTCTGACCTTTCGATTATTCTTTCAAGCGCTTCTTCATCTACTATGGAGGCTGCTTCTTCGCAAGTTATTTCACCAAAAGCTATTGCCCCGGCAATGATGTATTCAGGATCCGGATATTGACTGCAGTGGAAATTTGCACAAACATCTGTTTGTTCAGAAGTTTTATGCAATAAGCAACCTCTACCCTCTCCTCTTAAGCTTTTAAGATAAGGGCATGGAGACAATGCTTTTTTAACTGTAACTTCTCCAAATGATTCGTGTATGGGATGCTCAAAAAGTTTGCAACAAACCTCGCACAGATTACCGTTTGGAAGCATACATCCTTTAAGTCCGAAAACGTTAATTTTTTCTTTCATTTTGTTTTTTGAACAGTACCAAAAATGGGAAAACGACAAGTGCATTAAAGATCCTTTTTAATCTTTTTGGGTCGTAAATTAGGCGCCAGAGCCACTCGAGGCCTATTTTGGAGAGAAAGCGCGGCGGCAGCGGCTTTACCCCTGAAAAATAATCAAATGTACCACCAACAACCATACCCCCACCTATTTTGAGCTTATGTAAGTTGTTGTTAAGCCAGATTTCTTGCTTTGGCGCCCCGAAGGCTACAAATAGAATATCAGGCTTAAAGGTGTTTATCATTCTCAAAGCCCTTTTTTCTGCTTCCAAGTCTTTATTGGTAATAGGGCTACCCTCTTTATCTAAAAAAGGCCCTTCAAAGCCTGATGCCTTTATGGTGCTATATTCACCTTTCAAGCGCTTGAGGCAAAGCGATATAACTTTTCCTGAGGAGCCCAAGAGAAAAATTTTTAAATTTTTTTGATCTGCAAACTTTAGGATTTTTTCAAACATTTTTCTTCCTGTTATCCGATTAAGCTTAAAGCCTAAAAATTTTGAGGCTAAAATAAGACCGGCGCCATCCGGAAGCAAGATGTCTGCGGATCTAAGCGCTTTTTGAAGACTATTGTTTTTGCTAGCCTCAACTAAAATTTCAGGATTTGGTGTAGCAATAAAAAATTTGTGCTTTTTTTTGAGGCTAAAGTCTATAAATTTTAGCACTTTGCTCACTTGAGTGCTAGAAATGCTAATTCCCATTATTTTTCCGTGTTTGCGAGTCATTTTTTGTCTTTATTACTTGGTTTTTTGATATTTTTTAGAGCCTTTTTATAACCAATTTTTGTTTGGATTATAAAAATGCTTTCTTATTAATAACCTATAGCTAAATTTGGTTTGGTTTTTATGACTTTTTGTAATACCGATTTTTTTATTTTTTTGTCACTTTTACTATAAGTTATAATAATTAAATTATACCGTTTTAAAAATTAACAATTCTGTTGAAATTTTTTATTCATTTTTTTGACTTAAATTTTTTAATGTTATCCTCATTTTGTCAACAATCTCTAAAATATTAATTAGTTTATACTATATACTTTATTTTATTGTTCGAATTTTTTTAATTTTACTGTTTTTTTAATTTTAAAACTTTTATTTTTTTTGTTTTTTTAAGAAATTTGTTATCTCTTAAAAACTTATAGTTTTATCTTTTCGTTGTAACGCTTCTCTTCCAGAGTTCTATGTTTTCAAGCACTATTCCTGTTCCGCGCACGACACAGTACAAAGCCTCTTCTGCAACATGGCTTGGAACACCCGTTTCTTCTGTTAATAATTTATCAAAATTTCTAAGAAGGCTTGTGCCTCCGCTCATAACAATTCCCTTATCTATAATATCGGAAGCAAGCTCGGGGGGCGTTTCTTCAAGAACTGCTTTAACTGCGCCTATAATTTGGGATAGGGGCGGATAAATTGCGTCTGTTACTTCAGTTGACGTTACCACCACACTTCTTGGCAGGCCGAATACCACATCCCTTCCTGAAATCTGTATTTTTTCTTCTTTTTCCAGTTTTACTGCGGAGCCTATTTTAATTTTTATATCCTCTGCAGTTTGATCTCCTATTATTAAGTTGTGTTTTTTTTTGAGGTAATTTTGAATTGCTTCGTCTATTTTATTTCCTGCGACCCGTACGCTTTTGTGAACAACGACTCCCCCAAGGCTTAGAACCGCTGCTTCAGCCGCTCCTCCTCCAATATCGATTATCATGTGTCCGCTTGGAGCGGATACCGGTATATTTGCCCCGATTGCAGCAGCCAATGGCTCATCTATAAGATATGCATGGGCGGCTCCGGCTTCCAAAGTGGCATCAAGTGCCGCACGTCTCTCGACTTGTGTGCACCCCGCTGGTACGCAAACCATCACATCCGGCCTTAAGACGAAAGATTTTGAAGCCACCTTGTTGATAAAATAGCGAAGCATTGCTTTTGTTACTTGATAATCGGCAATTACTCCCTCTCTCATTGGCCTACTTGCGACTAATGTTTCGGGAGTGCGGCCCAGCATTCTTTTGGCGTCTTCGCCAACGGCCACGACTTTATTGTCCTCAGCAGAAATCGCTACTACACTTGGCTCGTTTGCGACTATTCCCTCACCAGCTATCCAGACAAGAGTATTGGCTGTACCTAAATCTATGGCTAAACGTTTGCGCAACATAGATTAATGATTAATGAATATTGTATACATTTTGATCTATTATCATTGTATTAAGATATATTTGATTAAAATTGACTATTGTAAGTATATTAATGAAATCCCACTTCAACAAGTGGTATAATTAGCTATGACAAAGGCAAGAATTGCCGTTTTTTTGCTCACCGTAGTGATACTCATTATTTTTGGAAGTATAGCAATACTTTATGCCCGCGGGTATCGGCTTGGGCTTAGAGAGGAAAAAATTTCAATAAGCACAAGGGGGCTTTTGGTTGCCAATTCGGATCCAACAGGTGCACAAGTTTTTGTAGATAATGAGCTTAAGACCGCTACCAACAACACTATTTCGTTAATACCCGGAACTTATAATATCCAGGTTAAAAAGGAGGGATTTCTTCCCTGGGAGAAGCGCATTACTATAGAAAAGGAAACGGTTACCCAAATTGATGCTTTTTTGGTACAGCTTGCGCCTTCATTAACCGCACTTACTTTTTCGGGCGCTTTTAATCCAACACTTAGCCCTGATTTTTCAAAAATTTCATACGGTGTACCTACAAATTCGGACAATGAGGAAAAAGCCGGGCTTTGGGTGCTTGAAACCGTAAACTTGCCTTTGGGATTTAACAGAGATGCAAGAAGGATTACCGATGGTAATCTTTTAGAATCAAGCTGGGAATGGTCGCCTGATGGACGCGAAATACTCCTTACCACAAAAAATGGGGTGTTCCTGCTTGATACGTCCGTTTTTACACCCCAGACACAAATGGTGAATGTAGCAAGCCGTGTTGAGGAAATTAGAACGGAATGGAATGCAGAACTTGCCAAGCGCGAAACATCCAAGCTTTCCCAGCTTCCTGATGAGATAGAAAAAGTATTTAAGCAGCACGCAACTAATATTAAATTTTCACCCGATGAAAACCGTATCTTATATACCGCAGAGTCTCAGACGAGCATCCCAACCGGACTTGTCAAGCCGCTTCCCGGCTCCTCCACTCAAGCTGAGTCCAGAAACTTGAAGGAGGGTGCAAGCTATGTTTATGACATAAAGGAAGATAAAAATTTCTTGGTTGGTGATCCTAATGAAAACCTTTCCTGGCTTTCAAATTCCCTTAATATTCTTTTACCGAGCGAGGATAAGATTTCTATACTTGACTATGACGGGACGAACAGGCAGGTTGTTTTTACCGGAAATTACGAATACCCCCACGCCTATCCTTCAACAAGCAGCAATAGGATACTTCTTCTTACCAATTTTGGGGGCGAAAGCGTGCCAAATCTTTATTGGCTGAGTTTGAAGTAGATTGTATAATAACAAGTCCCTATAGTTCAACGGATAGAACGCGGGTTTCCTAAACCTGAAATGGAAGTTCGATTCTTCCTAGGGACACAGAAACAAATGAGCGAGCCTAACCATGAAATATCCATGGAACACTCACCGACAGGAAAAGGATTAACACGCAGGGATGTCGTTAAAAATGCACCAGTTTTAACAATAGCGGGTATGGTTGCGCCAATGTCCGGCATATTGTTGGGGCCTGATTTATCAATAGAGGCAAGATATTTTAGAGAGCTAATCAAAACGAAGCAGCATCTAAAAGACTTATACGGGCTTACTCCAATAATTGATATCTGGGAAAAAGGCGGACATAGTGTTTCGGTGCCAAAAGATAAGGCGGATAAAACTTTGCTTGTTGGAGAATTTCCCTGGTTTCAAATATCAGAGGAGGATCCAATAAATGTATTTCCTGAAAAAACAAAATATGGCCCTTCAGGCATCGAGTTCGTATCTAAAGAGAGCGTATCAGAGGAACGAAAAAAGTATCAGAAATCCGCGATAATAGGAATTTGTGATACACGTATGAGCACAAGAAATTTTTTGGATTATATGAGAGATACACAGGTTCTAGCCCAAATATCTGGACAGATTACATTTTTTAGTTCGAGCATAGCTTCGGAATTCGTTACTTCGTATCTAGACAGAAAATTGGGTTACAATAAAACGCTAAACAAAAAAAGGGGATTTTCTCGCCGATCATTTCTCAAACTTGGAGTAGTAGGTACGGGGTTTATACTGGGAACGACCGCAAAAAGTACTGCTTCCGCTGTGACTCGAGAGGTATTTGAGGCACAACCTCTAACAATCGATACTTCTCATTTATCGTCTTATGAAAAGGAAATTGTAGAAATATACAATCCGTTTAACAGATATATAGATACTTTACGCGAAAATTCTATTCATCTTAATGCAACAGCCTTAGCGGCTGCTGATTTCTCCAGAGACTTGAAGCAAGTTCAATACTCATTCGCAAATGGACACATAAGGTTACTTGAATTACCCACGAAAGAAGTGGCAGAAATAGAAAACCAGACGCTAAAGATTATCGATGAGGTTGTAGATCAGCATATTAAGATCTTTATAAAATATGCAAAGACTTCTCAAGCAAAAGAGGTTTGGGGGGCCGCTATGCTATCTTTGTTTGATTTTTACCAAATTTTTGACCCCTTATGGATTCGTGTGAATAAACAATCTGGGCTAGATTTAGAAAAAATTCGAAGCCAAATCAGGCCTCAGGGCTGTGCTCGTTCACCGTTTTTGTTGCTTTGTGAAGCTATTGACAATAAACTCCGGCATCTGGAGGAATATACTGATGATCCGGAAATTATGCAATATCTACCGGGCCTAATTACCTTTGCCCTAGAGCTATTAAATGATCGGGTATATCAAGAAAGAATTAAATATCCACCTAATAAGCGCTTTGAAGTTGGCCTTGCCGGCGATAAATACAACACAGACAAGGTTATTGTCGTTGGAAATGTCCAGGCATCATTCTCTTCGGGTTTGGTTGCGGATATCGAAAAAATCAATTAGTTATTTCCCTTAACTACAACTACAAATTCTCCTTTGAGCGATTGAGCGGCGAGCTCTTCTAATACTCTGCTAATTGTTCCGTGGTAGTGGGTTTCGTGAAGCTTTGTTAATTCGCGAGCGATGAAAACTTCTCTATCCCCCAGTTGTTCTTTTAAGAATTCAAGATTTTTTATGACCCGGTGGGGAGAATCAAAGTATATAAAAGACAAATTACTAATTTCTAATTGTCTAGTTAACCTAAGTTTTTTCTTTTTTGGGAAAAAGCCTAAAAAGACAAATTTGGATACGTTAAAGCCGCAAATTGAAAGGGCGGCGGTTAGAGCTGATGGGCCGGGAACTGGCACCATATTAATACTCGACTCAGAACCGAAATTATTAAGTATGTAGTTTATAAGCTCGTTGCCGGGATCGGAAATGCCGGGGGTTCCGGCGTCGGTAACAAGAGCTATGTTTTTACCTTGAATTAGCGTGTTTAGGATTTGTTTGAGTTTTGATTTGTTTTTAAATGTATGCTGATTATATATCAAAATATCTTTTTTTATATCGTAGTGATTCAGTAGCTTTGTTGCTACTCTTTTGTCTTCCGCGAGGATCAGATCGACTGACTTTAAGGTTTCTAATGCTCTTAGTGTAATATCCGAGAGATTTCCTATCGGAGTTGCAACTATAAATAGATTTGCCATTTTTTAAATATTTTAAAGCACAAGTATCAGATATGCCAGATAAAGCCCGGCAAATACGGCAGCGGATATAATTACAAGAGAAACAACCGAAGTAAGATAAATAATTATTTTGACCGACGGATTTCTTGCGATATTCTCAACCGTTATTTTTAGAACCTTACCAAAATATATAAAACCGATAACAAATGATAAAGTAACTATCAAAGAGGCGAGCAAATAACGAAGAGCTGCAAGCGGAGTTAAAATAGGGATTGTTAGTGCCTGCTCTAGCGTTTCTAGCAAATTTGATCCTTCGTCCGTAAAAGACGTTTCCGGATGGATGTGCACGGAAACAAGAATGCTTCCTATTTCGTCGGAATTTGCGGGTTGAAAGGGCTCGAGTGCCGTGCCTAAAACGTAGCCGTTTTTTGTTGCTTTCTGTGCGACACCTTCTATGTCCGAGCTTGTTATAAAATCACCTTCATTAATATTCCCGTTTTTGGAGGAGATTCTTACTGCTACTGTCCCCCCTTCCGCTATTAAAGCTTCATTGTCAATATTTCTATCTCTTATTGCGACGGCAGGTAGAGATGAAACTACACCATAAATTGACGGACTATATGCCTTAGTGCAGAGGGCAAGGCCTGTCTGGGATGAGCAGACGACGGATCCTTCAACCGAATTTTCAAGAGAAAAGCTTTTTGCTATATCTGATGAATCTATTTGTGCGTTAACTATTTTCTCTTGAGTTAAAAAAGAAACAATCAAGATAAGGCTAAGAAATATTTTTCTCATAATTAAATACTACACCAAAAGAAGATAGAAATCATTTTCGCTAAATCCGCCTTGACAGTGAGGCTAATAAATGTCTAAATAAATTAGTAAGACAAATCTTGACAAAACATGACATTTTAAGCTCAAATGAAAAACCTGCCAAACAAAAATTACTTTAACTCCAGAGAAACAGCGGAAATTTTGGGCGTGAGCGTGCGAACTCTTATAAGGTGGGAGAAGAAAAAGATTCTTGTGCCAGAAAGAACTGCAGGCGGACATAGAAGGTATAATAAAACCGCATTAATAAATTTTAAAAAATTAAGGCGCGGAAAAAAGTATGTTTCAAATTCTTCCTATAATATTTTTTCCGCAAATAGTTTATTTTTAAACTCAATTATTATGCGGTTATTGCATGTATTTATATTTTCCGCATTAATTGCGTTATTATCTTCTCCGCTTTCTTTGAGCAAAACTAAGCTTTCGGATGTTAAAGAAAGTAATGTGCTTGCAGATATTACAAGGCTTCAGGATCTAGTGCTTGAGATTAATATTCCCGTAAACATTTCTTTTGGCTTAACCTCCTCTTGGCTAACAGTTGGCTCTTCTACCCCCCAAATTATTGATCTAACTTATGGAAATGCTTTTATTAGTAACAATTTGGAAGTTGGCGGTGTTATTTACGGGACGCTTGATGAAAACGCTATTGGCTTTACGGCAGACAATGCAAGTAGTGAGATTGACCTTGGTTCAAGTCTTGAGATAGTTGGTGGTGAGGGAATAGATACAAGTATAACAAACACTATAATTACTATATCAGGAGAAGATGCGAGTAACACAAATCGCGGGGTTGCTTCTTTTTCTTCGAGCTTTTTCTCGGTGACTTCCGGTGACGTTAGCATTTCGGACGACAGCCTTGATTTTTCGCAATTTAAAGACTCGCTTACACTTGATGCCGATACAACCATATCCGGCAGCAATACGCTTAGCTTGGAATCATCAACAACCCTAAATGTAAAAGGGACTCTTAAGCTTTCCGATACAACTGTAAATTCCAGTGCGGCGGAGCTTAATTTTTTGGACGGTACAACAGTAACTGCCGGAGGTGTGCTTTTTGGCGACGGCACCAAAATAACTCAGGATGCAAATAGCTTATATTGGGACAGCTCAAATGACAGGCTTGGAATTGGAAATACTTCACCAACTTATTCACTTGATATTCTCGGAAGCCTTAGGGCAATCGGTCTGGGCTATTTTGGTGCAAACGGCACTGACGGCGGGCTTGCTATTTATTCCGAACAAGGAGCGACCGATTATACTCTTACAATTCAGCCGAATGCTTCTATGACTCAGGATGTTGATCTTACTCTGCCTTCTGATGACGGATCGAATAATCAGGTTCTGGTAACCGACGGATCCGGAAACTTAAGCTGGCAGAGTGTTTCCGGAGTAGGTGCTCTTTCCGGGTCTGGCACAGCTAATTACTTGGCGCGATGGGATGGAGCAAACTCGCTGACAGATTCCGCTCTATATCAAAATATTTCTAATTATATAGGAATAGGTACTACTTCCCCATCGAGCCTTTTTGAGGTAGCAGGAACCATTACTGCAAATACTTTGGACTTGGGAACGAATACGATTTATGACGGAAATTTAACCGGAAACTGGGGCTTTAACTCCGGAAACCTCTCGGGTATTGGGGATTTTACAGTCAATGGAAACACTATACTTGGAGATGCATCCGGAGACACACTTACATTTAATGCTGATACCTGGACTGTTGCCAATGATACAAACGTAACTCTTTCAGGAGTAGTGAATGGATTATCCTTTGATACTACCACCCTATCCATTGATGCTACTAATGACAGGGTTGGGATTGGAACTACTGCACCTTCTACCGTATTGGATGTTATTGGGGATATTACAACCTCCACTGATTTTCATATTGGATCTATTGGTTTGACAGATACAGGATCTGCTACTACAAGCGGTGCTTACTTAATTGGAGCTTTTGATGAGTTTACAAACAGTGATTCTGCTAATGTGCAGGATGTATTGGATGATTTGGATGCAGTGATAACAGGGCTTGGAGGTGGTACTACCGGGCTTTGGAGATTAACAGGAGATGATTTATATCCTGCAAGTGATAGCTATGATGTGGGGATTGGTACGACAACACCTGGACAGAAACTGTCTGTGGCAGGTACTTTTGGAATAATTGAAGGCGGTGCCACTCCCTCTTTCTATACTATATTCCAAGGCGGAGACCAAAGCGGTGATATTACCTATACCCTACCTACATCAGGAGCCGGCGGAAATGATTATGTATTAACTGCTCAGACTGATGGTACTTTAGCTTGGCAAGCTCTTGGATCAGGAGGGCTTGGGGGTGTATCCGGATCCAGTACAAGAAATGGACAGATAGCATACTGGGATGGGACAAATTCAATAACCGGGTCTGACAGCTTTTTCTGGGACACAGTCAGTGGAAGGCTTGGGATTGGAACTACTGCACCTTCTACCGTATTGGATGTTATTGGGGATATTACAACCTCCACTG
>DCTW01000002.1 GCA_002329465.1 Candidatus Woesebacteria bacterium UBA1430 | reverse complement strand
AAGTAGTAGCTTCCCTCCTGCCCATCAAGAAGGTCTGCATTTAGATTTGAAACAAGTGTAGTTGAGGAAACAACAAGCGGGGCAGTACCCGTTGAAACAGTGGATGTAATCTGCCCGCTGGTGAGAATGTCTCCAGCGACTTCAAGCTCCTGTGTAGGAGTAGTGGTTCCAATACCGATTCTAGAATTAACTGTATCAAAATAGAAAAAATCAGATCCTGTAACAGTTGTAGTTGTATCCCAATAAGTAATTTGCCCCGCTCTCGTCGCCATCCCCGTTAACCCACCCACACCCGATATGCTCTGCCAGCTCAAATTTCCTCCGCCATCAGTAGTTAGAACCTGGCTGCTTCCCCCGTCATCAGCCGGAAAAGTCAAAACAACATCCTGAGTCATGGAAGCATTGGGTCTAAAAGTTAAGCCGTAATCAGTTGCACCCTGCTCGCTAAATAAAATAATGCTTCCGTCCGTTCCGTCCGCACCAAAAAGTCCGGACCCGACAACATGAAGCTTCTGGGATGGAGAGGTGGTCCCAATTCCCACCCTTCCGGTTGTACCGTCCAGATATAAAATTTCATCTCCCGAATCGGAATTATAAAAACTCAAAACGGTATCAGAAGCGCCGCTATATAAATTAAAAGTGGTGTTCTGGTCGACAACAAGGCTGGACTCAAATTCCGAAAAATCAAGCGAATCCGCTTTTATATTTACATCTACCTCACTTCCTCCTTCTTCTAAATCTGTCAATGTAAAATGGGCTCCAAAATCAAGCGTATCTACATTAGTACCGATAGGAGTATTATTTGTTTCAACGTTAATAATCGCACTTGCAGCTCCCGTATCGTCTCCGCACTGCCATTCACTTGAAACATCATTCCATTTAAGCACTTGTCCGGGCCCACATCCTTGAATCAACCCTATTCTACCCGAATCTGTCATCAGCCCAGAGCTGGATGCTGTGGTCCCTGTGCCAAGCCCGCTTATCAGCTGAATTGCAGACGCGTCTATGTACCCATTGGAAGTGGTGATTGTAATCGAGCTTGAACCGGCAGTTATCTGCCCCGCAAGCGTTAATGAACCGCTATTGTTAACAGCAAAAAGATCAGATCCGGTAAAATTTTCAACCTCAAATATATTTGCCGTTTGTGTCGTATGCCCTTGGATAATTAGCTGAATCTGATTACCATCTCCGTCAATACTGGTTTTGGCAGAAGATAAAGGAGCAGATCCGCCGATAATTACATCATTATCTGTATCGGAAAGATAAACATTTCCTCCTGAATCAATCCATGGCGAGGCGGCATTATCTACTTGAGTCCCGTTCCAAAACAGACTACCAGAAACAGAATAAAGCCTATTTGAAGTGTCTGAAGGAGCACTGCTATCGCTTAAATAAATTCTTCCTCCTACATCCAGGCTTTCTCTCGGAGCAGCAGTCCCAATCCCCACAAAACCAGATCCATCTATAACAAAAGGTGTCGTATCAGATGCTTCATCATTAACTCTAAAAGATAGCCCGCTTGTTGTGCTTGTCAGAGTAAGAAGCTCGCTTGAGGCGTCAAGATAAAAAGGTGCTGAAGAAGAAGTTCCTGCAATGGCAATATCATCCGACGTGCTCGTTAAATAAGTTATGCCCCCTCCGTCCGTCCAAAGAGATGTATCGCCGGTTTGGTCAGACACCCAGCTAAACCCTCCAGTAGCAGAGTTATAAGCTAAGATATACCCGTTTGTAGCATCGTTTGATATATTAAGGTGTAATTCTGATATAGTATCAGCAATTATCTCGTCTCCTTCAATACTTTGCCCAAGTAAAGATACCTCACCGCTTGCGTTGGGTAGAGTAATAGTGTTTTCGGCGGTTGGATCGCTTGCCTCCAAAGTGGTAGTAACTCCGTCTATGCTTGTCCCTTCAAAAACCAAATCCTGCTCTGCTATTACAATGCCTGTACCCAAATTAATAACACCTGCCGATCCGCCGATATTTAAGGTCTCGACATTTTCATTTAGAAGATTAAATTCCAAACTGTCTGTTGATATTCCGTTATTAAACTTTGCGTTCTGCTCAAATACGCTTTTTGTATTTACCCTAAAGGTAACATCTTCAATAGCAATCTGTTCCGCAAGCACCCTACTTTGTGCGGAAAATGTAGTAAGATCGTTTTTATACGCATTGTTACTTAAAATATTTGAGGAAAATAATTTTCGCATTCCGCGTTCAGCGCCGAAAATTGCAATAGCCAAAATTAAAGAAGCAAAAACATATTTGAATTTAGCTTTGTTTATTTTTTTTGTTTTTAAAGAGGGAAGGGGTTTACCGGCCATTACCGGTTGTTCATATCTTCTTTTGCCTTTGTTTCTTTTAAATTCTATAACTTTAAGTAAAGAGTATCTTCTGTGGCCTCCTTTAGTTCTTTCGGGGACAAGAAATCCTTTATTCTCCCACCTTCTTAATGTCTTCGTGGATACCTTCAAAATCTTTGCAGCCTCTTTAATTGTAAGAAGGTTTTTGTCGTTCTTTTTAGGCAGATTTTTCATTATTCTTTTCTAAATTTAGACATCGAGGTTAATTGTCCAATTTCATTAAGCCATTTTTAGGTAACATTTGTCAAGGTTCAAAATTGGACAATTTAGCCTCAAAATCAAATGCGGAAAATATTGGTTCCAAAAATCTTTTTAAAAACGTTCAAAAAAAATTGTTTTTTCTAAAAAAGTCTTGGTATCCAGCATTTCATAACATTAGTATCCAGTAGCACTCGTGGAGTTGATTTGATTAACCAAAAGCCATAATATTAGTTAGCATGGTCCAAAGCATTAAAAAACTATTCGGAATATTTTTATTTTTGCTTATTTCTCTTTTTTCATATTCCGCAAACACAAAAGCCCAGTCATTAACACAAGGAGTTGCTTTTTCGGTTGCAATTGGGAATCTGGAAGTACAAGAAGGAGATATCATTTGTTCGGGCGAGGAAGGATTAACACTGTGCGACAGCCCTTATCAAACATCCATCTACGGAGTAATTACAAATAATCCCGTAGCTTCAATTGAAATCGAATCCGATGAAAGACAAGCCCTTCTTCAAACAAGCGGAATGTCTGTTGTCCGCGTAACTACAGCCGGCGGTTCAATTAAAAAGGGCGATTTAATAACTACATCAGAACGTAAAGGAATAGGTCAAAAGGCATCACGAAACGGTTATGTCGTAGGAATGGCCGTTGAAGATTTTGACGCCGCCTCAGCTGATGAAGTGGGAAAAATAAACGCTATTATTAATGTGCATCCGGCATCTAATATCTCAAACGCTAGAACAAATTTGATCCAAGCATTAAGAGAAGGATTAAGCCTGCCTCTTTTCGAGCCCCTAGATTCGGCACGCTACTTTCTGGCAGCAGCAATAATTCTGGTGTCTTTTACCTTGGGATTTGTATATTTTGGAAGAGTGGCAAGCATTGGAGTAGAAGCCGTAGGCAGAAATCCCTTGGCAAGTAGGAAAATCCAGCTGACTGTCATTCTGCATATTATTGTAACGCTTGCTATTATTGCATCCGGCTTAATTCTCGCTTATATGATTCTAATACTTTAATTAATTAATTTATGTTTTTTCAAAAATTTATTAACAAAGAACCAGATAATAAAATTCGTAAAGGGTCGATTAAACCTGTCGTGGTGCTGGTACTTGACGGCTGGGGGATTGCTCCGCCTTCCGAAGGAAACCCCATTGAATTAGCAAATAAACCAAATTTTTCAAAATATATCAAAGCATATCCTAATGGTAGATTGATTGCTTCAGGTGAATCGGTTGGGCTTCCGGCAAACGAAGAAGGAAACTCAGAAGTTGGCCATTTAACAATAGGAGCGGGAAGAGTAGTACCTCAAAGCCTTATTAGAATAAGAGACTCAATAAAGGATCTTACTTTTTTTGAAAACGAGGCTTTAAATGCAGCCAAAAAACATGTATATCAAAACAAATCAAAACTACACATAATAGGTCTTGTTGGAAGTGGAGAAGTACACGCCTCAATAAAGCACCTTTATGCGCTACTTGAGTTTTGTAAAAGAAAAGAAATACAAAAGGTATATCTGCATCTTTTTACGGACGGACGTGATTCGCCCCCGCATGAAGCTAAAAATATAGTTGGCGAGATTAGCTCCGAGCTGGAAAAATTTCCAAACAAGATTAAAATTGCTTCTATAGCGGGTAGGTATTATGCAATGGATAGGGATATGCGCTGGGACAGAACCGAAAAAGTTTATAACGCAATGGTTCTCGGACAAGGGCTAAATGCTTCTTCTGCCACAGAGGCAATAGAAAAAGCTTATGCCGATAGCAAAACCGACGAATTTATAGAGCCAACGGTAATAACCGAATTTGATAAACCCGTAGCCTTAGTAGAGGATAACGACGCGGTAATCTTTTTCAATTTCAGAATAGACAGGCCACGCCAGCTTACAATGGCATTTACATTTGAAAACTTTGAAAATCTTGAAAAATTTGAATTCAAGGATTACGAAAACGAAGAAGAGCGAGCAGAAAGCATTGCTGCTGGAAAAACTTTTAAAAGAGAAAAAATCATCAAAAATCTTTTTTTCGTAACAATGACGGAGTATCAAAAAGAAATTCCGGTTTCGGCAATTGCATTTCCTCCGATACACATAACAGACTCGATTTCTCACATTATCTCAAACCATAATTTAAATCACTTCCATCTCGCCGAGTCCGAGAAAGAAAGAATGGTTACATACTATTTTAACGGAATGACCGAGGAGGCCCTTGCCAACGAGACGGTAAAAATCGTTCCTTCTCCCAAAGTATCAACTTATGACAAAAAACCCGAAATGAGCACGCCGGAAATAGTGAACGAATTTATCAATGCAATTAATGCTTCCAAATACCATTTTTATATTATCAATTTTGCATGCCCTGATATGGTCGCTCACACTGGCGATATTAAGGCTACAATAAAAGCAGTTGAAGCCGCGGATAAAGGACTGGGAACTATAGTGGAAGCAACGCTAATAAATGACGGCACGGCGATAATCACAGCAGATCATGGCAATGCTGAAGAGCTTATCTCCTACCCCCTTGGAAGCTATTATTATACTAGTAATAAAGGTGTAGTAAACACATCACATTCTAATAATCCCGTCCCGGTTATTCTGATAAACAACGCTCTTGCAAAATTAGGACCCAAGACGCTGTCCCAGGGAACCTTATCCGATATAGGTCCAACTGCACTTAAAAGGCTTAATCTTCCGGTTCCGCCTACAATGACAGGACGCGATTTACTTGCGGGCATAATCTAAGTTACAATTAAATTTATATGAATCCTGAGATTATTTATCTTTTGGCTACACTTCTTACTGCTTTGCTTGGAGTAGCTATTGGTTTTGTCGCAATATCCTATAAATCGTTATTCAAAAAATACGATACCCTAAAAAAAAGCTACGCGGAATTGGAAGAAAAAAATCGACAGGAATCTCAAAAAATAATAGAAGAAGCAGAGGAAAAATCACAATCAATAGTTAAAAGCGCTGAAACACTCTCCCAGGAATTAAAAGCTTCACTAAACCAGGCATTCAAAAATGCAATGGATCTTCATTCCCAATCTTTGGGGCAAATAAGCGATGAATACAAAAAGTCTGCAAATTCTTTCACAAGCAATTTATCGCAAGAAATTAAAAATTCTTTATCAATAGAGCTTGAAAAAATGATAGCGGACCTAAGTCGTGATTTAAAAGAAGTTGTAAGTAGCGCCGCAACGGATCTTAATAAATCTTATGTTAAGGCACAGGAGGACGTAAAAGCGTTCCGCGAAAATTCTTATAAAAAACTCGAGCAGGAAATGGTTAACATTATTAAAGATACTCTTGAAACGTCTCTTAAAAAATCACTAACGAGCTCTGAACACGAAGAGGCAATTATCGAAGCTCTTGGCGAAGCCAAAAGAACCGGATTGTTTAATTAGATACGATGACAAATATCCTGTCCAAGATTGCTACAAAAAAAGATCTTTCGCTTTTTAAATCCGAGATAGAGGTCCTTATTTCATCACTTTACAAATATCAGGAAGATGGCCTTGAAAACGCTTTAAATAACGATGTAAGAAGCTGGGTAGCCGAAGAAATTAGAAAGAATTTGAAAAATAAAAAAGAGGCAGAAGAATATTTTAAATCAATAATTAAGGATACTGAAAGCATAGATTTTATCAATATAACCCTTGCATATGAGCCGTCACAATCTGCTCTGGGAAGAATTTCCTCATGGGTAAAAACAAACGTGGGAGAAAAGACTCTCCTTGATATAGAATATGACCCAAATTTATTAGGGGGGGCAAAAATTGCCTACAAAGGAAAGTATCTCGACGCCACTCTTAAAAAACAAATCGATATATATTTTGATACACAAAGAGATGTTGTAGTCGGTAAATTAAAAAGCTATGGAGTTCTCTAAATATTTAGAAAAAAACAAAGAAATAGGCTTTGTGAAAAGCTCATTCCAATCTATTGCTTACATTAAAGGCCTTCCCGGTGCAAAGCCTGCTGAGATAATAATTTTTGAAAACGGGACCAAAGGATACGTATTATCCCTAAATCAAGAAAACGTAGAGGTTCTTTTATTAACCGCAAAAGAAATAGAAACAGGGCAAAAAGCCGCCCGTACAGACACCTTCCTTTCGTTGGGTATAAGTGATTCAATTCTGGATACGACAATCAATCCTTTAGGTGAAGTGATAAACGGCAAAAGATTTGTCGCCAAAGAAGAAAGAAAGCTCGATACAAACCCACCCGCTTTGAATAAAAGAAAAAACATAGACAAGCCTTTTGAAACCGGAGTTTCAAGGGTGGACGTCATAGTTCCTCTTGGCAAAGGGCAAAGGGAGCTTGTAGTGGGGGATAGAAAAATAGGAAAAACCGATTTCCTCCTTCAGGTTATGAAAAAAGCCGCACAAGACGGTCTTGTGGTCGTTTATACCGCTATTGCAAAAAGGGGCGCTGATATTAAAATGGCCGAGGAATTCGCTAGTGCGCAGGGAATCCAAAAAAATTGTACAATTGTAGCCTCAAGCGCTTCGGATCCGGCGGGAATTATATTTCTCGCGCCATTTGCAGGCATGACAATCGCAGAATATTTTAGAGACCAAGGTAAAGATGTGCTTTTAGTTCTCGATGACATGACGGCGCACGCCAAATACTATAGAGAAATAACTCTTCTTGCCAGAAGGTTCCCGGGAAGAAGCAGCTACCCGGGAGATATTTTCTATATACACTCGCGTCTTTTGGAAAGGGCAGGAGCATTCCAAAAAGGTAGCATAACATGCCTCCCCGTTGCAGAGCTTGTAATGGGTGATATATCGGGTTTTATTCAAACAAATTTAATGGCCATAACAGACGGGCATTTGCTTTTTGATTCGGAGTTTCACAGCCAGGGAAGAAGACCGCCAATAAATCCCTTTCTATCGGTAACCAGGGTAGGGCATCAAACCCAAACGGCGCTTTATAGGGATTTAGGAAGAATAATAACAAGCTTTTTGGTGGAGCTTGATAACGTTCGCCAATTTATGCATTTTGGTGCTGAACTTACGGAAAATTCAAAACGAACCCTTATCATAGGAGAGCAAATAGAAACCTTTTTCGATCAGGAAAAAGAAGAAATAAGGCCGCTTTCGTTAAGTTCGTTTATAATCGCCAAAATTTGGTCTGGAGCAACTATCTCAATGGACGCCAAAGAATTTTCGGGAAATACAAGCTCTTTAATAGAAAAATACAAAAACGACAAAGAATATGCTCAAAAAATTGATCAATTAGTTTCCGAATCGTCAAATTTCAGCGATTTTGTTGAAAAAGTCAAAAACCATGATTAAGAAAAAACAGATTAAAGAAGAGCTCAAAAACCTTGATAGCCTCAAAGACTTAATACGAGCTTATGAGCAAATTGCATCAACGAGAATGAAAAAAACGCGTGAGTCCGTGCTTTTTACTCGCCAGTACATGGACTCAATCTCTCAAATTTTTAACGAAGTAAGATTTGCATATAGAGATAGCGCCAAAAAATTTCTCAGAAAAAGATCCGGCAACAAGCTTACATTTTTAGCACACAACGGCAAGAAAGTGGCAGTTCTCCTTTCTGCAAACACAGGCCTTTATGGTGAAATAGTTAGATCAACCTTCGATAAATTCGCGGAGGAAATAAAATCAACGGACTCGGAAGCTACAATTGTAGGAAGACAAGGACTTTCTTTATACATACAAACCTTTCCGGAAAGGCCATACTCGTTTTTTGAAATACCGGATCAAAATATAACCCTCAAAGACTTAACGCCATTAATTAAGCACATAGTGCAGTACGAAGAAATCCACGTATATCATGGCAAATTTATAAGCGTTGTTAGCCAAAAAGCTGATATGCTTGCCGTTTCGGCGCAGATTAATCTAGCAGGCTCTGCAAATCAAAAGCCCCAAAAATCATATTTTTTTGAGCCAAGCCTTGAAAATATACTCATGTTTTTTGAAACGGAAATATTTGCTTCCGTATTTGAGCAAGCGGTAAGAGAATCCGAGCTTGCAAAATATGCATCCCGCGTCCTTGCTATGGACAAAGCGGATCTTAATATCCAAAATAGAACAAAGTCTCTCGAACTGGAAAAAATGCGCGTAGAGCACGCAGTTTCAAACAAAAAACAGCTCAATTCATTGCCCGCCATAGTGTCACTAGGATCATAAAATGGAAAACAACAAAGGCAAAATTGTATCAGTCAAAGGCCAAGTAATCGAAGTTTATTTCGACAATCCTCCCTCGATTCACGACCTATTGGTTCTGGAGGAAGACCGCTCGGTTGCAATGGAAGTTTTTTCTTCATCAAGCACAAGCTCATTTTACTGTCTCGCTCTATCAATAACGGAAAAAGTAAAAAGAGGTGCGGCAGTATTAAATACCGGAGAGCCATTTAAATTTCCTGTTGGTAAGGATTTATTAGGAAGAGTAGTAAATGTATTTGGTCAGCCCTACGATGGAGGCGAAATAATCAAAGCAGAAAAACTCCTACCAATCAGAGCCGGAGCAAAGCCCTTTAGAGAGCTTTCTGCCCAAAAAAGTTTACTCGAAACAGGCATTAAAATTGTCGATCTTTTTGTGCCAATTATAAAAGGGGGCAAAACAGGTCTTTTTGGTGGCGCTGGTGTAGGCAAAACCATGCTTCTTACAGAAATAATGCACAACGTCCTTGGGCGAGATCAGGAAACACTTTCTGTCTTCGCAGGAGTGGGGGAGCGCTCACGAGAGGGTTTAGAGCTTTTCCTTACACTTAGGCAGTCAGAGGATTTAAAATCATCAAGCTTAATTTTCGGAACAATGGGAGAAAATCCGACAATTCGCTTCCTCTCGGCTTATGCGGCGACAACGCTTACCGAATACTACCGCGACGAACTTGGTAAAAACGTACTCTTTTTTATCGATAACGTCTTTCGCTTTGCTCAAGCAGGCTCAGAGCTCTCAACGCTCATGAATCGCTTGCCATCGGAAGACGGCTACCAGGCAACTCTCGAAAGCGAAATGGCGTCCTTTCACGAAAGACTTGTATCAACAAATAAAGCATTTATAAGTACAATCGAGGCGATATACGTTCCCGCAGACGATCTTTTGGACCATGCAGTACAAACAATAATCCCTTACCTCGAATCGGTTGTCGTCCTTTCCCGAGACATCTATCAAGAAGGGCTTTTACCGGCAATAGACATTCTCGCCTCAAATTCTACGGCTCTTGACGCAAGTATAATCGGAGCAGAGCACTACAAAGTAGCCGTTGAATCCAAAAAACTTCTCAAAGAAGCACAATCTCTCGAGCGCATAGTCTCGCTTGTTGGTGAAAGCGAGCTATCAAACGAAGATCGTCTTAAATACAAAAGAGCAAGAAAATTAAAAAATTTTATGACCCAGCCTTTCTATGTGTCCGAGATGCAAAAAGGCAAAAAAGGCGTCTATGTTCCAGTCAATGACACGATTGCGGATGTAAAAGCAATTATAGAGGGTAAATATGATCAAATCGATGAAGATAAATTTCTTTACTTAGGTAGTCTTTCGCAGTTGCATGAAGGAAGATAAACTTTCAATCATAGTCTAAAGCCGCGATGGCATAGTTTTTGAAGGAAAAGCCAAATCAGTTACTTCCAATAACGAAAAAGGCAGATTCGACATTCTCCCAAATCACGCAAATTTTATTACAATAATCAATAAAGAGCTGATAATCGAAAGGTCAAAAGCAAAAAAAGAATATATCGACGTAGAAAACGGTGTGTTAAAAGTAGCCGACAACAAAATCGAGGTATTCTTGGGTATAAAAAGCAAATAAAATTATAGGACTTTAATTAATCTACATAAAATTTGTGGATAACATGTTTCTTATCTGTTACTATAAGATATGGTTACTCGGAGCGTAGCTCAGGGGTAGAGTGCGCCGTTCGGGACGGCGAGGCCGGCGGTTCAAATCCGCCCGCTCCGACATTTTAATTCAAATTTCAAAATACAAAGTTAAAAATCGCAGTTACTAATTCAAAATTTTGAACTTTACCATATAGCCACCCAATCTACTTTCGCATTGCCTGGAGCGGCCGTATCAAGATTTATAGTAAATCCATCCTTACTTTTATCGGTAATCCATACCCGCGCTTTAAAATTAGTAGTTGCGGTTATAGAAGCCGGATCGCTTTCCCATTCATATTTGTTTATCCTTAGTATAGTCTCACCTGTAGCAATATCCTCGCTTCCGCGAAAGCTTTCGTTTCCAAGAATCACACCCTCTTTAATCTCAATATTCCCCTCGGTGTCGAAAACAATCATCCCTCCCATAACTTCAATATTCGACAAAGCCAAAGACTGAATTTTAAATGTTCCAATTGTATCTATGGAATTTTCCATTCCATCA
>DCTW01000003.1 GCA_002329465.1 Candidatus Woesebacteria bacterium UBA1430 | reverse complement strand
CATTCAGCTTATTATATAGACAATGCCATTACTGGTACAGCTGGTACAACTGATAACTTAGCCAAATGGAATGCCAGCGGACAGCTTGTAGATGGCCCTACCCCCCCAAGTGGTGATGTGGTTGGCACTACTGACACCCAAACTCTTACCAACAAAACCCTAACAAGTCCTACAGTAACAAGCCCTACGATTGAAGGTACATACTCTGGCTGGGTGGAAGCTGATGAAACGTGGACTTATGCCTCGGCAGATGACCCCACCTATACATTTACAATTTCAGGAGATAAAACAAGCAAATATTCAGCGGGGATGAGGATTAAGCTTACTCAAACCACGGCCAAGTATTTTATTATTACAAAAGTAGCTTATTCAGACCCTAATACTACGATTACGGTTTACGGCGGGACAGATTATGACTTAACAAGCGCAGCAATTACCAACCCTTACTATTCAACCCAAAAAGCCCCGTACGGATTTCCTCTTGATCCCGATAAATGGACAGAAACATTTACTGAAACAGAAACCGATACACAAGCCTCGCCTACTCAGAGCACTTGGTACAACACGGGGAGCAAAAGTCTTTCTATTCCAATAGGAACATGGTTTGTTAGTTATTCAGCTACAGCTTTTGGTACCAAGAATGGAACAGCCGCGTCGGTAATAACAACACTTTCAACTGCAAATAATTCCGAAAGTGACCCACAATTTACAGCTTTTGCACAGCAAGACGGTGCCACTGCTTCTACTTTTCGAGTTTTTGCTCAACTAAACAGATCTAAATATTTAAATCTGGCTTCTAAGGCTACTTATTATTTAAATGTTTCAACCAACCAGGCGTCAGCCACCAATATCGGATTTAGCAACGCTTCAGCGTCTGTCATAAGAGCAGTTTGTGCATATTTATAAAATGAAATGGCAAATAAAAAAACCAGCCTTAAGGAATATTTACAAAATAACTCACTGCCAATCATATTGCAGGTGGTTGCTTTACTTGCTATTTTCCTTAATTTGTGGCTTGCTTCTCGTTTGGCTCCTTTATCAAAAGATATTCTCGTCGTTTCAAGCCGAGTTTCCGCTTTAGAAAAAAAGGTGCCGGTAACAGAGCGCGACCATGACGATATACAAATTATCAAAGAACAGGTAATAGATATTAGAAGAGACATGGGCGAAATTAAATCAGATTTAAAATTCTTGATAAATGAACGCTAAATAGATGCTAAAAGTATTACGCCCAAGTAAAAACAAAATTACACAGGGTTATTCATCTAAGCACAAAGGTTATGATTTCTCCGGCTGGGGTGATCCTAATGCTTATTCGTCTATATATGGAAAAGTTATTCAAAGCAAAAATTCTGAAACCAAAAACTGGATTAACAGGGGAACGCTTACAACGGCGGATTATGGTAATTATTGCAAAATTAAAGGAGAAATTGACGGGAAAACCATATACCAGTTACTTGCACACATGGAGCAGGGGNNAAAGGAGAAGAAGTTAAAAGGGGACAGGTAGTAGGAAAGATCGGAAATACGGGAAATTCTACAGGTGTTCACCTCCACGCTGAATATAGGGATGAAAATGATAAAAATTTTCCTGTCGAATTTGCAGACGAAATTGAAGAAAAACCAAAAGAGGAAGGCATGACAAAACGACAACAAATAATTGAGGCATATATGGGAACACGCCCCAATTTACCCCCAAGCGAGGATGAGATATCTTTTCGTTTGCAAGAGAATAAAGGACTTCTTTATATAATTCAATCTATTTTAGAGGGGGATACAAAAGCCCGTGAATATTGGTTTAAAGAATGGGGGATAGACAGTAAAGATATGGACTGGCGAGAAACGGCAGAATCATATAAACAAGCATATAACGATCTTAAATCAATTTTAGGGCTTGCAGAAAATGTAGATACACAAGAAGTCGCCGGAAAGGTGAGAGGGCTTTTAGAATTGATTAAGGAGCTTCAAGAGGAACAAAAACCAAGGATTATATATAAATATGAGGGAAAAGACTATGAATTTGGGATTCGTTTTTGGAATTTAATTATCGCAATAGAAAAAGGGGGTGGTAATAGTGGCAAGTAAAAAAATAACTATTAATGAAGTAACGAGAAAACATATAAAAGTAGTTTCATATCTTTTGGCTTCGGGGACATTAGGTTATATTCTGGCTCGTTTTGTAGCCAGAGATGAGGTTTTGACCTTAGTTTTTGCGCCAGCAATCAATTATCTTCTTTATATTTTAAAACAGGAGCTTGATGGTGAAGGATTTGTAAACCTTTTAAGAAAATAAAATAATGGGCGGTTTGAACCAGCTTTTTCGGGCTAGTCAGCATAAAAGCCATTCCGCCCATTGGTACCTAATATATTTTAACATATTTCCGCAAGTTCTGCGGAAAATAACAACATGAGTGAGAGAATAAACCAGTTTCCTGATAAAAAAAGAGCCGAATTTTCGTACAAAGACGCGGTAAATCATATTCAAGATGTAAAAAAATTCAAAGAAAAATTTTCAGTCGGACAAGAATTTGCAACATGGATACCTTATGGTGAATATCCCAATTTACCAATTACCTTTACTTGGATGCCCGATATCCATTTTGGAAGTATTGCTGTTGACTACGATACACTAGATAAACACCTTCAACTAATTGAATCGTCTCCAAATATGTTTATGCTTTTTGGCGGTGATATGATTGATAATTTTAATCCGTCAAAATATCCAGACGGCATGCTCCAAGACGCGGTTAATCCGCAAGAACAAATACTCTCGTGGATGAGTCGTGTTATTGAGTTAGATACAAAATCTAAAGTGGCCGGTGTTGTTTGGGGCAATCACGAGAACTTTCTTTCTGTTGCCGGAATAGACGCATTTCAAACGTTTTTAAGGGATTTGCAGGCTCCTATTTTAACTGATGGCGGAGGGGTTATTACAACAATAGTGGGGGGCGCTACTTACAGAATTGGTGCAAGACATACCCACTGGGGAAACAGTTCGCTTAACATAACAAACGCCCCCAAAAGGATGGGGCAATTCGGTTATCCCGATCTCGATGTAATGCTTGTAGGGCATGTCCATAAGGCTGGCGGCGAAATGCTTGTGCAGGCGGGGGAAGAAAAAATAGCAGTAACCGGCGGGACATATAAGCTAGATGATTCATTCGCCAAAAAATGGGGACACTCACCCGCGCTTGGTGGATTTACCATAATGCTATGGCCGGACGAAAAGAAAATGCAACTTTTTAGAACAGTTGAGGAGGCCCACGATGTGCTTCAAGGAAAAATTGCGCTGTCTTTAGCCGACAACTGGCAAGATCCATACACCAAGTTAATGCAAAAGTTAAATGCGCAACATGACAAGGGAAAATAAAAGTGAAGCAAGCCCAAAAGACGTTTTTAATATGGTTGCTTTTAAATACTCACTTCAATACGGAGAAGAGGGGAGTAATATTGTGCGGATGGTAGGTCAATATATTCAAGAGGGGTGGATGGATTTTGAGCAAGGAACTTTTATGTTAAGGGCTGTTTTTGAAAGGACGCCTGACGATGAGCAGGGAAATAGATTGGGACAAGACGATTATTGACGCAGAAGCCGATTTTCGAAGAGGGCTTTGGAATGAAGCAAGCAGGCTTTCGGCTGAGGAATTTGACGTAGACGAAAGAATTGACGAAATTTTAGACCAAATAGAGGAGGAGGCCGAGCGGGTAAGTCCGACAGGGGAGTGTGCGATAGACCAAGAAGAAGTATGGAGGTTTACTGGACAATACCCCACTTTTATAAATGGAAAGGAAAAGGACAAATGAGCACAAAAGAAAGATCTAATTTACCATTTATAAGCGGGTTAGCTGAAATGAACCATGAATCAGGTGTTTGGGAAAATGCCGAATGGTACAGCGGGCGCATACCGCAAAAGGAATTTCCCGATTATGTACGCGTGGTTTACACAAAATGCCCATATACGGGCGAACAAAGAACAAAAATTTTATGGAATAGCGTGGGAACGCTTAAAACACTAGATATCAATGAAGGAGATAGGAAAAAGACACCCTGATAATTTTAGCGGGAAATATGAACCAAATATTTTTCAAGGAGAAGAATACCCGCTGCATTTTAAATTCTCACCCCTTTTAGCATTGTGCGACATAAACGATTTCTACAATGGCTTGGTGGTTGGTAAAAACAGCACTCCGGTTGATAACACAAGAATACCGGATCAATTATTAGTATGGGAACAGGGCGGCGTTACCGCA
>DCTW01000010.1:14162-14550 GCA_002329465.1 Candidatus Woesebacteria bacterium UBA1430 | reverse complement strand
AGCATTCGGCTTACATCCGAAAGGCCATAGGTTCGAGTCCTATACCGACCACCCTTGATATAATATACTCATAGATAAGTGCGTTATTCCTTAGCGCTGGGATAGCCAAGTTGGTCACGGCGGGCGCCTGAAGAGCGTCAGATGTGTGTTCGATTCACACTCCCAGCACAAAACTGTCACCGATTCTAGAAAATACCGGATCTGTTATTAAATTTTCATCAATTTTTGCGCTTATAATCTATTCTTTGGCTGGTTATTTAATTACCGAGCTTGTAGAGCTAATTGAGAGTAAGTCTTAAGAAAATTTGATATAATTAGGTGCTTGCGGGTATAGTTGAAAGGCCCAACGACTCCCTTCCAAGGAGTAAATCGGGGTTCGATTCCCCGT
>DCTW01000010.1:0-14118 GCA_002329465.1 Candidatus Woesebacteria bacterium UBA1430 | reverse complement strand
TCGGAGGTTCGAATCCTCCCGGGCTCACAGCGGCGAGCGAGGTTGCTTTTTTGATCTGTCTATGTCATTCTTTAGAGTGTAGGTTTAACTTATGAAGTCTGAACCGCTGAGTAAAAGCATTATATTTGTAATTACTTTTTTTGCCCTTACACCAATTGCACTTATTACGAGTGTATTTGCGCTTCTTTCAGTTTCCGACAAAGACAATTCCGAGGGAAATGTCTTGTCGTACGAAACACACAACCTAATTAAAGTGCCTCAAAACGGAGTACAGGTTTACGCATCGCTTCCTGATAACTCACCGGTTATTTACGCCGAACCCCAAACCGTAGATGCCAGAGGTGAATTGATAAGGCAGTATCTTAAGCGGTATGATTCCCCGCTTGTTCCTTATGCTGATTATTTGGTAGAAACTTCTGATAAATATGGTCTTGATTTCAGACTTTTGACTGCTATTGCCCAGCAAGAATCTAATCTTTGCAAAAAGATACCTGCCGAAAGTTATAACTGCTGGGGCTGGGGGATTCATAGCGAAGGCACTCTTCGTTTTGAGTCTTTTGAGCATGCTATTGAAACAGTCGCCCGGGGTATTAAAAGCGAATATGTAGATAAGGGATTAAGTAGCGTAGAGGAGATTATGTCCAAATGGATACCCCATTCGCCCGAAGGCTCCTGGGCAAAGGGTGTTACTGCTTTTATGGAGGAAATGGAGTAGAAAGAGAGTTTTTGTTATGCCGGCACATTATGACAAATTTGATTATCCTGCGTATTGGGAAGGACGCGATTATGAGCATGAGAGCGAAGTCGTTGCCATTAGAGAATTTTTAAACAAGATTGAAAAAATTGAAAGGATTCTTGATCTTGGGTGTGGATTTGGCAGGCTTTCTCCTTATTACTCTTACAGAGCAAAAAAAGTTTATCTTATAGATCCTTCATCTTCCCTGCTTAAAAAAGCTAAGAGCTTGTTAAAAAGCGAGAGAAAAAGTATAAAGTTTATCCAATCCAAGCTTGAAAACGCCACAAAAAAAGTAAAACCTAAAAGCTTTGATCTTGTTGTTTTCGTACGAGTAATGCACCACATTGAGGATCCAGATCGGGCACTTAGCGTATTATCAAAATTAATTAAGCCTGGCGGATACTTAATACTTGAATTTCCCAACAAGCTTCACTCAAAAGCACTTTTTAAAAATATATGCAAAGGCAATATTACATTTCCGTTTGATATTTTCCCCGATGATAAAAGAAGTGAAAAAAATAAAAAAATTCATTCAATACCATTTCTTAATTTTCATCCGGATGATATTGGCGAGTTACTTAAAAAATATAAATTTAGAGTAGTTGAAAAACGATCGGTATCTAATATCAGAAACGAAAAGGCTAAAAAAAATTTGCCAAAATCTTTTTTGCTATTTATAGAAAAACTTCTTCAAAAGCCTTTTTCTCATATTAATTTTGGGCCCTCTATTTTTATTCTTGCTCAGAAAAAGGGATAAATATTTAGATTTAAATTTTGCCCTTTTATGTGTCGAATTAAGTAATGATTTTGTTATTTGACAATCCTATAATAAAGTGTTATTATTCTTTTACGTTCTGAGGTGACCCCCGCTTTGCGGGGCAAACGTTAGGATTTGCTGGAGAGGTCCGATTTTTATCGGGCCTTTCTTTTTGGATAAAAATACCCGCTTGAATGATATAATAGGGGAGAGATTCACGCAGGTATGGCGGAATTGGCAGACGCGTACCGTTTAGGACGGTATGGGATAATATCCTGTAGAGGTTCGAGTCCTCTTACCTGCACAAAAGAAATTGTATAATAGCACTATGAGGATATTGTTTCTTCACGGATGGGGACAGGATAAAAATGTTTGGAATAATATAATTTCCAAATTCGAACGAGAAGCCGGTGCGATTGATCTTCCCGGCTTTGGGAAAGAGAAACTTGTTTCCAAGAATTGGACTATTTCTGATTATGCAAAATGGGTAATTTCAAAAATTGATAAAGATAAAAAGTATGTTATTGTCGGACATTCGTTTGGCGGCAGGGTAGCTGCCGAAATTGCATCCAAAAACCCGAAGTGGCTTTCCGGCCTTGTGCTTTCAGCAGCCCCATGTGTTTATAAACCAAGTAATAAAACAAAATTAAAAATTTTAATTTATAAATTTCTAAAAAATTTCGTGCCTTCTAGGCTTCGCGGTTTGTTTTATTCGATTGATCAAAAAAATGCCAAGAAATTAGGATTATATAATATTTTTAAAAATAGCGTGGTTTATGACCAGAAAAAGTCTCTTTCTAAGATCAAAGTGCCAACTCTTTTGATATGGGGAGAGGCCGATAGCGACGTGCCGCTTAGAATCGCCATTGATATTAATAGGCTGATTAAAAATTCACAGCTTAGATCAATTGAGGGTGCTACGCATAACAGTTTTATTGATAATCCCAATTTATTTTACGGATATGTTAGATCGTTTATTCAAAGTATTTAGTTTTGTTTTTCCGTTTTCGGATTTTTTGTATATTCTTCAGCTTGAGGAATACGATACATTGCGATACTTTAATAGATTAAAGAGCTTTTTTCTACGACGAAATCTTCAGAAAAGAGGAATACTTGTTTACACAAGGCGTGTAAAAGTAACTTTTGCGTTTTCGTTTTTGCCCGGTTTGGTTTTGCCTATTTTTATTCCATTTTTTGTAGGTCTTTCAAATATTTTTGTAAGCCCTTACTTTTCCTTTTTAAAAAACAAAATTCAGAATAATGCAAAAAGAAAATTTCAAAAGCTGGGAAAAAATACAAAAGTAATAGCAATCGCCGGATCCTACGGGAAAACGACAACCAAAAATTATATATACGAGTTTATCCGATATAACTACAAAACCCAGATGATTCCCGGAAATATCAATACACCCACGGGAATTGCTATGTGGATCTTAAAAAATTTTAGAGAAGAAACCGAAATTCTCATAATTGAAGCGGATACTTATTTTGTTGGAGAGATTAAAAAAAGCCTAGCCATCACACCACCTGATGTTTGTATTCTTACTAACATAGGAGATCAGCATCTAGAGCGGTTCAAAAACAAAGCCGAGCTGTCCAGAGCGCTTAATGAAGTTTTTGTTTATGCAAAAAATAAAGCGATAAAGATTAAAGACCTTTCCTCAAGCCTTGAATATGCTTTGCGGGTCGCTAAATTGCTAAAAATTCCCGAAGATATTATTAAAGACACAGCCCTTAAACTTTCACCGCCCGATCGTAGAAGAAATTTAACTAAAATCGGAGAATTTGAAGTGATTGATGACTCATATAATATAAGCGAAACGACTGCAAAAGAGGGTATTTTCTATGCTAAAAATTTGGCAAAGAAAAAGGGAAAAAGTCTCCTTGTAATTGCCGCCGGCATTCCCGAGCTTGGGAAAGAGAACTGCGATGCTAATAAAAACTTGGGGAAGATTCTTTCAAATAGTGCATCTTATGTAATCTTGCTTCGGTCAAAATTCTATAAAGAAATATCTTCTGAAATAAAAAATAAGAAAAAAATAACCTACGCCGACAGTATGAAGGAGGCTTTAAATAAGCTTTTTAAGTTTAATAGCGAAAAAACTCTTGTTCTTATGCAGCCTGAGCTTAACGATCTTTACTATTGACAAACTTTTCAACTATGTCCGATTCGTAAATTAGTCTTTTTTCAATCCTTTCTTTGTGGAGCCTTATTGCTTCATTTATTAAGTTTGTAATTTGGTCTTTGAAACTAACCCCGCTTGCTTCCCAAAGGTAATAAGCCATAGAGCCCGGGATGGGATTAACTTCAGTAACTAAAATTTTTTGATTTCTATCAAGCATCATATCAACTCTTATTACCCCGCTTGCGCGCGTTAATTTATAGACCTTAACTGCAATTTCTTTAAGGGAGCGTGCCAATGAGGATTTAATTTTTGCCGGGAGCTCGCGATTTAGAGAAGCCATACCGGAAGTTTTTTTACCTCCTTTTTGGTATTTATCTTTAAATGAGAGGATTTCGTCTTCGGAAATCGGCCGCTCAACCTCGCTTGCTTCAATTTTGCCGTTAACCGTTCTTACCGAGACGTTGTACTCAATAGGTTTTTTTAAAAATTTTTCCACAAGAATTTCCGAGTCCATAAAACTCGCTTCGAGCAAAGATTTTTTGAGCTCAACTCTAGTATTTACAACTTTTACCCCAATGCTTGATCCTAAATGCACAGGCTTTACAATTAAAGGAAATTTAAGGATTTTTAATATTTCGGATAGCAGCTTATCCGGACCTTTCCGTACTTGAGCGCTAAAGACTCTTGCCCAGGCGGCGGTGGCAATACCATGGCGCTCAAGAACTTCTTTTGTAAGAGCCTTATTCATTGAAATTGCTGATGATTCTACTGCGGGTGAGGTGTAGGGGAGATTAAGGATCTCGAAAAATCCCTGGATCTGGCCTGATTCGCCCAATCCTCCGTGAAAAGCCAAATACGCCGCGTCCAAATAAATTTTTTTCCTGATTAAGCCTTTTAGTGGTACAAAAAAGGCACCTTTTTCGTCTTTGCCGAAATTTATTTTTTTGGGTTTAATTTTAAGAAAATCTTTTTTCTTTGCCAGTGCAGGATAGTAGTAGAAATCTCCTTCCTGGCTTAGTTTTATGGAGTATGGGGAAAAGCACTTTCTATCAATTTTTTCGATTACCTGTAACCCCGTAATTATCGAGACTTCATGCTCCGGTGCAACTCCGCCGAAAAGAACGGCAATGTTTTTCATTTTTTTAATTTTAGCACTGCTTATCAAGATGATGTTTAAAGCTGGTAAAATTTGGTGTAGAATATGCCAAATGGAGAGTGAGAAAATCCATATCCATACCGAAAAAAGTAAAAGCCGCCTTTATCTTTTTTTGCTTTTGATCCCGTCGCTTGTTTTTGTGGGAGTATTGGTTTTTTATTACAGTACGATAAACCGTAAAGAGGCTGCTCTTATCGAAAAAGAAAATACTGATGTTGCATCAGAAGTGGAGCCCAAAAATACAATAACAATCGGAGATACTGAGGTTTTAGTTGAGGTGGCCGATAGTGAGATTGAACGGAAAAAAGGCCTTTCAGAAAGACGTATTCTTGAGGCTAAAACAGGTATGCTTTTTGTTTTTGAGAACCAAGATATTCAACCCGCCTTTTGGATGAAAAATATGAATGTGCCTATCGACATCATCTGGATTAATGACTCAGAGGTCGTGCAGATTCATAAAAACGCCACGCCTCCGGAGCCCGGTACGCCGGATAGCCAGCTTAAACTTTATATTCCCGACAGTCCGATTGACTATGTACTTGAAATGCCGGCAGGATTTGCCGATACTTACAATGTGACTATTGGATCTAAGGTTGATCTATCTAAAGCTCTCTAACCCCTCCAAATGAAATTCTGTCTTTTATCTCATTTTTTGTCAAAATAAAACGGGCGGGTGTAATGAAAAAAACACCCCATTTTTTATTGATCTCATCCAGGGCGTTTGACAAATTTTTCTTTTTTGGAATATTTTCAAATATATCAAGCTGGAGTGATTTATATGAAGTTAAGAAAAAACAGCTTTCAGCCAAGGTGTGGACCGGCTTTGTGTGTGGAGAAGAATATAAAAGATTTAATGATTCCTGATAGATTTCTCTTGAATCAAACACCGCTTTTTTAAGAATTTTGCTTTTGTGCCAGAATGAGCGGTCTTTATAAACAACCGAAACAGTTATACCTTGGGCTTTGAAGCCTGCTTTTCTCATCCTAAAGGCAGTCTTTTCAATAAGCTTTTGGAGAAGAGGAATAAGCTCTTTAATCCCGCCATTGGAATTGGGCAGGGCGTACGAATTGCCGAAGCTTTTACGTTTCAAATCAAGCTTGTCCACCTCCCAGCCTCTAAGACGCAGAAACCAGTAATCGGCAAGGACTGAGCGAAAGGCCGCTTTTAGAACTAATCTATCGGCTTTGTAGAAATCGGGCACGCTTTTAATCCCCACGGAAAGAAGCCTTTTTTCGTTGCCTACGTTTATGCCGCAAAGGTCTTTGAGAGAGAGCTTTTGGTATATTTTGAAAAAGTTATTTTTGTTTATCTCTTCCAGTCCATCCGGCTTTTTGAGGTTTGAGGCGGTTTTGGCGAGAAATCTATTTGGAGCAACACCTATTGAGACTGTAAGATGATTTCCTATTTCTTTTTTGATGCGTGACTTAATCTCGAGCGCAATGGAGAAAATGTTCTTTTGCCGATCGGGAAAATTATCAAAATGCAGTACGAATTCGTCTATTGATTTTGGATAAAGCTCGTTTGTATAGCGAGAAAGCAGTTTTTTCAGGCTTTTGTGTACAAACCTATATTTATCCGGATCCGGTTCAAGAACAATTGTGCGCGGAAAAATATTTTTTGCTTCTTTTACTCTCATGCCCGTTTTTATATCAAGCCTCTTTGCCTCGATTGAAGAGGCTAGAATGCAACCGCCGGGAGAATCGTATGCCGCGACTACGAGCGGCTTTCCGCGAAAAAAGGGGTTTGCCTGCTGCTCAATAGATGCGAAGGCAGAATTTAAATCTATGTGCATTACAGATGAAGGAGCCGGGTTAAAATCCATTTGAAATTTCCTCGATTTTCCAGGAAAGATTTTTGGTATCAAGAATTAGCCTAAAAAAAAGGCTTTCGCTTGAAACCGAAAAGACATGAAAAAGCGTGCTACCTTTTTTAAACACATGATGAAGACCTACTTGGCGAACGCTATACAACCGGCCTTTCCAAAAAAGTTTTTTGGGATAAACTTTATTTTTATCCGAATCGTAGATGAAGGACACCGAAACGGGTTCTTTTATTTTCATTGTAATTTAAAATTACCCGAAGAAAATACGAAAGTCAAGAAGAAAGATTGAAAACTATAGGTTTTTTATCTATAATAACCGTCTATGGAAAGAGTAATTAACAAAATAATGTTAAAGGAAAAAATCGAACGCGACGATTCTGCTAAATACAGAGGAGATCTGCTCGTTAGGCAAAGAGCAATAAACAACGCTGTTGCGTCAACAATTGAGGGCTTATTACCGAAAAATGCGCTAGTAATTGATGCTTGTGCAGGGCCCGAGGGAAGCGTACTTGCTTGTTCAATAAGAGGGTGGAAATGGATTGGTAACGATATATCACCAAGATTTGCCAGAGACCTAAGACAATCGGGTGCAAGAAACGTTGTGGTTTCAAATTTTCCAGAATCGCCTTACGCCGACGGTTCTACCGATGCCGTGCTTTTCGTATTTGCCCTTAATAATATTTGTAATACTTCTGCTTCTGCCGAAGAAAGCAAAAGAATAACTAAAGAGCACGGTGTAGTAGCTATAGCAGATCCCGGCCCTGCGCGCTGGATCTCGTCTATACTTACTCACCAATTAATTAATAATCAAGATTTATTAAACACAACCAAAAGATATGAGATAGATGAATACTTTAGAAGCAAAGATTATTCGGAGGAAGAATATGTAAACACATATTGTATAGAATGTTTGGGAATAAATCCACCCGATTTAGCTAAAATTATTAACTTATTTTACGCTGAAGTAAAAAACGGCAAAGATAGAAAAAGAGCGGAATACTCCATACACGAGACTGTTGCAAAAATTTACTACAGAAATATAATAGACTCCTTTGAAAGAAATCAATTCCAACTAGAGAAAAGCTATGTGGCAGGAACAGGATTGAACGACAGTGAATGGACTACGTCTTCTAATCCAGTAGCTGTTGAAAACGACAGGTTGTTAAATGAATTGATGGAGGCAAGATCTTGGAAAGGTGAAATAACAAAAGATTTGCCAGACTCTTTCGGCAGATCGCAGTCAAGAATAATTTTTCCTATTTTGGTATTTAAGAAAAGATAAATCTTGCGGTATTCTTGAACGTTCATATAAGATAATTATGTGAGAATAAGGGAGTTTGGAAAACGGGATTTGCCAAAGCCTCTGCCTATAGTTAAGCTTATTGGCCCTAGTTTTATACTTCTTGGATTGGGATTGGGGAGCGGAGAACTAATACTCTGGCCATATCTATCTGCCAATTTCGGGCTTGGTATTATTTGGGGGGCGCTTCTTGGGATAACTTTTCAGTTTTTTCTTAATATGGAAATTGAGCGATATACGCTTGCTACAGGAGAGAGCGTATTTGTGGGACTAACCAGAAAGCTTGGTGTGTTTGCGCCCATCTGGTTTATTTTTTCTACATTTGTTCCCTGGATATGGCCGGGTGTGATAGCCTCATCGGCGACTGTTTTGGCATCTTTATTGGGAATCGAATACAGTCCGATTTTGCCGATTATAATGCTTGTTTTTATCGGGCTTATTCTTACTCTTGGACCTTTGGTATATAAAACTCAAGAAAGTCTGCAAAAATTTGTGATAGTTTTGGGGGTGCCTTTTGTCTTTGTGGTTACTTTTTTGATATCAAAATATTCCGACTGGGTTGCTTTATCAAAGGGCGTTATTGGAAAAGGCGACTCTTACTGGTTTTTGCCCGCGGGCATACCATTAGCTACTTTTTTGGGTGCGTTTGCGTATGCCGGAGCCGGAGGCAACCTTAATTTGTCACAAAGCCTGTATGTTAAAGAGAAAGGCTACGGCATGGGAAAATTTTCAGGAAGGATCACCAGCTTGATTACCGGCAAAAAGGAAAATATCAGGCTTGAGGGATACCGATTCGATATCAATGAAAAAAATTTAAAAAATTTCAAGGTCTGGTGGAGACGAGTTAATTTGGAGCATGCACTAGTCTTTTGGCTGACCGGAGCGCTTACTATGATTGTTCTTTCGCTACTTGCTTATAGTAGCGTTTATAAGCATCCGGACAATTCTGCCGGTATTAATTTCGTGATCAATGAAGCCGGATTTATAGGTGCCAAGCTTGGAGGCACAATACGCGCTCTTTTCCTTATTACTGTATCTATTATGCTTTTTTTCACACAGTTTTCCGTGTTTGGTTCAACCAGTAGAATAATGAGCGAGAACTTGGCAATACTTAAACCCGACAAAATCGACAAAATTCCTTTGTTTTTTTATATTTTTTTGTGGACACAGATAATTGCGGGAATTTTAATATTTTCTTTAGGTTTTTCAGAGCCTTTAAGCCTTGTAATAATAAGTGCTGTTTTAAATGCGTTTAGCATGTTTGTTTATAGCGGATTTATTCTATGGCTTAATAGAACCCTTTTGCCACCAGAGCTGAAACCCGGATTTCTTAGATTTGCTGTGGTTTTTGCAGCGTTTATCTTCTACGGCGGTTTTAGCTTGTTTACGCTGATGGTAAAATAGCGTGTGGGGAAACTATTTGGATTTTTAGCAGTTATTGCCAGCCTTTTAGCTTTCTTTTTTGCGGGATGGATGGCGCGGGATTTTTTTAACGAAAAAAATTTGCTAAAAAGAGGTTTCCAAACAAATTTGCTCAGGGACAAAAACCCGGTATTTAAGCGCTATACAATACCAAATCTAGCAAAGGCAGATATTCGAGACGCAAGTATCGAGCTTTCCAATGTAATCGAAGAAAAACAAAATTTTATTTCTTATAAATTTTTTATGGAATTTGACCCTACGCTTGAGACGGGAGAGTTAAAAAAAGTGTCAGGGCTTATTAATATTCCAAAAGATGAGGGGGAAATCCCTCTTGTTATTTTAATAAGAGGATATGTAGATCAAAATGTTTACAGAACGGGTGTCGGCACTTATAGAGCAGGGGAGTACTTTGCTGATCGTGGGTTTTTGACAATCTCACCAGATTTTTTGGGATACGGCGAGTCAAGCTCCGAGTCCGAAAACATTTTTGAGACAAGGTTTCAAACATATACTACTATGCTTTCGCTTTTGTCGGCAATTAATAAGCCTTCTTTTGCGAGAGCTACAAAAAGCAAGTGGGACGGGGAAAATGTATTTATCTGGGCGCATTCAAACGGAGGGCAAATTGCCTTAACCACCCTTGCAATAACTAAGGCAGAAATACCCACTACTCTTTGGGCTCCTGTTACCAAACCGTTTCCCTACAGCGTGCTTTACTATACTGATGAATCAGATGATGGTGGCAAATTTATAAGATCCGAGCTTGCAAAACTTGAGGCTGATTATGATGCCGACCTATTTGCGTTTAATAACTATCTTTTGGATATAAATGCCAAAATTCAAATCCACCAAGGGACTGCGGACGATGCGGTTAATTATGTCTGGAACGACTCTTTCAGCTCGGAGCTTGAATCTTTAAATAAAGAGGTTAATTATTTTAAGCATAGCGGAGCGGATCATAATATGAACCCGAGCTGGGATGAGGCAATTGAGCTTGATTTAGAGTTTTTTAATGAAAACAAAAAATGATTGACAAAATTCTTTCGGAGCTTCAAAATAAAGTATGAAACTTATCGGAGAGCTTATAATAAATACTGTAGCTCTTTTGGTCGTAGAATATGTAACTCCCGGATTTGAGCTTGAAACTCTTGAGGCAGCTATCGTTGCGGCAATCGGGATAGGGGTAGTTAATACCTTTATCAGGCCTGTTCTTCAGATTGTTGCGCTTCCTATTTCCATACTTACGCTTGGAATTTTTGCGTTTTTTATAAATGTCACGCTTCTTTGGGGAGTCGCTGCTATTGTGCCCGGATTTAATATCTCGAGTTTTTTTACTGCGGCTATTGCATCTATTTTGCTTTCACTGGTCAACGCTTTTCTTCACAAGCTGGCAAAAAATTAATTTTTTGGATTTAGCGCATTTATCCTATATAATATAGGGCAAGGAATTTGATATGACGAAAAAAACCAATCCTTTTGAGATTACTAGAACCGAGAAGGGGAGTGTTGAAATAGTTTTTCGTATTCCCTGGTCTCGTGTGGAGAAATCCATCGAACAGGCAGCTTTTGAGATGGGCAAGGATATGACTGTTGCAGGATTTAGAAAAGGTAAAGCTCCCCTAAAAAAGGTGATCGAGAGCGTTTCTCAGGAAGTTCTTTTTGAAAAAGCTTTGCAAAAAATTCTTCCGGGGCTTTACGGAGAAGCGATTAAGGAAGGAAAAATTAATCCGATAATGTATCCTAAATTCCAGATCTTAAATGCCAAAGAGGGCGAAGATTGGGAAATAAAGGCCGTAAGTGCCGAGGCGCCGGAGATAAATCTTGGTGACTATAAGACAGTTGTACGCGGTGCACTAAGTGCCAAATCTATCTGGACACCGGAGAAAGGGAAAGAAGATAGCGAAAGCAAGAAAATGTCCAAAGAAGAGGTCGAGCAAGAAGCTATTAAGGCTCTTCTTGATAGTATTGAGGTAAAAATTCCCGAGATTCTAATAGAAGAAGAGGTGAACTCCAAGCTTTCTGGCTTACTTGAGAGAATAGAAAAACTTGGGCTTAGCCTTGAATCTTATCTTGCATCGATAGGCAAAACTCCCCAAAGCCTTAGAGGAGAGTATTCCAAACAAGCAGAAATTAATCTAAAGCTTGAGTTTATTCTTGGCAAAATAGCAGAGGTTGAAAAAGTGGGAGTGGAAGACGGCGAGCTAAACCAATTCTTATCTGCCGCTGAGGGAGACAGGTCCCTTTCTGAAAAATTGTCCGATCCGAGCCAAAAGGCTATTTTGAAATCAATTATCAGAAAGCGCAAGGTGCTTGACTCTTTAGCAAGCTTAGGATAATTTAATCGCAATGAATCAGAATAACAATAATAATAAAAGAAGCCCGAAAACAAATCCTCTTGAATTAGTTCGTGAGGCGGGGAAAACAGGTATGAATACCCTAAACGATGAGCTTTTATCTCCCATGAGTCAGGATGTAATTAATCAAATTTTCGGACGAAGACCGACTCAAAGAAAAGCAAGCGCAGAAATCCTCCCAGGAGAAAGTCTTGAAATGAGCGAGTTTTACTCCGAAGAAAGACAGTTAATTGAAAAAAAGAAAAAGCAAATTGAGCTTCAAAGAAGTATGCAAGCTACAGAGTCAGCTTTTATAGAAAAACGAATGAATGAGCTAAAATTAGAAATTAAAGCGATAAAAGAAGAGATTATAAAAATAGCAAATACTACTCCAAAGCTTACTCGTGAGCTTGAAGAAGCGTCTTTTGCCGAAACTGTTGATGCAAGTACCTACGAGCTTAATTTTTTGCAGCATATTTACGATATGATTAAAAAATTCCGTGAGAATATCGAGAGCGCCAGCAGCTGGCTTGCTGCGTTTAATCAGAGAAACAAAAAACGAAATGTATGGGGTGCGAATTATAAAAAAGGCGGTGCAAAATATTTGCTTTCTGGCGAGCACTATCTAACAAGATCGGCGGGCTAAAATGAAAACTTACCTCTCACATATTAAGTGGCTTTCCTTTATCAGGGAGGCTTTTATGTGGGAGGTGAATTTAATCTAGTAAAGTAATTTTTTAGAAGGCATTAAACCTCTCACAAAGTGAGAGGTTTTTTCGTTTATGGAAAGAATTAATAGACCCCTTAAACAAACGGAGGCGACACAGATAAAAGCGCGGCACGTTGTCCGTGTGATTGATTATGACGTCGAGCCCTTGGGTGGGCATATGGAGATTGTTTATCAAGTTTTAGCTCAGCCTGAAAACATAGAGGAGGCGATTCAGTGCAAAAGCTGCTCTAAGCCTTCCATGTTTTGGCAGTGGAGCCGGGATCATTGGGGACAGATTTTTATAACCGGTGTTTGCCAAGACCACGCGCCCGAAAGATTTATTAATTTGGCTAACAGCAAAGATTTGTAGTAGAATTGGTTAAAATGAACAATAAACATCTTAACGAACTATTTGAATTTTTATCCATACCATCTATTTCTGCTCAGAGTGAGTATAAAAAAGATATTAAACAGGCATGTTCGTGGCTGGAAAAAAAACTAAAAAAGCTTGATTTTGAAGTAGATATTATTAAGACAAAGGGGCAACCTTTGATTTATGCAGAGCGCTTTCTAAATAAGGAATTTCCTACTGTTCTTGTTTACGGGCATTATGATGTCCAATCCCCCGATCCGCTAGAAGAATGGTCCAGCAACCCTTTCAAGCCTGAGGTCAGAAGTGGAAATATATATGCAAGAGGTGCGTCTGATGATAAAGGACAGCTTTTTACCTGGATAGCAGCCACAGAAGATTTGGGGGAAAAATGCGAATTAAACCTTAAGTTTATTATTGAAGGCGAAGAGGAAGTGGGGAGTGAGAATTTTGACGATTTTGTTCACGACAATAAGGCGCTTTTGTCCGCCGATATTTGCGTAATATCAGATTCGCATGCAATTTCTCCAACTCAACCTCTTATATCTTACGGGCTTCGGGGCATCGCTTATTTTGAGGTAAGCGTTGAGACAATGCCAAAAGACGTACATAGCGGGATATATGGAGGGAATGTGGCAAACCCGGCAATTATTCTATCTCAAATTATTTCTAAAATGAAGTCCGAAGACGGAAAAATAAATATTAACGGGATTTACAAAGATGTTAGAAAGCTAACGGGGCACGAAAGAGCGCTTCTTTCGAAACTTCCTTTTGGCGAAAAGGAGGTGTTGAAAGAAACCGGAGCCATTGACGTTTTGGGGGAAAGCGGTTTTAGCGTACATGAGCGTGCAGGAGCAAGGCCTGCGCTTGATGTAAACGGCATTTGGGCAGGATACACGCTGGAAGGGCAAAAAACAATAATTCCGGGCGCAGCCCATGCGAAAATTTCGATGAGGCTTGTGCCGGACCAGGATCCTTACGAAATAGAAAAAAATTTTAGAAAATTTGTTTCGGACAGCACCCCGGCATATGCAAAAAGCAAGGTTAAAACACTTTCTTTGAACAAACCCGTGATTATGGATATAAAAAATTCATATTTTAAAAAGGCAGAGAAAGCGTTAACAAAAGTTTTTGGCTCCAAGCCGATTTATGAATTGTCCGGCGGCACAATCGGCGCCGCCAGCGNNATAAAAAACATTCTCGGGATAGACTCTATACTGATGGGCTATGGATTGCCCGATGATGGGCTTCACTCACCGAATGAAAAACTATCGCTTGAGATGTTTGAAAAAGGTATTAACGCAAATAAAATTTTTCTATTTGGTTGATCGATATTGAGACAAAAAGGTATAATAGTATTCTGGTCGGTTAGCTCAGTTGGCTAGA
>DCTW01000011.1 GCA_002329465.1 Candidatus Woesebacteria bacterium UBA1430 | reverse complement strand
GTAAAAATTTTACCCATCACTGAAAGAAATATTTCGTATTCAGAAAAAATATTTAAATATTTGAAGGAAAAAAATTTTCGAGTAGAATTAGATTCCAGAAATGAAACTTTACACGCTAAAATACGAAACTCTCAGAACGAGAGAGTTCCTTATATGCTCATTCTTGGCGACAGAGAAGAAAAAAGTAAAAGCCTATCTATAAGGCAAAGAAACGGAAAAAATATTAATAGCGTTAGTATTAACAAATTTATAAACAAATTAACTAAAAATATTGAGGATAAAAGTTTAGTATTGTAGATTTTTCAGGCTCATGCTAAAATTCATTTCAGGCTAAGTTGAATAAGAGAAATTTTAGAGTAAACAACGAGATCAGAGCTACCCAAGTAAGGGTAATAGATGATAAGGGTGAACAAATCGGCATTATGGATTTGGGACAGGCGCTTAAAAAAAGTGCAGAAGAAGAAAAAGATTTGGTTGAAATTGCCCCTAAAGCCAAGCCGCCAGTTGTCAAAATAATTGAGCTTGGGAAACACATGTACCTTGAGGAAAAAAGACTTAAAGCTCAGAAAAAATCTAAAGCATCCGAGCTTAAGGAAATACGATTCAGCCCTTTTATTGCCGAGGGTGATTATCAAACCAGGATAAAAAGGCTAAGAGAATTTTTGAGTGACAATAATAAAGTAAGGGTTGTAGTAGTGTTTAAGTCCAGACAGCTTGGCAGCAAAAAGTTTGGATACCAGCTACTTGAGCGTGTTTTGGGGGAGTTTAATAATACGGTTTCTGTGGATATGGAACCTAAGTTTCTCGGAAGGCACTTGGCTATGGTGATTTCACCTACAAAAAAATTTATAAAAAATGAAACAAAAAACTAAAAAATCGGCCGTTAAACGATTTAAAGTCACAAGTACGGGGAAGCTTATGCGCGGGAGATCCTTTAACAGCCACTTAAGAGTGAAAAAATCGAGAAAACAAAAACGCAGGCTTTCGCGCAGTGTTGAAGTAAAAGGTGCTTATGCCAAAAAATTAAGAAAAAGAATGGGAATAAAAAGGAAAAAAAGCTAAAAATGGCAAGGTCTAAAAGCGTAGCGGCTAGAAAACACAGAAAAATATTAAAAGATGCCAGGGGGTTTAAGCAGGCAAGACGAAGGCGAGTCAAAACCGCGAAAGAATCTTTGCTTCATGCCGGACAATATGCGTATCACGGCAGAAAACTCAGAAAGCGTGATTTAAGAAGGCTTTGGATTGTAAGGCTTAATGCAGCATGTAGAGAAAACGGGCTAAAGTATAGCGAACTAATTTCGAGAATGAAAAAAGCAAACGTAGAAATAGACAGAAAAATTCTATCCGATATAGCAGTTAGCGATCCGGATGCATTTACGAAAATTTTGTCTGAAATAAAATGAAGCATATTGCAAAATTTTTTGAATTTACCTTCCTTTGAAGAAGGAGGTAAATTCGGAACGAGCATACCTCCTATCAACAGGAGGTTTTTTGTTAGAATAAAATTATATGAAAGAGGAAATAACAAATCTTCGTAATCAGGCGGTTTTTCGAATAAATGAAGTCGGCAGCGTTGACGAGCTTGAAAAACTTCGTATTTTTTACTTGGGAAGAAATGGGAAGCTAGCCCAATATATTAAAGCAATTAAAGACGCTCCCAAAAGCGAAAAAAAATCAATTGGTGTCTTGATCAATGACACTAAAAATGTAATTGAGAGCCTTATAACAAACAAAAAAAACGTGATTAAATCTACAGTAAGAGAATGGGTAGATATGACGCTGCCCGGTGAACAAATTGATACTGGAAGTATTCATGTAGTAACTAAGGCGATTGATGAAATTTCCCGGGTTTTTGAGAATATTGGCTTTGTAAGACGAAGATACCCGGAGGTAGAGTGGGATTATTTTGCATTTGGATCGCTTAATTTTGATAAGTGGCATCCGGCACGCGACGAATGGGAAACTTTTTTTGTAGAATCGATGGAACATCCTAAATACGGTCCGATGCTTCTTACTCCCCATACTTCTTCGGGACAGATACGGGAAATGCAAAAAGCCCGTAGCAGAGGCGACGACGTAATAAGAATGATAAATATCTCAAAAACCTACAGAAGACAATCTGATGCCTCCCATACACCAATGTTTCACCAGTTTGAGGGACTTGTAATAGACAAAAATCTTAGTATTGCAAATCTTAAGGGCACAATTGATTACTTTATGGACAGCTTTTTCGGAGGGAAAAGAAAAGCAAGACTCAGGCCGTATAATTTTCCTTTTACGGAGCCTTCTTTTGAAATTGATATTTCCTGTGATATTTGTAAAGGAAGGGGATGTAAATTATGCAAAGAAGGTTGGTTAGAGCTTGGTGGCGCCGGTATGGTGCATCCTAACGTTCTTAAAAACGGAGGGTTTGATCCCCGTATATACCGCGGCTTTGCTTTCGGTTGGGGAGTTGAGCGTGTTTTTATGATGAAAGAAAACTTGGGAATTGACGATATTAGAACAATTTACAGTACGGACTTATCTTATTTAAAGCAATTCTAGCAATGAATATTAAAATAGCAGACAGTCTTCTAAGAGAATATCTTGATACAAAAGCAAGCGCGGTAGAGATTGCAAAATATTTATCTTTATGCGGGCCTAACGTAGAAAAGATTCAAAAAACAAAACAGGGATATGTTTACGACATCGAAGTTACTACAAACCGCGTTGATCTTATGGCTGTTTACGGTATAGCAAGAGAGCTGTCTGCGATACTACCAAGGTTTGGGATAGCAGCCAGACTTAAACCGATCCGACTCGCTTCAAAACCAAAAACCAAAAACCAGGTTTCTTTTGAAGTGATTATAAATCCAAAAATTATAAATAGAGCCGTCGGCGTCGTTCTAGGAGATATCAAGACTTTTGAAACTCCTGAATGGATGAAAAATAGGCTAATTTCTTCGGAAATTAGAATTTTGGGAGCACCGGTTGACATCACCAACTATATAATGCTTGAGCTCGGACAACCTATGCATGTTTTTGATTACGATCTAATAAGAACCAAAAAATTTAAAATTAGAGAATCAAAAAAAGGCGAAAAGGTTGTGTCACTAGACGGAAAGGAACACGTGCTTTCAGGCGGAGATGTGGTGATTGATGATACAACCGGGAAGATAATTGATTTACCCGGAATAATTGGAACTAAAAATTCAGTTGTAAATAAAAAAACCAAAAGAGTGATACTTTTTACGGAAAACAACGATCCGGTCAGGATGAGGAGAACTTCGATGTATCTTGGAATCAGAACTTTAGCAGCCACTATAAATGAAAAGGGTGTTGATCCTACTCAAACGACGTTGGGAATACTTCGAGGCATTAAACTTTTTTCAGATATATGCAAGGCAAAGCCTTTGGGAGATATTGTTGATATAGGCTACAAGAAACCCGAGCCAAAAACTGTCAAGGTTAACTATTCTTATATTAAGGAATTTTTAGGGACGGAAATTGAAAAAAACAAAATTGTTTCATATCTTACGCCTCTTGGATTTAAAGCTAAATGGACAGGAGAAACACTTGACGTTTTAGTACCTTCTTTTCGACAAAAAGATGTGTCGATAAAAGAGGATTTGATTGAAGAAATAGCCAGAATCCACGGATATCAAAATTTACCCAGCAGATTGATGTCGGGCAAGTTACCGAAGGCAAGGAGCGATGATTTTTTAATATTCGAAAAGAAGCTGAAGAATATGCTTTTTTGTCTTGGGGGGAGCGAGATTTATACTTCCTCACTCATTGGATTTTTTGATGAACATGCTTATAAGCTTAAAAATCCAATGGGTATTGATTCGACATACCTTCGTACAAGTTTATTTCCCGGACTTTTGAGGGCTTCGGATGAAAATCGAACAAAGAAAAAATTTCATATTTTTGAACTTTCAAATGTTTATTTACCAGTAAAGCGCAATTTACCAAATGAAAAACCCATGCTTTCCGGTATATTTTTTGGGTACGAATACAGAAAATCTAAGGGTGTGATAGAAGCTTTACTAAAAATGCTCCAAATCGAGGCTATTTATGAACAGGTTGATGAAATGCCCTTTTTGCCGGAGAGGTGTCTTTTGATAAAAAGCGAAGGAAAAAGGATCGGAAAATTGGGATATGTGGACAAAGATACTCTTTACTACGAATTTGACCCTGAGTTGCTAAAAAAAATACATAAGGAATATCCCAAATACAAAAAACCTTTGAAATATCCTCACCAGATCGAAGATATTACACTTACGCTTCCTTTAAGAACTAAGGTTGGTAAGGTAATTGATGCTATAAAAAAGAGTAGTAAATTTATAGATGAGGTGGATTTATACAAAATTTATAAAGACAATTTTACTTTTCGTGTTTGGTATATAAATCCCCATAAAACTATGACCAACAATGAGGTTGAAAAAATCAGAAATAATTATTTGAAAGAGGTTCGAAAGCACTTTGGAGCAAGAGTTAAAAATTAGTTTTTGGTTCGGATAGAGTTTCTGAGATTGTTTTTGTCAAAAAAATTATGCTATCTTCGAGCTCGGGATATGCATCAAGAAAATTTTGAAGAGAGCCGTCGCTAAACTCGCGAATAGCATTTAGGTTTTTTCGTCCTTCTTGTATATCAATGCGAAGGCAATAGAATTCATCTAAAACATCCATTGCTTGATCGTTGTCTTTTAATTGCAGATATTTATTTGAAGTTTTTGGGCTTGATAAAATAGCTACCCAAAAAAGGTATCTATCTTCCGGAAATAGATCTGGACTCCAAGAGACTATGTTTCCAGCATCGTCTCTAGTGAGCTTAAGAGGAACTTTAAGTTCGGTTCTTCCCTCAAGTATTAGTTTTTGATAGCGAAGTTCGTTTATCAGCGGATTTCTGTCTCGCTCGTTAGCATCAACTATCGCATATTCTTGATCAAGAGACCGGTTGATACTTTCCAACGTTTCTTTTATATATTTTTCTTCTTTAGTATTAACCGCGTTGCCTAAAATTGCTATACCAAACCCATCCGGTTCATCTTCATAAAAATAAGCAATCGGATTTATTGACGAACTTAATTCTGTTGTAAGAATCGGATCCTTTCTATCGGGAGACATTTTTGTTTTCTCTATATTTTATCAGATATCCACAAATTTAAGGTGTTGGAGCTGGTGATGCGGAGGGTGTGGGGGAGGCATCCCAGGCCGAATTAATGCCAATAGTTATTCTTCTGTCTGATTCGTTTCCTTCATTGTCTTTAGCTACCGCTCTAAGCTTATGAATCCCGTCTTTCAAAGTTATTTCATGCTCATATGGTGGTGCTGTAAATGATCTAATTTTATTTCCATCTATTTCCAAATAAGCTTCCTTAACTCCATGGATAGAATCGATTGTAAATTTTATTTTTAGCTCGTTATCCAAATCGGAATCACGATCTCTGGGTGATACAAACTCTACGTTTAGAGGAGCGGAGTTTATACCGCTACAATATTCCGTTGGGGGATTATAAAGCGGGTTATTTTGTGTTCCGATCCACTCGAGAACTCCCTTTTGCCACATATTTTCGCTTCCGCTTGGGGCAAGCGGATCTTCTTCTTTGAAGATAAAGAATTCTTTTTCTTCATAATTTCCGGCTGCAATATCCGAGGGGGTTGCCAGTTTTCCTTCGTTTTTACAGATTTTTAGTTTGACATGGACAGGGTCATCTCCAGGCTCGGTACCCTTTGCAAAAATTTCGGTACGGGACGGGAATCCATCGTGTTCCCTGTAGCCTGAAATTTTATCTACGGAAAGTGTTACAATCCCATCCGGCCTTGTAAAGGATACTTTTGGTTTGCTATTTAGCGCTTCCAGAATTATTCTTCTCCAAATGGGGGAAGCTCCTGTTATACCCGAGGCAACTTGCTTCATTTCGGAAAAGTCGTTGTTTCCGACCCAAACTCCTACAACTACATGAGGATTGCCTCCTACCGTCCAGTTGTCTCTTTTGTCGTTTGTAGTACCTGTTTTAACTGCTATTTCCCAGCCGGGAATATTAAGAAGCGAGTTTGTGCCAAAAACCTCGCTTCTTGCTTCATTATCAGAGAGAATATTTGCAATGATATAGCTTTCTTCGGAGGAGAGAACCGATTTGCCTTTTTTGGGATCCACCTTTTCTATTACTTTGCCGTCTCTATCTTCAACTGAAAGAACGGCAACAGGATCTACTTTAAACCCCTGATTCATAAAAGGAGCGTAAGCCGTTGTTAGCTCGATTAATTTAAGCTCGCCTCCACCCAGAGCCAGGGAAAGCCCTACTCTTTTTAGGAGCTCGTTTGTCGGTTCTAAGCTTTCAATCCCCATTTCGTGAGCTAGCTCGAGAACGTCTTTTACTCCAACCAAAGCTATCATCTTTACGGCCGGAATATTTATAGAGTTTGCAAGTGCATATCTTACTTGCACGGGGCCTCTGAATTTGCCGTCGTAGTTAACTGGTTTATAAGGCGGGTTGCCCTGACCTCCGGGAAACTCTGTTGGAACATCCATAAGCAGAGTAGATGCCGTATAGCCTTTTTGCAGGGCAGCTGCGTAAACGATTGGCTTAAGAGCCGAACCGGGCTGACGCATTCCTTGGGTGGCTACATTAAACTGCCCGTCGTTATCCGAGTCGTTGAAATCGGCAGACCCCACCATTGCCAGAATTTCTCCTGTTTCAGGATCCATAACAACAGCGGAGCCGTTTGTAACGTTTAGATACTCTATTTCTTCTATTTCTTCACGTACAATATCCTGAGCTTCTTCCTGAAGTTTAAGATCAAGTGTTGTAGTTACTTTTAAGCCGCCTTGTTCGACAATTCTTTCACCATACCGCTCTTCAAGAATTTTTTGAACATATTGAACAAAGTGGGGGGCTTTGAAACTATCGGCTCGATCCTGAAATTGGAGATTTTCAAGATCGTTTTTCGCTTCTTCTTCCTGTTCTTTTGTGATGTAGCCATCTTCTCTCATTCTTCTTAACACTTCTTCCGTTCTAAATTTATATGAATCGGGTGTACTTGAATAAGGTGAGTAAACCGAGGGCCTTTGCGGAAGTCCGGCCAAAAAGGCAGACTCGATAAGGTTTAGGTCTTTTACCGCTTTTCCAAAATAAACCTCTGCAGCCGCCTCGACTCCCCACGCAGTGCCTCCGTAAGGCGCTTCGTTAAGATACATTTGAAGTATCTCGTCTTTGGAGTATCTGTTTTCTATCTGAACTGCAAGGACAAATTCCTTGATTTTCCTGATAACGGTTCTTTCAGGGCTTAAAAGGACGTTTTTGACAAGCTGCTGGGTTAGCGTTGAGCCACCTTGGGCCCGGCCTCTTGTAAAAAGCCTTGAAACACCTCTTATCATTCCTATCGGATCGAAACCGCTATGCTTATAAAAATTTTTGTCTTCTATGGCAACCGTTGCGTGTTTAAGATAATCGGGAACATTTTCTATATCTATGGGTGTTCTTCTTTGGTCCGCGTATATATCATATAAAACCTCGCCGTTTCTATCTAAAATTTTTGTTGAGAAACCTTCGCGCCTTACAATTTTATCCGGGGAGGGAAGATTAAAAGCAAGAAGAGGAAAAACTAGAAAAAGCCCTATAAAACCGATTAAAACCGCTATAAATGAATATTTTGCAATTTTTGCGATATTTTTGCTTTTCGGCAATTTTTTGGTAGAACCGGAAGGAGAAAATGAGTAGCGATACTTTTTTCTTCTTTGTTTCCAGCTAATCATACACGAATTTTATCACAAATTGGAATTGCATAAACAGCACAATTGAATATACAATTGTGTCATGGATCCGATAGAAAGGCTTTTAACGCGAGGCGTAGCCGAGATTATCCCAGAAAAACAAGGCCTTAAAAATATTCTTAAAAAAAGAAAGGTGACGATTTATCAAGGCTTTGATCCCACAGCCGAAAGCCTTCATATTGGGCATTTTATAGGAATTAGAAAACTTTCTGAATTTCAAAAGCTCGGGCACAAAGTAATATTTCTGATAGGTGATTTTACCGGAATGATAGGAGATCCGACAGATAAATCAGCTGCCAGGATCAAGCTAACAAAAAGCCAGGTTAAGAAAAATATGAAAGGATATTTAAATCAAATAAAAAATATTATTAATTTCGAAGGGGATAATCCTGTTAAGATACTTTACAATTCCGAATGGCTTGCCAAGCTTACTTTTGAAGAAGTTATCGAGCTAAGCAGCAATGTAACTGTCCAACAAATGATTGAGCGGGACTTTTTCCAAGAACGTTTAAAAAAGGGCAAACCAATTTATCTTCACGAGTTTCTTTATCCGCTTATGCAGGGCTATGACAGCGTCTATATGGACGTTGACATTGAACTTGGGGGGACGGATCAGCTTTTTAATATGCTTGTTGGAAGAAGCCTTATGAAATCTTTGAAAAACAAAGAAAAATATGTAATGTGCATGAAACTTTTAACAGACAGCAGCGGACGTAAAATGGGAAAAACCGAGGGTAATGCTATTAATCTGACTGACAGCGCTTCGTCCATTTTTGCAAAGGTAATGGGCTTCCCCGATGAGTTTGTTACTCCATCTATCGAACTTTTGACAGACTTGCCCCTTGATTACGCAAAAGGTAAAAATCCGCTTGAAGTAAAGAAAAAAATTGCATATGAAGTGGTAAGGCAAATACACCAAGAGGAAGGCGCAAGAGCAGGACTTACCTACTTTGAAAATACAGTTCAAAAAGGAAATGTTCCCAAAAATGCGGAAACAGTTAAATTTTCCAGAAATAAAATTAATATTATTGATTTACTTACACAAAGCGGGCAGGTGGAAAGCCGGTCAAGCGCAAAAAACCTTATAAAAGAAGGTGCTATTGATGTTGATGGAAAAAAAATTGCTGATACCGGATTCGAGCTTAATTTGGAAAAACAAAGGACAATAAAAATCGGTAAAAAGAAATATATTGTTGCCGTAAAAACATGAAAAGAAAATTAAGAATACTCAAAAGAAAAAAGTTTTGGGCCAAGTTGCTTGTGATTATTGCGGGATTGGGACTACTTTTAACTACGTTTCTTCCTTTTTTGTCGTTTATTATTTAACAGTATAAGAATGAAACTTTATATGTCTGATCCCATAAGCCGGCTTCCGCTTGTGGGGCCGGTTTATCAAAAAAGGCTTAAAAGACTCGGGATTAGAACGGTTGAAGATATCTTGCTTCATCTGCCGCACAGATACGAAGATTATAGGCACGAAAAAAGTGCATCTTATCTAAAAGAGGGCGAGAGTGTAACTATCCGAGGTAAAGTTGAGACGTTTAGGAACCAATATACAAAATCCAACAAAAAAATCCAGCTGTTGGTTGTCAAAAATAAAAAATCCCGTTTCAAAATCGTATGGTTTAACCAACCTTTTTTATCGAGAACTTTTAAAAAAGACGAAGAATTTTATTTTTCCGGCAAGACAGGGTGGTTTGGGCGAGAAATTGTGCTTATGTCCCCGGATTACGAAAAAATTGAAAAGGGCAAGCCGCCGATTCACACATTAAGGCTTGTGCCCATTTATCCCGAAACAAGAGGAATTTCTTCAAAATGGTTGAGAAGGAGAATTTTTGATCTTTACTCAAACGAGGTTGAGTTCACAGAATATTTAGAGGGTGAGGATTTGTCTCGCATGAAGCTTATAGCGCGGGAGAGCGCTTTTAAAAAAATTCACTACCCAAAAGAGTTCGACGATGTTTATGAAGGCAGAAAAAGACTTGCTTTTGATGAAATTCTCACGCTGGTTTTTGAAAATAGACAACGGGAAGGTGAATGGATTAGGAAAAAACCAAATTTTTCACTTAGCATAAAGGATGATGAAATGAAAAAATTTTTTGATTCAATTCCGTTTAAGCTTACCGCTTCTCAGATAAAGTCTATCAATGAAATACTTAAAGACATGAGATCGGAACTACCGATGAATAGACTTCTGCAGGGAGACGTGGGTAGCGGAAAAACTATTGTTGCTGCAGCTTCTTGTTTTGCTTCTTTTTCTTGCGGGTATCAATCGGTCGTTATGGCCCCAACTCTTGCGCTGGCACAACAGCACTATGAAACACTGGGTAATTTGTTTAAGCCTTTCGGCGCAAAGGTTTCTATTTTTACTTCATTTAGCGGCAAAAAAAAGGATATTGATGCAGATATAATAGTGGGGACTCATGCGCTGCTTTACAAATCCATATCCCAGCTTAATGTGGCGCTTGTTGTAATTGACGAGCAGCACAGATTTGGTGTTAAACAAAGAGCCGAAATTTCTGAAATAACAAAACACGAAGACTGTGTACCCCATGTCTTGACGATGACCGCGACTCCCATACCAAGAAGTATTGCGTTAACTTTTTACGGCGATCTTGATGTTTCTTTTATGAAAGACATGCCAATGGGCAGAAAAAAAATAAAAACATGGATCGTTCCGGAAGAAAAAAGAACTGCGGCATACGAGTGGATTTCGAATGAGATTAAAAGAAACAAAGTACAAGCATTTGTGGTTTGCCCTTTGATAGAAGAGTCTGAGATTACAAGCATGAGTGAAGTAAAATCGGCTAAAAATGAATATGAAAAAATTAAAAAAATTTTTCCCGATTTAAGAATAGGGCTTTTGCACGGACGCTTAAAATCCGGGGAAAGAGAAGACGTTATTGATAAATTACGAAGAGGGGAAATAGACATTTTGGTTTCAACGCCAGTTGTCGAAGTGGGGATTGATATTCCCAATGCTACCATCATTGTAGTTGAAACAGCCGACAGATTCGGGCTCGCCCAACTTCATCAGTTAAGAGGCAGGGTAGGTAGGAGCGTAAAGCAAAGCTACTGTCTTTTATTTTCCGAATCAAAAGGGGAAAGAGCTCGAAAAAGGCTTGAAATACTTAGAGAAAACCACTCGGGGTTCGAGCTATCTGAGATGGATTTAAGAATGCGCGGGCCGGGTGAGATTTTCGGAATAAAACAGCACGGAATTCCGGAGCTAAAGATTGCCTCATGGAGTGATATAGATATTATCAAACAAGCTAAAAAATTTGTACAAGAAATTTACTCGGATAAGAATAAATATAAACGTGTATTTGAGTATTATGATAACAAAAAAATAGCTTTTAATTAATTTACTTGCAAAGGCCGGGCTTTAGATATAAAATTCCATCATGACCGCATTGCCAAAGAAAAAACACACCAGAGCAAGATCTAATAAAAGAAGGGGGAAGAGTGCGATATCGCTTAAAAGTGTTTATGATCAGTATTCAAAGGCAAAAGGAAGGGAAAAAAAGCTTTCTTCGAAATGAAATCTGCCAGAGACCCCAGACATAAAAAGAGGCGAAGAGTGGTAAAAGAACTTTTTGCAAATATCTTTCTCAGACAAGAAAGCAGCGAACTTGCGGAACAGGTATTAAACAAAACCAAAACAATTGACGAATATATTAAAAAGGCGGCACCTCAATGGCCGGTTGAGAAACTTAACAAAATTGATCTTGCTATACTAAGACTTGCAACTTACGAGATGTTAGAAAGCGATACACCGGAGAAAGTAATTATAGATGAGGCGGTAGAGCTGGCAAAAGAATACGGTGGAGAAAGCTCTCCTTCTTTTATAAATGGCGTGATGGGTAATATACTTAAACAGTTGACAAAAAAGAATGGTAAAAATTAAAGACAAATCCAGTTTGATAGAGCTGAAAAAGTATTTTTCAGACAAGGAGATGTTTGAGCAAGCCTTGACCCACAGATCCTGGGTAAACGAAAATCCAGGTATTAGACAATCGAATGAACGTCTTGAATTTTTGGGGGACGCAGTGCTTGAATTCGTGGTTTCAGATTATTTATTTAAGCGACTTGAGAATCGTGAAGAAGGATTTTTAACGGCTCTTAGGGCAAATATCGTAAACACCAAAAATTTATCCGAGTTGGCTAAAACGGGAAGTTTCGGAGATTTTCTTCATTTTTCAAAAGGCGAAAAAATAAGCGGCGGTTCGAGCAACCCGGCGCTTTTAGCAAATACCGTTGAAGCAATTATCGGAGCGCTTTATTTAGATAAAGGACTGGGAGCTGCTGAAAAGTTTATCGTGGACAATTTGCTTAGCGATCTTGAAAAAAAACTTGAACAACCATTGAAAGATCCTAAAAGCCTATTTCAAGAAAAAGTTCAGTCAATGGGTTTTGATACACCGAAGTACAAAGTTTTATCCGAATCCGGACCAGATCATGCAAAAAGATTTGAGGTTGAAGTAACGGTAAACGGCAAAACTGCTGCACAGGGCCAAGGCAAAAGTAAAAATGAAGCAGAACAGGATGCCGCACGCAACGCACTGGATACTAATTTTCCCGCCTAGCCTTGCTTTTAGTGAATTTAGAGGTTAAAATCAACGATATGGTAAAAATAAGACTTACAAGAATCGGAAAGAGAAATGACCCTTTTTATAGAATTGTTGCTATTGATTCGCAGAAGAAAAGAGAGGGAAAATTTATAGAGGTATTAGGCCATTGGCATCCTCGCGAAAAAAGCAAAAAAATTGATAAGGCGGCATTTGATAAATGGATCGGCAGGGGAGCCGTGATTTCGGACGGAGTCAGAAAATTACTAAAATGAAAGATCTTGTCTTTTATTTGATTGCAAGCATCACCGGATCTAAAGAATTTGAAGTTGAGGAAAAAACAGAAGGGGACCAAATAGAACTTGACGTTAAAACAAAAAAAGATATCATCGGTTTAATAATCGGCAAAGAAGGTAAGACTATCAAAAACATAAGAAAAATACTATCAATAAAAGCTACTCTTGAAAAAAAGATTGTAAATATTAATGTTACTGCAGAGGACTGAATGGATCAGGTCTGTCCGTTATCTCCTGGGGTGCAAGTGCCGAGACATCTACAAGGGATGCTTCTTTGTAGGTTGTAAGTAGCTGCAAGATCTGTTTTTCGGAAGAAGTAAGCGGCGAGACCGGTTTATTTATTGAAGGAAGCGTGGCCGGCAAGGAAGACCAGTGGGCTTTATAGGTAATTGCGGCTTCGTAAGTGTTATTGGATTTTTCTATGGTAAGTTCGTTTATGCTTAGTAAAGGCTTGGAAGTTTTAAGGCCCTCAATCATTTTTGCAATTTGTGTGTAATCTCCCATTAGGCCTACCGTTACATTAACTGAAGACACGGATTCTTCATCCGCTCTTGATTGGGAAAGGCGATTGTCGATAATTAATTCAGTTATTGAAAGCGCGTTTTCTTGCGCAATAGCTCTTATTTGTGAAGCAACAAAAAGCGCAGGATTTTTAGAGGGAAGTGCCAAGGATACATTTACTGCGCTGTCTGAAATAGATTCTGTTTCCGCTTGTTTTAGCGACGTTAACCTTTCTTTTAAAAGATCTACTTCTTCTTGTGAAGATTTTATATCTTTTCTTAAAGTGGTAATTTTTTTATAAATGCTGCTAAATCCAATGACCGCTATGATAAGAGTTATAAGCAAAATTCCTCCAGGAAGCGCTAATTTTTTAATTTTCAGATAACTAATTTTCATTTTACTAATTAATAATTAAATTCATGCTGTAGCCGCTAAAAGGACTGAAACTAATGTTTGATATGTTTACTTTTGAAAAATCGTTTTTACTCTCGATAATCTGAGTTATCAGGCTTGCCAAGCTTTGCGAGTTTGTGGTTTTAAGCTCGAGCCGTGAGCTGCCTTGTACAATTGAGGAATCTTCAACTGAAGTAGTTTCATCAAAAAAATCGGTAATTGTTTTTTGTTTGCCAAGTAAGGCTTCGTTTTGCTGAGAGTCAAGAATTGTTTGAATTTTTTGAATTCTGTCTTTAACAAGAACAAGACCCTGTTCTGTTGATTCTAGGCTTACAACGCTTTGTTTATACGAAGCATTTTCTTGATTTAATCTATCGAGCTCTTTTGTTAAATAAAAAGTATATGAAACGGCAAGTACTGCTACAAAAAAAGAGACTGCGGCGAGAATTCCTATGGCAATTTTAATAATGCCAGTTATTTTATCCAGTTCTTCGCCAACTGCTAATTGTTCGGGCAACAGATTTATTTTTGTAGCCATTTTAGTCTGCTCTTAACGCCAATCCTAAAGCCACTGAGTAAAGCGGTGAATAGGGGGCTAAATTTTTAGCCGCTTCCGGCTCTACCTCAACTTTGGCAAACGGATTACCAATTACTACTTCCGTATTTAATGCTTTAGTTAAAGCAGAAGCAACACCCGGCATTCCCGAAGAGCCTCCTGTGAGTATTATAGTTGCGGGAGCTTCTCCTTTTGTTTCCATTTGATAATAATGTATTGTTTTTCTAACGTCTTCTGTAACTGCGCCAAATATCGGAAGAAGCGCTTTGCCAACTTTTCCTTCAAGCTGTTTCTCAGTAAGCCCGTAGGCCTTCTTGTACTGATCTGCTTGTTCAATGGAAACACCTAAAGACTGTGCCACAGCCCTTGTAAAAGCGTCGCCGGCCGTGGGGATTGAACGTGAGAAAAAAAGTTCCTCGTTTTTCGTGATTGCTATATTTGTCGATACCGAACCAATATCCAGGATAAGCACTGTCTTTTCTGGTACGGCAAGGCTTCTGGTCATGGACATAAGTTCCGTTTCGACGCCGACGACCTCGAGATTTATTAAGCTTAGTATCTTTATATATTTTTCTACCAGTTCCCTAAGTACTGCTACAAGAAGTACTATTACTTGTGGGGGATTCCCTACTTCTTGTCTTTCTAGTATTTTATGCTCTATTATCGCGTCTTTTACCGGTATGGGAATGTATTCTTCCGCCTCCCATTTGACGGCCGAGGCGATTTCCTGGTCGTTTAGAAGAGGAAACTTCATTATTCTTGTATAGGCTAATGATTCGGGTATTGATATGGAAATTTTTCTCGAGGAAATTTTTGAATCTTTAAGAAGCTTTCTTATGTTTTGCGCAAGATCTGCCAATTCCTTTTCATCTTGCATTTTGTCGATACCGGTTTTAAGCGTATATGATATGGCGCCCGCGGATTTTAGCGCCGGTTTTTTGGCGTCTTTTGACAGCTCGACTACTTTTATTGTTTTTGTACCGATATCAAGTCCTACACTCATTTTAAAATTGAATTTTGCGAAAATAATGCCGAGTCGAAAATTTCCGGTATATCTGAGAAAAGCTCATAAACTTCGACTTTTCTTTCCGCGCTTCCGGCTACTCCGGTTGACTGAATTTTTCTGCCTTGAGCAGGGAAGGTGTTATTGGTAAGAGCGGCAAGGCTTTGTGTATCGGATATATAAAGCAGCCTTGCCCTTATTATTTTTAAGCCTCCGGGGCTATTCCAGGGTGTGCCGTGTGCATCAGGCAACAGGTCGTTAAAATTAAGGTCCGCTTGGTAACGGAATCTTACCCCTTCTACTTCACAGGTACTGCAGGCTTGAGCTGCTAAGAAATGGTTGCTATTTCTTCTTGATCCGATAGGATCAAAACCTACTCTTGTTGAGTGAATCCTACCTGAGCCATCTTGATAAACTATAGCCAGCTCTAAAGCCGGAGTATCTTCGCCTTCTTCCGCAAAAAGCATTCTCAGATTAGCACCCGTAAAACCTGAGTTTTGAAGAATTACTCCGTTGGAATCGTGGCCGACTAACCAAAATGTAGCTGTTTCCCCTGAAGTAAGCTCGGCGGGATAAAGATAGGTTGAGGGACTTTCTGATGGAAAACTTACAACTTCAGCTTGGTATTCGGAATCTTCACCAGATTCGCCAAGATTTTTTTCAATCGTTTCGCCATATTGCACCTGCTCTATTAGCGCCTCTTCAACACCTGCTTCAGCCGCAGAAAAGGCACGGAGCGATTCTTCTGTTTCGGTGGTTACCGCTACATCCGAAATCGATCTTGAAACGACCGACAGAGAGATTGTAATTATTGTCGTCATGGCAAGAAGAACTATCAGAAGAGCTTGCCCGTTTTGTGTTTTGGAAAAATAAAGTTTCCTCATTAATTCAGTTTAGAGATTTCAACAAGTCACGTCAATACACCCTTAAATTGATTGTTGTTGATGAGGTAATAGGCGAGCGTTCTTCGGCGATACTGCTTATACCCTCAGCCGAAAGCGAAACATCTACAGATTCAGGTACTCCTTCAGCGGCATTTTGACAGGAAATGCTGCAAGCTGTTATTCGGATTTCGTCGTTTGTGAGACGACCCTCCTCGTTTTCTACGCGACCGTTGTTACTGCCCACACTCAAACAAACGAAATATGCGGTTTGATCGCTTTCTGTTATGTAATCTATTCTTGTCGCCTGGCAATTTGTTATCTCCTTAGAATTTCTAAGACGCCGCTCCATAACGGAAATTGTGTAATCTAAGGATTCGCGAACTTTTATAATTGATTCGGATTTCCTGGAGGTGGTTATTGAATTAACCAAAGCTTGAGTCATTACAACGGATATTATTGCAAAAACTACTATCACTACGAGCGTTTCTATGATTGAGAATCCTTTATTCATTTTATTCCGCTTTCCAATTAGTAAAGACTGTGGTTGCCCTTGATTCGTGAATTTTATCCGATGAACCTCTCCACGAGGTAATAACTGTTGCCTCAACTCTGGGAGGAGGTCCAGGATTATAATCCAGTATAGCTTCGCGCCAAAAATTATTTGTGCCTAAAACATATTCTCCCGAACCGCACGGACCCGGATTATTAAAACTTGTAAGAGTTCTTAAACACCACGTGCGCCCTCCCTGCGCTCTTGAGGCAAAAGCGTTCCAGTCGTTATCCCTTTGGGATCTAAGCCATTCAACAGCCGATTGCGTATATCTTGATGCCAAGGTTCTATTTCTTGAAAAGCTTGAATTATCTATAGATTTTGTAGCAAGCCCGATTACTGCCAAAACAACAAGGCTTATAAAAGCCACCGCCACAATCAGCTCAAACAAGGATTGACCTTTGTTAGTTGCAATTAACATTATCCGTTTTTGTAATTTTACCCGACGACGTAATTTCAATAGCATTTCCCACATTATTTTCACATATATTAATATTAACCGTTCCCGATATGTCCGTACCACCTGTTACAGATTTAAACAAAATGCTTGTTGTACTTGGTAAAATCCTAAAACTTATGCCTGAGGGAAGTTCGGCTGTTCTAAAGGGGAAATTACGCCCAGAGGAGCATCTGGCACTAATTGAGTAGCGGTTTGAGGAAATAAAAGTAACAAGCACTCCTTCGTAATAATCGGGTCTTGGGCAATTAAAACCTTCTGGCTTGGTACCGCTTAGCGCATATTCCTGGGCTATTCGGAGATCTGCTTCTACCAGGCGTACTGCACCTGCAACTTTTTGCCTTCTGGTAAATTCCTGATATCCTATATACCCCGCCTGCAAAAACAATGCAAAAATTGCCATTACAACCAAAAGTTCGATCAGTGAATATCCTTTTTGACGCATAGATTTACGGGCTTGTTACTTTATAATTGCAGGTTCCCGATCCGCAGTTTGACGAACCCCCACAAGTTACGCTTGAGCCTTCGTCCTCCAGACTTGCACAAAGCTCATATGAATTGGGGGAAATTCTTGCATAGCGATAGATTCTGCCTTGTTGAGGATCTTCGGGAACATCGGCTATGTAAACGTTGGAGCTGGGACAATAGCTTGTTGCCCCCGATCCACGAAGAGGGGAGGGGACTCTTCCGGACTGGGGCGCGGGGTACTGCCCACAATCGGCGCGATAAATTTCGAGTCCCGAGCGTATTGTTTCAAGGTCGGATTTTCTTTTTGAATCTCTTCCTGTTTTGAGCGTTTCCATAATTGCAAACGTAGATATTGTAATTATTACGGCAATTATAGAAAGCGTTATCAAAAGCTCGATTAAAGTAAAACCTGTTTGAAATTTTTTAGTCATATTTATAATGGACAATTTGCCGAGTTTGGTTGAACCGTAGAATCTCCAACTTCTCCAGTTGAACATACGACGAAGTATGTTATCGGCGTATTGGGTTTTTCAAGACGCGCCCAAAGAACGTACGAATCTCCGTCAGAAAAAATGCGGTAGCGATAAGTCGGAGATCTAGGATCATCCGGGCACGAGAGATCTCCAAGGGGCCTTCCCGAGCCACAAAGCGCTGTTAATTCGCTTCCGTTTGCAACGGGGTATACAAAATCGTTTTTAATAGCATAGTTTTCGAGAGCCACTTGATAATTTTTAATATCAGATCTTCTTTTTGTATCTCTTGCCGAATCTTGAGAACCAGACAATCTCACCAGAAAAAATGTGGCGATAATCATAAGCATTGCCGAAACAACAAGAAGCTCCAATAGGGTAAAGCCTTTATTTTGCTTTTTTAGCATCTAATTCATTTTCATATTCTTTAAGAGTTTTATCAAGTGGTGCCCTTCCATCCGAACGGCCGAAGTTGCATATTTTTGTACCACAAGGCAAATTTCTAGCAAGAATTGCCGGATCGAATTCATCTTCTTTATCGCTTTCCAGGCTTGCATAAACTTGATAGTGATATCCTGTAGAAACGTAGTAGTAGGAATAGCCCTCGGACCATTTGGGATCAATCGGCAAAAGATTGAGATAGGGCGGGATGCCGTCTTTTCCCCATTCGCAGGGAAGTAATATTGGCTTTCCTTCTTTGTCAAACTTACCGCTTTCACAAGCAATAATTTTTCCGTCCGTGCTTGAGAGCGGAAATAAGCCAAAATCTTCTTTGTAAACGTTTAGCGAATCGTAGATGCTTCTTATATCGTTTTTTCTTTGGGCGTCGCGGCTTTTTCTAAGGGAAATTTTAAGATTTATTAAACTTACTGCGACTAAAGACAGTATAATTGCCGAAACTACCAAAAACTCATTTTTTGTAAATCCAAATATTTTTTTGGGCATTTTAAAAATTTATAAAGGGAAAAAATATTAAATTAAGCCCCTCTGCAAAAAAAAGGCAAAGGAAAAAAGAAACAACCATAAAAGGGCCGAATGCCACCTTGTCTTTAAGGCCTTTTTGGGAAGTAGCCAAAAGTACAATACCGACTAAAGCCCCTATCACAAACGAAAGGAAAAGAAAGCTTACAACAGTCGGAAAACCGAGAAAGCTCCCAAGAAAAAGTGCTAATTTTACGTCCCCTAAGCCCATCCCACGGCCTTTTGTGGCGATATTTAAAAAAAGAAGAAATAAACCCGCTAAAAATCCCGGTAGAAATAAAACAAATGGAGAAATGCGAAAGCTAAAAAATAGGGTGAAAAGAAGCGCTGCAAGACCAATCCAGACAAGCTCGTCGAGAATAATTTGATGCTCTAGATCGATTACAAAAACGGCTATTAAGACGGATGCCGTCAACAGCAATAGTAAGATTGAAAATAGTGTAGGAAATTCGTTAAGCCAGGAAACGTTTGAAAAAATTCTAGCGCGGCTTAAAAATACCAGCAGAAAAAGAGAGGCCGCTGAAGCTTCGATTAAGGGAGATCTTAACGGAATTGCTTTTTTGCAATTTCTACATTTGCCTTTTAAATAAAGATATGAAAAAAGAGGAATATTGTCATACCAAGCTATTTTTGTTTTGCAATTTATGCAGAAAGAGCGTCCTTTAATAAGATTTATTTTTCTTGGATAGCGGTAGGTAAATACCTCTAGAAAAGAGCCTATAACGGCGCCTAATGAAAAAATAGATATCGGCAAAATAATCTTGTCCATCTTAATTCCTAGAATAATAAGACATCAGCTTGAAAAACACACCCTTATTTCTAAGCTGATGTCTTTTTTTAGTCTTCAACGAAAGTTTGGTTGCCCGGTGAGGGAGTGCCACAAACCAAGCCTCCTCTTCCGTCTGCCGTTGAATATACAAAGAATGCATCGTCTGCCGGGCATTTGCTGGTATTGCTTGTTGCCTCTGCGCCCGCATAAATAACTGCCTCATCCCGAGCACCGTTTACGGCATAGCACCAATTATCCTGTCCGCCGCATTCGTTAGCGTCGTTTGCGGAATAACTAACCTCTGTGGGCGCTGATGAAATTTCACCAGTATCTACCAAGCAGGTATCTATCCAATTAGCACCGCAAGTTGCGGTGGTGGGATAAAGCCCGCCATGAGTTGTCGCATATGCTTCCATTGCATGCCCCAGCTGAGCTACTGTTGAGGCACGTCCCGCGTCCCTTGTTCTTGCAAGTTGCTGAACAGGATTAAGAGCCAAAAGAATAACAACAGCGAGCGTGCCCAATATAGCGATAACGATTAAAAGTTCTATTAGTGTAAAGCCTTTGTTTTGTTGTTTTAACACATTATCACCTCCTTTTGATTTATATAACTAATCTATAATCAAACAAGTTAAAACCTATTGTCAATACCTAGAGCACGGTTGTCAGATTGTAAATCGGCAATATTACCGAAATTACAAGAAATGCTACACCAATACCCAGTATTATCATTACAACAGGCTCTATTGTGGAGGTGAGGGCTTTTACTTTTTGTTCGCTATCCACCTCGAAAACGTGACCTACTTTCATTAGTACTTCTTCCATTTTTCCAGTTTCTTCTCCTACAGCGATCATTTGGGACAGAATATAGGGAAAAGCATCAGGATGCTTTGCAAAAGAGTATGCTATGGGGAAGCCCTTTTCGATTTGCTTGGCTGCGTCTTGGAGTGATTCTGAAATTATAATGTTTCCAATTACTTCCGAGGTAACCTGAAGCCCCTCGAGAATGGGAACGCCTGAACCAACCATTAAAGAAAGAGTACGGGTAAGTTCGGCTAAAATTATTTCTTTTTGCAGCTCGCCAATTATGGGGATATTAAAGAGTATTTCTCCTATTTTTCTTTTACCGGCGGGCGTTTTTTTATAAACCGAAAAAAACCATCCGCCAACGCCAAGAAGGATCAAGAGAACCGGCCAAAAGCGTACGGAAGCATCCGAAACAGTTATAAGAATTTTTGTAGTTATGGGAAGCTCTGCATCAAATTGCGTATAAAGTGATGTAAGCTTGGGGATAACAAAAATCATCATGATAAAGCTTACAATTATCATACCTATTACAATAATTGCCGGATAAATAAGCGCTCCTTTTACTTTGGCCCGGAATTCCTGTTCCCGCTCCATATTGTCTGCAAGCCTATTTAAAACTTTATCGAGCACCCCGCCTGTTTCGCCGGCTTTTATAAGAGCTATATAGGTGGGACCAAAAACTTTGGGGTGGCTTTTAAGAGACTCCGAGAGACTTTCTCCACCTTCGACATCAGCCAGAATTTGTGATATTACATTTTGGAAGCTTGATTTTGATTGCATTTGAAGAATTGAAAGGGCTTCTACAATAGGTAGGCCTGCGTTGACCATTGTTGCGAGCTGACGGGTGAAGATTGCCACATCTCCTCTTGTTATACGGGAACTGAATAACCCAAAAAGAGAAGAAATGTTTATTTTTGATTCGTCTATGCTAATTACCGTATAGCCTCTTTTTCTTACAAGTTTTGCCGCTTGATCAGAACTCGCTGCTTCTACCTTGCCTGTTAGAGTTTTGCCTTGTGCATCTTTCGCTTTGTAAGTAAATTTTTTCATATCTGCCTATGAATCAGCCGGCTAAGCTGTTCCGGCCTTATTGCGTATGATTTGGCCGCATCTACGCCAATTTTTCCTGAAAGAACGAGCTCGGCGAGAGAGGCTTCTAGCGTATTCATGCCAACTTCGCTTGAAGTCTGAATTATTGAATCGATTTGATGGGTCTTGCCTTCACGGATGGCTGTTTTAATAGCTGTTGTTGCGAGCATTATTTCGTGAGAAACAACCCTTCCTCCCTTAAGTGCTGGAATAAGCCTTTGGGAGATTACGGCTTCGAGCACGTTTGAAAGCTGGAGCTTTACCTGATCTTGCTGTTCTTCGGGAAAGACATCTACCACCCGGTCGATTGTTTGAGCTGCTGAATTTGTATGCAGCGTTGCGAATACAAGATGACCTGTCTCCGCAATTGTTAGAGCTGCCGCTATTGTTTCGTAATCCCGCATTTCTCCCACAAGCACCACATCCGGATCTTCTCTAAGCGCAGAGCGCAGGGCAATAGACCAAGAGTGGGTATCAAGCCCCATTTCTCTTTGTGAAATAATTGACTGGCGGGAATGGAAAACAAATTCTATAGGATCTTCAATTGTAACTATATGGCATTTTCTGTTTGCGTTGATTTCATCTAGGATCGCTGCCAGGGTCGTTGATTTACCATGCCCCGTAGGGCCCGTAATAAGGATGAATCCCTGTCTTAGTGTTGTAAAGGTGTGCATTATCGGAGGAAGGCCAAGAGAATCAATAGACGGAATATTAAGGGGGATTGTTCTGAATGCACCGGCCCAAGTTCTTTTTTGGGTATAGGTATTAACCCTGAATCTTGCTTTTTCGGAAAAGGGAAGTGAAAAATCCAACTCTTTATTAACTGAGAGTCTTTCCAGCTGCTCTGCTGTAAGCACTTCTTTTAGAAGTCTTTCTGTTGCTTCGGGAGTAAGAACCGGTTCGTTTGGAATAGGCACAAGCTGTCCATCTACCCTAAGTGTTGGCGGTACACCAACTATCAAATGCAAATCCGAGGCGTTTCGATCTATTGCTAACTCTAGATATTCTTTTGTTTTATCCATATTATTCCTGTGCTACTCTTAGTACTTCTTCTATAGTAGTAATTCCTTCAAGAACCTTCAAGTACCCATCTTGTTTCATAGTGATCATACCCTCGGATATGGCTTCTTTTTCAATTTCCGATGCCGGTGCTCTCTGCAGAATAAGGNNGCGAAATTTTTTCGGATATGGGAAGGACTTCGAACACACCTATTCTTCCTTTATAGCCTGAGTTGTTGTTATCCGAGGTGGGTTTTCCGCGATAGAGAACCTTAACTCCCTCTCTCGGCCAGAGTGGACCTAAAACGTTTTTCATATCTTCCAAAACCTTCGGATCCGGCTCGTAGGGCTCTTTTGTAGATTCGTCTATTCTTCTTAGCACACGCTGGGCCGCAATAGCCGTCATGGAGGACGCAAGAAGAAAAGGTTCGGCACCCATATCCAAAAGCCTGGGAAGAGCACCTGCCGCATCGTTTGTGTGAAGCGTCGAAAAAACCAAATGGCCTGTAAGAGATGCTTGTATGGCAAGGTCTGTTGTCTCTCTATCGCGTATTTCGCCGACTAATATAATGTTGGGGTCCTGCCTTAGAAACGAGCGAAGACCAGATGCGAAAGTAAGCCCTACGGCTGGATTTATCTGTACCTGATTTACTCCGTGGATTTTGTATTCAATAGGATCCTCAAGAGTCATAATATTAACCTTTGGGGTATTGAGTTTTTGGATAACGGAATAAAGGGTGGTTGTTTTACCCGAACCGGTAGGACCGCATATTGTAATAATGCCGTGAGGCCTTAAAATTGCGTCTTCCAGATTTTTAAGGGCTCTTCCTCGAAGCCCCAGATCGGGAAGCTCGGGAATTCCTCCTGATTTTTTCAGAAGCCTAAGGACCACTTTCTCACCCCAACTAGTCGGAAGGGTGGAGACGCGAAGGTCCACTTCCTGTTCCGGGTTTTTGAAGTTAAAGCGTCCGTCCTGTGGGATTCTTTTTTCGTCTATTTTCATCCCCGAAAGAATTTTTATCCTTGATATAAGGGCGTCATGAAGCTCTCTTGGAATTGTGAGCTTTTCTTGGAGAATTCCGTCTATTCTATAGCGTACTCTGGTTTGACGCTCCATTGGCTCTACGTGCACATCAGAGGCTCTTGCTCTTACTGCAAAATCAAGAATGTGTGTAACTATTTCGCTAATTTTTTCCTGCCTTATTATCCCTGTTTGTTTTGTTGCATCCAGGGTTTTGACAATTTTTCCTTCTGAGGTTACTTCTTTTAGCGCTGCTGTTACTTCCTGTGAAAGGGTTGTGGAATATCTTTTTGCAATAAATTCATCTACCAAAGCAGGAGAGGCCGCCTGAGGTTTGACTCGATAGTCTGTTTTTTGCTCTATAAACTCAATGGCAGCAAGATCAAAAGGCTCCGCCATTGCAAGCACAAGCTCTTTTTTTTGCTGATCAATGGATATGGGGAAAACCCGGAATTTTTTAGCTATTTCTTGAGACAAAACTGATAAGGCTGCAGGACTTACCGGTGTAGCCCCCAAGTCTATAAACGGAATATTGTAATACTTGGCTTTTGCCTTGATAAGATCTTCTTCTTTTACCAGATTTTGCTCTTTGATAATGTCTTCCTGGGACTTTCCCGTTTGTATTTCAGCAAGCTTAATCTGTTTGGCGATTGACGGATTCAGCGCTTTTTGGGAAACAAGAATATCGGCAAGCGTGGCAGTAGGCATATAAATACATTATTGTATAACCCACTTGCAACTTCAAGTTGCAGCTTAGCTGGCTAACGAATAGAATAAATCTGATGCATGCGTTTCTTATAACAGGCCCGGAAAGAGAAAAAGAGGCTAAAAAATTAATTGCCGAATTTAAGGGGAGACTTATCGAGTTTAGTCTTAACCGCATTGAGCAGGTTAGACAAATGCGAGAAATGGTAAAATTCTCAGTTTCCGGGGAGGATGCCATTTACTTAATCAAAAATTTTGATTTTTCTTCTATCGAAGCCCAGAATGCTTTTTTGAAAATACTTGAAGAAAAAAGCGAAAACACTAAGTTTATTATTACTGCCAATTCAAAAGAAAGCCTTCTTGAAACTATTGTGTCAAGATGCCAGGCTATCCAGACATTTAGCCATAAACAAAAAACGGTTGATCCAAATGCGAAAGAATTTATTTCGGCAACAGCAGCAAAGAAAATTGAAATCGTAGCTCGTATAAAAAGCCGAGATGAGGCTCTTTTGTTTCTTGAGAACCTGCTTGAGGCAATATATATGAATTTAAGGGAAAGCCCCAATTTTTCAAAAAAAGCAAGTGAAGCTATTTATGTTTATTCCGCTATTAACGCGAATGCGAATATTCATCTTCAATTAACACGGCTCTTTGTTAATTTTGAATCCCTGGAAACAAACAATTAAACTCTGCTATAATAGATTATAGCCTTAAGAAAGCAGGCTATAATTTTTTTATGGCGGGTNNAAGAAAAAGGCCGGGAATGTATATCGGCTCTACCGATTCGAGAGGTCTTCATGAATGCCTTCGCGAAATAGTTGATAACTCGGTAGATGAATGCCTGGCCGGAATTGCTACCGATATCTGGGTGTATCTTGACCAAAACGGTAAAGCATATATTAAAGACAATGGACGGGGCATACCTGTTGACAAACATTCGTCCGGGGTGTCTGCGCTTGAGCTTACAATGACTAAGCTTCATGCAGGAGGCAAGTTTAGCGGTGAAGCTTACAAAATTTCCGGAGGGCTACACGGTGTGGGAGCTTCTGTGGTAAACGCACTCTCCAGCTATTTTTTGGTAATTGTCTTAAGAGACGGACATGCTTACTACCAAGAGTACTCAAAAGGTGTACCTAAAAAGGCAGTATCTATTGCAACACAAAAACAAATTGATGAATGGCTTCCTTCGCAGTGGGGGATAAAAATCCAAAACGGGACAAGCGGAACCATAACTGTTTTTGAGCCAGATAAAACCATTTTCGGCGAAATTGAATTTGACAAATCAAAAGTTAAATCTCTGCTTCGGGACCGAGCCTATTTGGTAGGGGGGCTTTCTTTTCATTTTTACGACGAGAGAAGCGACGAGGAAGCAAATTTTTATTTTGAGGGCGGGATAAAAACAATGGTAAAGCACGCAAATCGCGACAAAAATTCCGTTTCTGACGTAATTTATTTAAAACAAGAAAATGCACCTGTTTCCGTAGAGGTAGCGATCCAATATACGGATACATATTCAGAAAACGTAAAAGGGTATGTAAACGGAATTTATACAACAGACGGCGGCACTCATGTGACGGGTTTTAGGATGGCTTTGACCAGATCGATTGTGGACTATGGAAAGAAAAATGAAATTTTTAAAGAAGAGAATGGAAAAAAGAACTCCGCCTTAACAGGCGAGGATTTGAAAGAGGGGCTTTCTGCGATTATTTATGTAAAAATGCCTTCGGAATCTTTGCAGTTTGAATCCCAGACAAAAGCAAAGCTTAATAATCCCGAAATTCAGGGAATTGTTCATTCTGCAGTCAAATCCGGGCTTGATACGTATTTTGAAGAACATCCGCAAGAAGCAAGAAAAATTTTAGACAAGGTTCTTCTTGCCGCCAAGGCCAGAATCGCCGCAAGAGCAGCCAAAGAAAGCGTTATAAGAAAAGGCGCTCTTGAAGGCTCTTCGTTGCCCGGAAAATTGGCCGATTGCCAGTCAACAAATCCTGAAAATTCCGAGGTTTACATAGTTGAGGGAGATTCGGCAGGAGGATCTGCAAAACAGGGTAGAGACAGAAAATTTCAAGCAATTCTTCCGCTTTTTGGAAAAGTGCTTAATACCGAGCGGGCAAGGCTTGATCAGATTATCAAATCCGACAAATTCAAAAGCTTAATTATAGCTTTGGGGACAGGGATTGATGACCAGTTTGATATTAAAAAGCTTAGATACCATAAAATCATAATTATGGCTGACGCCGATGTTGACGGAGCCCATATAAAAAGCCTTTATTTGACATTTTTTTACAGGCATTTACCGGAACTTGTTAAAAACGGGCATTTGTATATTGCCATGCCACCCTTGTATAAAATCGAACATGGCAAAAATAAAAAGTATGTATTTACAGAAGAAGAAAAAGAGGCGTATTTAAGGGAAATAAATCATAAAGCCACCGTACAAAGATTTAAGGGATTGGGGGAGATGAATGCAGCCGAGCTTTGGGAGACAACTATGAATCCGGAAACAAGGATCTTGAAGCAGATTACAGTTGATGATCTTGAAGAGGCGGATCGAATGTTTACGACGCTAATGGGCGAGGACGTGCCGCCAAGAAAAAAGTTTATCCAATCGCATGCAACAATGGCTTTTTTGGATATTTAGTATTTTGAAATTTACGGTTTATTAGTATAATAGTTGTTATGAATGAATTTAGCGTATTTATCGAGATACCTGCGGGGGGATCCGTAAAATACGAGGTGGATGAAAAAAGCGGAGAGTTGGTAGTAGATAGGTTTTTACATACTGCTTTTTATTACCCATTTAATTACGGATATATAAAAAACACAAAAGGAGAAGACGGAGACCCTTTAGACGTAATAGTTCTTTCGTCTCAGGCCGTTATGCCTGGAGTTACCATAAAATGTAAAGCCGTCGGCATGCTTGAAATGGAGGATGAAGAAGGAATTGATACAAAAATTCTAGCAGTTCCTATAGAAAAAATAGATCCTCTTTACGGCGCTTTTAAAGATATTACCGATGTTGCCGAGCCAACTAGAAATAAAATTAAACATTTTTTTGAAAACTACAAAACCCTTGAGCCTGATAAGTGGGTAAAGGTAAGGGATTTTAAGAACAAATCCAATGCAATTGAGGCTATAGAGAAAGCGTCCGCATAAACGTTGATGCTTGAGGTTTACAAACTTACTCTCGGACAGCTTAATACTAATTGTTATATTTTTTATTCAAAAGCAAGCAGACATTGTGTAATTATTGATCCCGCCGATGAGGCAAACTTGATATATGAAAAAATAGATCTTCTTAACTTAAAGCCCAGATTGATTGTTGCAACGCATGGGCATTTTGATCATATACAGGCTGCAACTGAACTTAAGCTTTTTTACAAAATACCTTTTTATTTACACAAAAAAGATTTGTTTCTTCTTAGGCATTTTAGAAAATCGGCTATCAGATTTACCCAGATTGATCCAGGACCTGCACCAGAAGTTGACGGATTTTTTGATAAAAGAATTGCCTTTGATGAGATAGAGCTTGACGTTATCGAAACGCCGGGACACACTCCCGGATCCGTATCTTTTTATTCGAAAAAAACGAGAAGGATTTTTTCAGGAGATCTCCTTTTTTACGGAGGAGGAGTAGGGAGGTATGACTTTTCGTACTGCGATAAAAACAAGCTTTTCCGGTCAATTAAAAAAATTCTAAGTCTTTCCGAGGAGACTTTAATTTATCCAGGTCATGGCGAGGAAACAAATGTGAGCTACGAGCAAAAGTTTCACAAAAATAGCCGTCAAGATAATGTATAATAATCAATAGAGGTGGCAAGGAAAGACAGGAATATACACTTCAGGCAAACACCGCGGTCTTTTAGCGCAGAAAGACAGGTAAAGGTTTTTTCAAGACTAAAAAGAAATATTCCCTATGCAATCTATAAATTTTCAAGAAGCCTTTTTTACGAGCGTTTACGAAAAATTAAACAAGAAAAATTTATTCAGAACAAAAAAATCCCCCCACAGGCGAAATCTCTGAAAGACTAGTATTGCCATTGAAAAAAGCCGATGCAGAGCCGCCATCCAGATTAATAGCGTCTGCAATGCCCAGATTCACATCTTTAGAAATTAGATCAACAATCCGGGGAAGATCAGCGAGCATTGGGCCTGAAAAAACCGACTCCTTCACATAAATCGCGATGAAAACTGCTTTATTTTCTCCCGTAACGGCGGCCACTATTCTTCTTGAAGGTTTGTCGTTTTTAATTGACAAAGATAATCGATCCGTGTTCTCAATAAGCATTGGGCCAGACTGGAGTGCAACCCTTAAAGGGTCTTTTGGTAGTGCTCTGCTTATCCTTGGAGTATCAAAATAGTTTATTGTAAAAAATGAGTCAAAAAGCTCACTTTTAACTCTTGGACTTATTTGCTCTCCTTCGGAAATAAAAATTCCAAGATGATTTGAGTCTTTTGTATAAAAACCGGCGCTTGCCAAAAACTTGCACTTTAGAGTCTCTCTGGCTTCTTTTGCAGATATGGGGTTTGTTAGATTTGATATTAGCTTTATTTTTGAAGAATCTTCCACCAAGAACCAGGCTACTTTAAAATTTTTATTGTTAAAGCTAATTTCTAGGGTATTTTGATCCGGCTCGGGAGAAGCGCTTAGAACCTTTGAGAAAGGGGTCGGCTCGGCGTTACCGACAAATTTATACCAGCCAACGCCGGATATTATTGCAACGAGAAAAGCCAGGGTAAAAAAAGAGTAAACTATTTTGGACAATTTATTATGCATAACCTATTTTAACTCAACCACTCAAGCATATGACGCAAAGGCTCCTGATATAATCAAAGCTAAACTCTTAGGAAATGAAAAATATAAAAATAATATTTGATCGAATACATAATTTTATTTACGCTAATGAGGGTTATTCGAGACAACAGGCTTTTGATGAATTTATAAAAATTCTTTTTATCGGTTTTGTTGATAGAAACATAAGACTCGGGCATTTTTTCATTACCGATAGCGAATACCGAATGCTTAATCTTGGTAAAAATTCCACTTCTTTTTCAAAAAGGATAAATGATCTTTATAAAGAGACTAAAAGAATTTATCCCGATGTTTTCGAAAAAGATAGCGAGATCAAGCTTAAATTGCTAACGCTTGGATATTCAGTTCGCCTTTTATCCCGGGTTAAATTCGAAAAAATTATGACGCAAATGCCTGGAGCTGCTTTTCAAGGTTACGTAAATGAAAAACAGCGTAGCGAACGTGGGCAATTTTTTACCCCGCATAGTGTTGTTTCAATCTGTGTGGAAAAGATTAAACCAAAAGCGGGGGAAAGGATTCTTGATCCGGCGTGCGGATCGGGTAGTTTTTTGATTGAGGCAAAAAAATACTTAGGGGAAATGTCAAAGGGCAATATATTCGGAATTGAAATAAATCCGACTATTGCCAGAATAGCTAAAATGGGCGCGATTTTATCGCAATTTGATCCTTCATCAATTATTGTTGCTGATTCTCTAAACAAACAGAAGACAAAAAAATTCGACGGCTTTGCCGATGTTGTTTTTACAAATCCGCCCTTTGGAAAACAGGCCAAAATATCCAACAAAGCCGTACTTTCCGAATACGAGCTTTATAACGGTAAAGCGAAAAGCGTCGTGCCTGAGATACTTTTTGTAGAAAGATCTATTGAAATGGCCCGTGAGGGGGGTGTTGTTGTTATTATCCTGCCAAACGGGAATCTTGAAAATAAAAGCCTTGGCTATGTAAGAGACTACATTAAAGAAAAAACAAAAATTACCGACGTTATTGATCTACCTAAAAGCACTTTTCAGCCCTTTGGAACTACGGTTAAGACTTCCGTTATTATTTTAAGAAAAAGAAGCAGAGTTTCTCAAAGTTACCGGATAGAATTTAAAAAATACATCGACGGGGTAGGCATTATTGAAAAATATGATTTAGCTGTAAAGAGAGCCGTCCTTGATAGGTTTGACTATGAACACAACAAAAATACTACTAGAAAAAATAAAAAAGTAACCTACAAAAAAATTTCCGAGATATCCACAATTGTATCCGAAAAAGTTGACACCTCGAAGCTGTCGGGACAGATAAAATATATTTCTATTTCTGATATTGATGCTAAAAGGTTCCAAATAGAAAATTCGCGCAAATATCTTTCGTCAAGCCTTCCGAAAAGAGCCTCGTATTGTATCAAACAAGAAGATTTGCTTGTTTCACTTGCGGGTGAGTATCTTGGCAGTAAAAGACAGGCGGTTGCTGTTGTTGACAAAAATCATAGCGGAGCTATTGTAAGTAGTGGTTTTTGCGTTTTAAGAAAAATTAAGATCGATCCGCTTTATTTGCTCTATTTTTTAAAAAGCGAGGATTATTTGTCTCAGATCAAAGCCTTAAAAAAGGGGAGCTTGATTCCGAGCGTATCTTTAAATGACTTTAAAAAAATCGAGGTTCCAATACTGCCCGAAAAACAAATTAAATTAATATCGAAGCGTGTTAGGTATTATTTAGAAGCCGTAGATAATGAAAAAAAGATTAGAGAAAGTATTTTTGGGAATTTTTAGCTTGGCAAGAAATCGAATGAGGGAATAGCAATTTGGCCAAGATAGGAAAGAAGGAGAAGAATTGTTGCAAATGCTATAACTATGGTTAAAAGAAATTTTCCCATTAAAAATAATAGCACAATTGCTCCCATGATAGAATAAGTTTTATGCAAAAGGATAAATTTAAAGCGCTTTGGGTATCCCACAGCTCGATAGGAGACTTTCTTAAGTGCCCGCGGCTTTATTACTTTCGTAATATTTATAAAGATCCTTTAAGTGGGCATAAAATAACTTTGATGAAGCCTCCGCTTGCTTTGGGCCAAGCAGTACACGACACGATAGAATCGCTATCTAGAATCCCTTGTTCCGAGCGCTTTAGAACCGATCTTGAGAAAAAATTCGCACAGTCTTGGCAAAAGGTGGCCGGGAAAAAGGGCGGTTTTAAAAGCAAAGAAGAAGAAGGCCGTGAATACGAGCGCGGCATTGAAATGATTAGAAAAATAAAATCAAATCCGGGCCCCCTTAGGAACAAGGCTATCAAAATAAAATCCCAACTTCCATGGTATTGGCTATCGTTGGAAGAAGAGATTATTCTCTGCGGGAAGATCGACTGGATAGAATACAATGAAGAAACTAATGGCGTTCATATTATTGACTTTAAAACGGGACGTGTTGAAGAAGATGAAAATTCTTTGCAGCTTCCGATTTATTTGCTACTTGCCAGCAACACACAAAAAAGAGTTGTTGAGAAAGCAAGCTACTGGTATCTTGAGCGAAACGATTCCCCAACGACGATGAAGCTACCTGATATTGCAAGCTCTTACGATGCTGTTTATAAAGAAGCAAAAAGGATTAAACTCGCAAGACAGCTTGAGCACTTTAAATGCCCCAAAGGGGGATGTAAATACTGTACACCAATGGAGCATGTTGCAAAGGGAAGGGGAGAGCTTGTCGGACTGAGCGAATATAATCAGGACATTTATATTCTTTAAAAAATATTTTAAAATAAATTCTATGAGTGAAAAGATAACAGGGTATATATTTTTGATTTTGGGTGTTTTTATCGTTTTGTATTCTGGTATAAATGTTTATCAGGTATATACTAGAAAAATACCTGCGATTTCTCTATTTCATTTTGAACCTGTTTCTATTGAAATGCCGGTCGAGGGAAGCNNGAAGCAGTGAGGGGATAAAAGTCGAGATTCTTTCGGAAAGAGAATTAAACGAGACATCAAATGTGATTGCACACACTATACTTATGGGTTTTATAGGCGGAGTGGGGTATAAAATATCTAAAATTGGAGTTTATCTTTTAAGACCTATAGTTGTAAAACTGAAAGAGAAAGGGGGAGAAGATGGCGAAGAAAAAAAAGCTTAAAAAAAGCAAAACGGATAAAATAATTTTTGGAATAATTGGGGGGATGGCTGAGTACTTTCAAATGGATAGCACGCTGCTTAGGATTGTATTTCTTGTAATTGCCTCTTTGAGCGGCTTTGTGCCCGGCATGGTGGCTTATTTTCTATCTTTTTTTATAGTTCCAAATAAATAAAATGGGTAATATATGTTAAACCGAATATACGTTGGCAATATTAATTTTGATGCCACAAATAAGGATTTGATAAATCTTTTTTCAAAATACGGCGAAATAGTAGAATTAATGGTAATCCCCGACAAAAGCTTGAAAAATAAAAATAAAGGATACGGGTTTGTGACATTTTCCGAGAACGAGTCTGCAAAAAAAGCTGTTTTGGAATTAAACGGAATGCTTTTTATGGGCAGAAGGCTCGTTGTTGACTACGCAAAAGAGAGCAAAGCAGACAAGTCCGGCGATGTTTTTAGCGGAACAATTTATGAAAATACATAAAATGGATACTTGGTATAAAAAATTGTTAAAACAGTATGGGCCTATTTTTTTAATGGTTTTTGTGGTAAGTTTTTTTGCGCTTATAACGCTGTCTTCTAGGGTTGACTTTCCTACGTTTCCGGGAGATATATTGATTGAAATTTTCGGAATAAGCATTTATCTTCCAATTACCAGTGCATCTGCTTTTTCGCTTTTTGTGATCGCTTTTATAGAAATGTATAGATTTATGAAAAAATTTTAAACTTCTCAGCCTCAAAACATCCTTGCTTAGCGGGACTCTTAGAGGTAAAATATTAATAGGCGTATTATAACGCCTACTTTTTTTTCGAATTAATATGGCAGTTAAAAAAGCAGATATAATACCTACGGCGATTTCCGAGGAACTTTCCAAAAGCTACCTGGATTACGCCATGAGCGTAATTGTGGCCCGAGCGCTTCCTGATATAAGAGACGGGCTTAAACCAGTCCACAGAAGGATCCTTTATGCCATGCATCAAATGGGCCTTGGACCTAAATCCAGTTATTCAAAAAGCGCGAAAGTTGTGGGTGAAGTGCTTGGTAAATACCATCCGCACGGAGATTCTTCGGTATATGACGCGATGGTTAGGATGGCGCAGGAATTTTCTATGAGATACCCTCTTGTTGACGGACAGGGAAACTTCGGATCCGTTGACGGGGATCCTCCGGCGGCCATGCGTTATACAGAAGCGAAACTTGCCCCAATTTCCACCCCAATGCTTTCTGATATCGAAAAGGATACCGTTGAATTTATGGATAATTTCGACGCAACATTAAAGGAGCCTGTTTATCTACCAGCCTTGCTTCCAAATCTGCTTCTAATGGGATCCGAGGGTATAGCTGTGGGAATGGCTACGAAAATTCCGCCCCACAACCTTACCGAGGTAGCAAGTGCAATTGTTGCCATGATTAAAAAGGGTAAGGCGATTCATGAAAATGCCGACAAAAAAAATGAGAAAAACGAAGCCGACTTTTTTATAAAAAAAATAAGCTTAATAGCTTCCGGAGAAGAGGCGGGTTTTGAAGAAGATGAACTTAAGGTAGAAGATATAAGCTTTGAGACTGATATTGCCGTGGAAGAACTGCTTACGCACATTCAAGGGCCTGATTTTCCGACCGGAGGAGCAATTTACGGGGCCAGCAATCTTGTAGATATGTATGCAACAGGAAGAGGAAAAGTCACTGTAAGAGGAATTGCAGAAATAAAAGAATCAAGCCGAGGTAAATCAATAATTGAAATAACCGAGCTTCCGTACCAGGTAAATAAGGCTCTTTTTGTTGAACAGATTGCCGATCTTGTCAGAGACAAAAAGCTTGGCGGAATATCTACGCTTCGGGATGAATCGGACAAAGAAGGGATGAGCATTATTATTGAGCTTAAAAGGGATGCTAGGCCAAAGAATATTCTTAACAACATTTATAAACACACAAGGCTTCAAACGAGCTTTCCGTCAAATTTTGTAGCCTTGGTAAACGGCACACCCCATACCGTAAATCTTAAACAAATTCTTGTCGAATATGTAAAGCACAGACAAAAGGTTGTTACCCGAAGGACAATTTTTGAGCTAACTGCGGCAAAAAGAAGGGCACATATATTGGAGGGACTAAAAATTGCTTTGGATAATCTTGACGATGTGATTGCTACAATCAGAAAAAGCAGAACTCAGGATGACGCCAAAACAAATCTTATAAAAAAGTTTTCTTTTACGGAAATTCAAGCTACTGCGATACTTGATATGCAGCTTAGACGCTTAGCTGCTCTTGAACGCGAAAAAATCGAGAAAGAGTATGAAGAAGTAAAAAAGCTTGTTGATAAGCTGACTGCGATATTAAGAGATCCCCAAAAAGTGCTTAACGTTGTTTCCGAAGAAGTGGAACGTTTAAAGGAAGCTTACGGAGACAAAAGAAGGACTAGAATTTATAAACAAAAAATAGGCGATTTCTCAGAAGAGGATCTCATAGCCAAGGAAGATGTTCTTATTACGGTAACAAAAACGGGGTATGTTAAAAGGGTGCCGAGAGGTACATACAAAGCCCAAAGAAGAGGCGGAAAGGGAGTTCTTGGCATGACCACTAAAGAAGAGGATGAGATAGAACATCTTGTTTCGGCAACCACTCATGATACTGTTCTTTTCTTTACGAATCTTGGCAAAGTGTACGGCACAAAAGCTTGGGAAATTCCCGAAACAAGCAGGCAATCAAAGGGGCAGGCGCTGGTAAATATAATAGATCTTGATCAGAATGAGCTTGTAATGTCTCTTGTTACGGTAAACGGAGATCCCGGATCCAACAATCTTATTATGTGTACCTCGAGGGGTGTTGTTAAAAAAACATCTATGAAGCAGTTTACAAACCTTCGCTCCAACGGGCTTATTGCTATTAGGCTTGCCGAGGGAGATAGTTTGGTAAGGGTCGCCGCAAGCAGCGGGGATGATCATGTAATGCTTTTTTCTGCCGAGGGAAAGACGATTCGTTTTCCTGAAAAAAATGTACGCAACATGGGAAGAGCAACTACGGGTGTAAAGGGGATCGATTTATCGCAAACCGACAGGGTTATTAGTATGGAGGTTTTCCCGGAAAAAATTAAAAAACCAAACGACAAAAGAAAAAAGTACTTTAGAGACATTCTAACCTTAAGCGAGAAGGGCTACGGCAAAAGAACCAAGGTGGAGCTTTTTCCTGTACAAAAAAGGGCCGGCAAGGGTGTACGTGCGGCTACTGTAAACCAAAAAACGGGAAAAGTAGCCGCCGTGACACTGGTAACTCAAAAAAGCGAGCAAGTGGTTATTACAAGCACACATGGGCAAATAATTAAACTGCCTGTAAGAAATATTCCTCAAATGGGCAGGGCTACCCAAGGAGTTATTTTGATGAGATTTGCAAAAAAAGACGATAAGGTGGCTGCGATAACAACTCTTAACAGATCCCAAAATATAAAGCTTGAAAAGAAAGTTATATAAAATTTTACCTTCCTTTGGCGTGGAAGGCTTCATGAATATCTTTTAGGTGCTTGTCCGTTACGTGAGTGTAAACCTGGGTCGTAACGATATTTTTATGGCCGAGCATTTCCTGTACCGAGCGAAGGTCTGCCCCTGCGATCAAAAGATCCGTGGCAAACGAATGTCTAAGAACGTGCGGTGTAACATCTACTGCTATTTTTACTTTTCTTGCGTATTTTTTGACCATTCTTTGAACGGATCTCGGAGTAAGGCGCATTTTCTCGTCTGGGCGTGAAACGTCCATTTTACCTTTATGGCGTATGAAAAGCGGTCTTAAACGATCGGATCTTGCTTTAAGATAGTTTTCTACCCAATCTGCAGCTCTTTTGGAAAGAAACACAACCCTTGACCTGCCGCCTTTTCCTATTACATTAAACTCACGCCTTTGGAGATCAAGCCTCTCTCGATCAAGCTTGACCAGCTCTGAAACCCTAAGCCCCGTGGAAAAAAGAACCTCAAGGATTGCTTTATCTCTTTTTCCCGTAATTTTGCTAAGCGAGGGGGCGCTTAGCAATCTGTCAATCTGATCTCCTGTGAGAAATTTGATTTGTCTATCTTCAATTTTGGGAAGATCTATTTTATCCGGGGACATTACTTTGTAGTCATTTTTTATAAGCCATTTGAGAAACGACCTTATAGCAATTGCGTGATATCCTTGCGTGCGTTTGGTGAGGGAATTTCCCTTGGCGTCTAATAGTCTTGACAGATATATTCTATAGTCTCGCATTGTTTGGGGGTTTATATTTGACAGAGTTTTTTTTATGTTTTGTTCTTCAAGCCAGTTTGTAAATCTATTTAAGTAGTGATTGTAGTTTCTAATTGTCAGGGGAGAGGCGCCTTTTTCCACCTCAAGATATTGAAGATAAGAATAGATCTTCATTTCAAGCTCAGAGTCTTTTTTAACTTTTTGGGCAGTCATTTTTTTAAATTGGAAAAAGTGCTTTTAATAGAGCAGGGTAGAGACGCTTATTATAATAAAAGTTAAGCATAAATTGCTTTTGGTGTCAACATTATTGTGCGACAGTGATTTTTTGTTATTCTTTTGAAAAAAATATATTTTCTTTTAAAATAGCATTATATATCTCCCACATATATGTCGGGTAGCGCCTGTTTATGTGAATAAGCTTTGGATGCTTGCCTAATCTATTTGGTGTTTTGCCATAGGTTAGAAAGACTACTGTTGTATCAGGACACTTTTTAAGAATCGTTTTTGTTTGATGTTCTGAGTCTTCAAAATGCAAGCAAGATCCTAATTCCCTAACTTTTTTGGCCTTAAAAATCCCACCTTCCAGGCTCAAATTTTCCCTTATAAAGATATTTTCTTTTGGGAAAAAAGGGGCGTATTCTTTAAACCAATCGACTGTTGAGTCATTAAAAACCGGATCCCTTGAGGTAATTACATAGACTGCAGAATCTTTTCTATCTAAAGAGTGTGTATAGATCCGCCTTAAAAGATGGATAGCCCCCGGGATTGGAGGCGACTGCCTTAACACTTCCGGATTAAACCAAAGCTTCTCGATTTCATTGGCGCTTTCTTCACTTAACCCAGCTTGAAGAGCCATTGATCTTAGGGCTCCCCAGTCATCTATTTCGTTTGGATCAAAATAAACATTGTACCTATCTGAGGCTATGGCGGTTACTATCGCAGCCGAGTGTGCAAGAACCCCGTCTATATCGAAGGTAATAATTGGGTATCTTGAAAACAGGCGGTCAAGGTGGGTATCAATTCGATTATTTAATTCCAAAGCTCTTTCTGTATTCATAATCAGCTGTATAGCAGAGTAGGGGAGAATGATCAAGTAGAATTAATATATTGTGCGACTAATAATTAAGCTGTCAATTTTTAGACGCCAAATGTCAGCTAGCAAATGCCAGATGTAGAAAGAATTTTTAGTTGTTTATTTTAATCATTAAATCTTTAATCATTAATTTATTATTTTTTATCAGTGGTAAAAGCTTGTTAAAACGGCTTCACCAGATCGATTCTAAGGCCTGTCTGATCATAAAGATGATACAAGTATCGTCTTTATTATTTATGTGTGTATCGTTAATCCCGCAAAATCGGAATTTTCATACTATTATTATGCACATTTTTTAATAAAAATATTTCGTATAAAGTTTGGAAATAAAAAAATATAAAAGTTTTTTGAAATAGGGGTTTTTAGAATTAATGTTAATTAGTTTATTAATTGATANNATTGATAAAAATATGCCGCGGCAGATGACTACAAATGCCGTTTATTCTCCACCCTCATTATTTATATATGTCGCAAAAGTTATATTGTGCGACTATATATTTAAATAACAGCTTTTTCCGGGAAAGTAATAAGATTCTTCTGTGGGACTAAAGATAGTTTTCTTAAAAAAATACTTTTAAGTGTGTTTCTAAAAATTAAATCTCTCTCCCCAAGGGTTATTTGAATTTAGTAACTATATCAAATAATATCATTTCGTGAAAATCCTATAATTTTTTGTGAAAAGTTATAGATAAAATAATAATATTATAGGACTATAGGATATGTGTTTCCCCCCCCTCTCCCCTTCCTCCTGCTATCGTGATATTTAATAAAATATTTGAGCTTAATTAGCCTCGCCAATTTGTTACAATTATCGTTGTTAAAAAAACAAGTATTCCAACAAGGGCGTATTCCCGTAATGTTTGTCGAAAGAGCCTCCCCTCTACCCTAGCTTGACCTAGACCGAGGTAAACGTAGACTTCAACCGTAAGAAATATTGAGCCTACAACAAGCGTGACAGGCCAAAAATATAAAAATATTGCAGATGTTGTTACAAGATATGAGAGAATGGCAGAAAAAATAAAAAGCTCTTTGTCGATGTTTTTTGTTATTTTGCTCATCCAGAGTCCTTGAAGAAAAAGAGGAAAGGATACAATGTAAATTAATAATGTGTTGACAAATATTTGCGCTTTTAAAGAAAGTATTGCGTCGTACAAAAGAAAGGCCGTAAAAAGTGTAAGAACAAAGCCCACTCCCTTTGCCGCTCTGGAAAGGGCTATTGTGCGCACAGCAGAAACCGTAAATATATTATTTGTAAGAGCAAGTGAGTAAATTCCTATGCTATAGAGAAGAATTACCGGTACTCTTGCAACCAGTGACGCAGGCAAAAGAAACCAAAATATACCTACTCCTAGCGTGTAAAGCGCGGGAAGCACTAAAACAAGCGCTGTTGCATTAAAACCAATCCCCTCTTTAAGAGACCATGTAAAAAGAAGGAGCGTAGCCAGGGAAAGACCGAGTATTCCTGCTGTTTTAAATTCGTTTTCTATTAAATTTATTCCGACGAATCCTACGGCCAGAAGTATTGTAGTAATAATAATTTTTGCTCTTTTGGACATTTAGCGATTGACACTTGAATCCGATAGATTCGAATAAACCCTTTGTACATCGGAGTGATCTTCGAGTTTTTTAATAAGAGAGGCTATCTTTTGGGCATCGGCTTTTTCTGGAACAACAAAATTTAAAGGTTTTTGGACAAGCTGCGCTTTCTGGACATTAAATCCTTTTTTTTCCAAAAGCTCTTTGTAATCAAAAAGTTCTTTGGGCGGAACAAAGACAATAGCCAAGGACTCGGCCTCCTCTATTTCTTCCACTCCCGTATCTATTAAAGAAAGAATAAGATCTTGAAGCGATTCATTATCTTTTTTGGATACCAAAATCATTCCCTTTGAAGCGAAGTTAAAAGACACCGATCCCGGACCGGCAAACCTGCCTCCCGATTTTTCAAAGATATTTTTTATTTCTTGGCCGGTTCTGTTTTTATTGTCTGAAGTCGCTTCGACCATTAAGCTGACTCCGCCCGGGCCAAATCCTTCATAGGTTATTTCTTCTAGGTTTGCATCTTGGCTTTGCCCCCTTGCAATCGCGCGCTCGATGTTTTCTTTTGGCATGTTTGCCTGCCTAGCCGCATCCACGGCAATTCTTAATTTGTAGTTTGTATCCGGGTTATCCCCTCCCCCGGTTTTTACGGCTATTGATATGGCGCGGGAGAGTTTGGAAAAGAGATTCCCTTTTACTGCGTCGTTTGCCGCTTTTTGTCTTTTTATTGTTGACCACTTGCTATGACCACTCATTTTAGGCTCTATTATATCACTAAAACACCCTTGACATAGAGGATCTTGCATTTATACTCATAAGGAAACAGGATGCAAGACCTTGCCCGAAAAGCGATAGATTACGCACTTCAGAATAACTGGAGAGAGGCTATTGAAATAAACAAAAAAATACTCAGCCTTGCGCCTGAAAATGTGGATGCGCTAAATAGATTGTCCAGAGCGTATTTTGAATTGGGAGATATCCAAAGCGCAATTGAATGGGCAAACAGAGCTATTTCCGTGGATTCGCTTGATCCAATTGCGCAAAGAAATCTTGAAAGGTATAATCTTTTTTCTTCATCGTCGCCGGCGGAAAAAATTGAAAAGCGAATATCTATTTCTACGACTTTTCATAAAACATTTTTGGAAGAACCGGGCAAGACTAAGATCATAAATTTACTGCATGTCGGCGATAGGAGAATTATATGCTCGATGGAGTGCGGGGAGCCCGTAAAAATACTTGCCAGTGAACACAGAGTAAGTATTTCGAGTTTTGACGGAAAGTATATAGGCAGATTTCCGGATGACATTGCCCGCCAGGTTATTAATCTTATGAATAAGGGTGAAAAATACAAAGCTTATCTTAAATCATGGTCCGAAGGTGAAGTAAAGGTAATAATTAGATTAGAATCTTCGGGCAAATTCTCTGCCGAGCACCAATTCTAAATCAACATCCGTATTTTCTTTTCCCAAGCTACAGCCTAAAATATTAGCGACTTTCTGAGAAAAAGGCTTATTGCCGGCGTAGTTTACGGTACAATTGACACTTGAAGATTCTTTTTTTTCGATTCCTATTACTTTTGCGCCCAATGCTTCCAAAATAGCGGTCAAGCTTTGTATGTCTAATTGAGATAAAGACGAATCGCTTTTGTCGATAAGTTTAATCTTTGGGGACTGTTGTTTGAAAAGTTCGTTAACCACAAAAAGCTTTGTTAATGACGGAGGCGGGTTGTTTTTTGCAATAAAGCCATCTTCCCCACTTGCAAGACGAACTTTTTCAAAAAACATTGTCTCAGCCAAATTTATATTATATGTATTTGACGGCTGAATTTTTAAACTAAAAAGATAAAGCATTATTTTGTCTTTGAAGGAAAGATTTGTTTGGTAAAAGTTAAAGAAAGAGCGAGTTTTGGACAAAAGACTTCCTTGCCAAAAACCAAGAAAGTCGCTGTCTGCCCATGCATCTACCGGCATTTTAAGAGATTTTGTAAGACTTTTCGAAAGAAGCTCGCCTCCGAGCCCTTCTTGCTTTCCCAGCTCCCATACCGATCCCACCTGCCACTTGCCCAACCCATAAGACAAATCAATTTGGGTGTTTTTGGGAACTTTGATTTTTGTAACTAGATTTGTATTTGCATCAACTACTACGATGGAAGCGTTTTTGTCTTTTTCGTTGACAGCGACAACCAGCCTTGCTCCTCCGATCCAAAGTGACTTTTGAAGAACAATTTTCAGGATTATAAATATTACCAAAGCAAGAGGGACGAAAAACAAGAGTCGGGCTTTGTTTTTTTTGCTTTTATTTTTTCTGCGGGCAGGCATAGTAGTTAAAAATTTTTTTTATTTAATCTGGCCAAATTTTTAAATTTTGACTTTTTCTTTAGATAAATTGCAATAAGATGTTTTATAAAGTCCGCCGCTACGAAATCCGGAACTACCGCGTAGTCGGCAGCGTTTTCGTAGAGCTTTTTCCCCTCCTTCTTCCCCATTGCGGTAAAAATTGTAAAAGGCTTTTTCGGAAAACTTTTAATTGTGTCCAGGAAAGCAAGATTGTCGTTTAGATTATTTATTGTGGAAATAACAAGGCTTGCTTCAGAAATGTTTGCCGCCTTAATAATCTCCTCATCGACGATATCGCCAAAGATTACCTCTACTCCATCGCTCAAGAGGCGCGAGAAAACTTTTGGATCGTAATCAATTACATTAAACTTAATTTTTTTGCTCGTTAAGTATTTAACCAGTCTCGAACCCGTTTTGTCGCAGCCTATTATAACAATATGGTTTTTGTTTTCACTTTGCTTAATAAATTCTTTTTCGTTTGGAAAGCGTTTTTCAAAAATAGATAGCATATTCTCGACTTTTTTATAAATTTTATCCGCGCCCAATATTAAATAGGTAGAAGTAACCATTGTAATTATTCCAACAATTACGACTGTTGCCACATCGGCTTCGGTAACGTGACTAAAACCCAAGCCAACAGACATTAATATAAATGAAAATTCGGAAATTTGTGCTACAGTAAGACCTGCCAAAAAGGATGTTTTTTTTCTATAACCCATTAGACCCATTATTATCATTACTATAAGAGGGTTGCCTAAAAGTACAAAAAGAGAAAAGGCGCTTGCGTTAAGTAAAAGCGGAAGTATGGGCTCTGAAACTAAAAGTTCTTTACCAAGAAGCAGAAAAAAAATTGTTAGAAAAAAATCTCGAAGAGGTCGTGTTTTTGAAGCAATCTGAATGTGCTCCGGAAGAGTTGAGAGTGATATCCCAGCCAGGAATCCGCCGATTTCTAATGTAAGACCAAATGGCCCGGCTACAAGGCTTGCAAAGCCCAGAGCCCAGGCTATGCTTGAAATAAACAAAAGCTCAGATGAACTGGCTATGGTTTTCTCAATAATACCAGGGATAATTTTTTTGGATAGAATAGAGACTATAAATATTAAAATACCTGCTTTTATAAGAAGGATAAGCGCTTCTTCTCCGGCAAAACCACCCTTTCCAAGCGACGAAAGTGCCAGCAGTATCCCTACGGCAACAAAATCCTGAACCAACAAGAAACTTATTGAAATCTTGCCATATAGGCTATCGAGGTCCTGTTTTTCGGAAAGAAGCTTTACTATAATTATTGTGGATGAAAAAGTAAGCGATATCGCGATATAAATTGACGTTATTGCACCGAAACCGAGTAATCCCGCTAAAATAAATCCCAATAATGAAGTGAAAACTATCTGGCCTATACCCGTCAAAAGCGCTATTTTCCCAAGGGACGGAAATTGCCTTATATCCATCTCAAGCCCGAGTAAAAAAAGAAGTAGAGTGACTCCAATCTTACCGAATGAGGAAAGAGCCTCGCTCTCCCCCATCAAGCCTGTAGCTGCAAGAATAAAGCCCGCTAAGAGATAGCCCACAATTATGGGTTGCTTGAGGATCTTTGCCAGCAGACCAAAAGCGGCCGCTACAGCTATAATTATCGAAACCGATGTGAAATCCATATCTAATAAGAGTCTATCTGAGCCTTATTGCTCTTGTAAAGAAGAAAGGGCGCTTGCTAGGTCTTTCGGAAGAGGAGATTTAAAAAGTACTTTTTTTTGGGTTTTGGGATGAACGAAACAGATTTCACCGGCATGAAGAAAAAGCCTTGGACACCACATTTTATCTTTTCTTGAAGTTTTTCTGCCTGCATAGAAATTGTCTGATACGACAGGATGTCCGAGATATTTCATGTGAACTCTGATTTGGTGTGTACGGCCGGATTTGGGAAAAAGTTTAAGAAAGCTATATGTGACTTTATCTTTTTGATTTGTATAAAACTTGACTAGTTCATAATCTGTTTGCGCCTCTTTTCCGCCGGGAAATACGCCAAAGCGCTCCCTATTCCAAGGAAGCCTGCCTATGGGAGCGTGGATTTTTCCTTTTGGGGGATCTACTCGACCATGGACAAGAGCATAATAAATTTTTTGAATTGTTCTTTTTTTAAATTGACTTTGGAGAATTTGCAGAGAGCCTGCGTTTTTGGCAACGAGCAATATTCCGCTTGTGTTTTTATCCAATCTATGAGCTATGCCGCTTCTTGCTTTTTTGTCTTTTGCCAAAGGGTAACTCTTTTTCTCAAGCCATGATTGTAAAGTGGGAGTTTTTACCGTTTCGGCTTCGTTTACTACCCAGCCCGAAGGCTTGTTGATTACAATAATTTCTTGGTCTTCATAGATAATTTCGGGATTTTTCACTTACTTTTTTCTTTTTTGGATTCACATTTGACGCAGAGTGTGGCTTCCGGGTATATCATAAGCCTATCCGTGTCTATCATTTCGCCACACGACTCACATATGCCGTATTTGCCTATTTTAATCCTTGCAAGGGCGCGCCTTGTTTGAATTATTTTTCTTTCCAAGTTATTAACAAGCGCCTTGCTTTTTGCATGTCCAAATTGCTCTTCGGCATCTGCATCCGGGGCCGCGTTATCTAATATTCTGTCTACGTTTTTAAAAGGATCCGAATCCTCAACATCCTTTTTTCTTTTTTTTAGGTATTTGAGCTGGTCGTTTAAGAAATATGCCACAGGCACAACCAGTTTTGCAGGATACCTAACAGGTGCTGTTACTACCTTTCCAATTTTTTTAGCTTTGCTTGCTTTTTTATCAGCCATGGCTTTCAGATAAATTATACACTAAAAAAAACATAAGAAAAGAAATTATAGAAGATGGAATAAGATCGACTCTTCCTGCAACAAGAAAGCTTTGAGGAAGCTTTATTGCCAAAATAACTCGGATTAGAAAAAATGCTCCCAGTGTAAAGATTCCGGACATTCCTATCTTTCCCGATTTATACCAAGAAAATGATTTGTATTTTGATTTGAGAAATGTAAACAAAATGCCGAGGGAAATAATAATTGCCGAAAAAAGCGAAAAATTATTATCTCCGGTAAGCACATAGCTTGCTAAAGAATAAAAAATTGCGACTATAAACATACCCGGTACTAGAGATTCGACGGCCTCGTATGGCTTGATTTTAAACTTTTGGGTAGAGTATAAAAGCGCTACAAAAAATCCTAAGAAGCTTCCCCAAAACCAGAAACCCTTTGGATTAATGACGGGATTAACGACATCGTTTACGGGAACACTTTTAGCGGGTAAATAAATTGCAAACAAACCCAGAAACATTCCGATTAGCATGATTAGTCCGCTTGAGAAAATTTTTTCTTTTTCGTAATCTTCTTTTAGTGCCCTCCAATAAATGAAAAGAGTTATTATGGAACCTAGAAATAAAGCTAATAATTTAACAATGTTTGACATATTGCGAGTACAAAGTATATTATACTTTAAACATCCATTCCATGCTTGAAACACCACACGCAATAATCGGGGCTTCTCTTGCCACAAAAATTCCAAATCCGCTAATATCTTTACCTCTTGCGCTGGGAAGCCATTTTGTTCTTGACAAAATACCCCATTGGAATCCACACCTAAATACCGAAACGAAAAGATACGGAAAAGTAACCAAAAAAACTACTGCGATTGTGGCTTTGGATATAAGTTTCGCATTTGTTTCAAGCTTGTTTATCGCATCAAGAGCTACCAGTGAGCGCCAGTTTGTAATAATAATGCTTGGAGCATTTTTGGGCATATTGCCGGATCTGGTAGAGGGCCCTTATTTTTTTCTTAATTGGAAATCTAAATTGGTTGAGAGGTGGATACGTTTTCAAAAATCTATACAAGTAGATACCAGTTTGATACCCGGTCTTTTAACACAGCTTGTTACAATTGTCGTTTCGCTTTTATGGATTTATTTTTAATTTACTCTCTCGACGTAGGTAATTGATCTTGTGTCAACTCTGATTTTATCCCCGTTATTAATAAAAAGCGGCACTTTTATTTTCAGTCCGTTTTCCAAAACTGCCGGTTTATAAATATTTGTAGCGGAATTACCCTTTACTCCCGGCATTGTGTCAACTACTTTTAAGTTCACTTTGGGACCTATCTCAACGGACAGCGGTTTGTCCCCCCAAAAAAGCACGTTTATTTCCTCGCCTTCTTTGCAAAAATATATATCGTCGCCGACTATTGAAAGAGGTATTGAAATCTGCTCGAAGGTTTTGGAATTTATAAAATACGCTTCTTTGTCGTCTTTATAAAGATATTGGAGCTTGTTTTTAATCGTTGATATTTCTTCGAATTTTTCCGAAGAGTTAAAAGTTTTTTCCTCCAGCGCTCCTGTCGTTAAATTTCTTATAGATACTTTTACGTTTGCTCCTCCCCTGCCGATTTTTTGGTGTGTATATTTAACCACTTTACAGGGTTTACCTGAAAGCAGAAATGTAGTGCCGTTTTTAAGCTCAGTTGCTTCTATCATGGAAGATATTTTAACTCCTTTTTGGTAAAATAGCTATATCGGCCGGGTGCTGGAATTGGCAGACAGGCTGGTCTCAAAAACCAGTGGGTGTAACAGCCCGTGTGGGTTCGAGTCCCTCCCTGGCCACATTAGCCTCTTTTGGTTTCCTTGCCGTAGAATCTTATTCTATCTCCTTTGAAGTAAAAGCTTACTTGACCTAAGGGGCCGTTTCTGTGTTTGGAGATTGTAAGATTTATGTTTTCCATATTTTCATCGTCCTCACGCCAAAGAAACATTACTACGTCCGCATCCTGCTCAATGCTGTTATGCACAAAAATGTCATTAGCGATAAAGTTTGCATGCTCTGGCACGGTTGCATCGAATACTTCCCTCTTGCCAATCTTCTCAATGCGCTTAACCTCATCCCAATAAATATCTGAATTTAAAAGATGGCTGAGAAAATCATCGGGTAACACTTTGAATATTTTCATCAATCTTCTCCTGCTAATACCGTTACCCAGCCTCTGGGTGCCACTATATGCCCAACCCATTCTGCGGTGGAATTCCCGGGTCGAAAGCCCTTTTTGTTTACGTAGCTTTTCAATATGCTGCCAAATTTCTTTAGGAATCACATCATTGTTAGGATTACTCTTGATTTGCTTAAGTGCTTCCATAGCTTTTGCGCCAAGCTCCTGTTTTTTTCCAACAGAGGAAACAGTTGTTAAGAATTTGAGCTGTTCCTCCTTGCCTTGAATATGGACAGACCACATGTCGTCATATCCATGCTTTTTTGAAGAACTAATTTTACTCGTGATCCCCAGCTTCAACAGAAGGTGCGCTACCTGCTCAACAAGCTGCTTATTTCCTGAAGCATAATAAATTCTTACCCTCGGGCCTTTATTGGCTTTTGAAATAAAAATACAGCCATCGGTTGACCAGAGGTGGCGGAGAAAAAGAGCGGTTGGTCTTAAGTCAAGGCCAAAAATAATCTCAGGGATAACTTTCTCCCTTGACCTTTGCCCATAAATTCCCAGCTCATCATCCAACCATTTAACGATCGGATTTCTTTTGTTGAACGTCAATTTTTCAGTTGAGGATAAATAAAGATGGTACCAATTCTGCTGTTTAGTTACCCTGGGTGTAATCTTAAATTCTGAAGTCGCAACCTTTCGGACAATGTCAATTAATTTTTTTTCAGAATTTGTGTAATGTAAAGGCTGGCTTTTAACATAACAGCCATCGCCAATTAAGTGAGCCAATAGAATAATCTTATTTTTACTTATTTTTACTTTATTAGAGACCGGCAGAAGCACTCTCGGAACAGCAATCCTATCCCCAACTTGAAGTTTTTGCAGCTGCTCCCATCCATAAAGCCTAAGGAACGGATGATTACCTGAAGCCTTAATTTCTTTACCACTTCTCAAGGTAAGCTTATAGACCACCTTTTCCCCACTACTAAAAACTTTACTCATGTTTGCCTTAACTAGCTTTAGATTCTTGTTCAAGGCTATAATCGGAATATTCTTTTGTTCCAACAAAGAATCAATCCGTACGCTTTTTCCATTATCCGCTCGAGTTATCAAAGTATCGCCTAATAAACAACCACTTTCCCTCAAATCTGCAAGGTGCGGCTGCTTTGTCCCTCTTTGCTCGACTGCCCGTGAAAGCTGTGAAAGCGCCAAAACAGGAACTCTTAATTCTCTTGCCAGGTTTTTGAGCCCTTGGGAAATTTCAGAAACTTCCTGAACCCTGTTTTCAAGATTCCTGCTTCTTGCAAGCTGGAGATAGTCAACTATTAGTAGATCTATCCCAAAATCCACTTGAAGCCTTCTTGCTTTTGTTCTCATCTCAAGAATTGAAAGTGCGGGTGTATCGTCTATGTACAAAGGCGCTTCCGCAAGCTCCCCCATCGCCTCTGATAATCCCGAAAAGTCTTCTTCGTCTAGTTTTCCTGTTTTCAATTTCCAGGCGTCAATATCTGCCTGTGCTACCAGAAGCCTGTCTACGAGCTCTTCCTTGCTCATTTCCAGAGAAAATATGCCTACAGGGCGCTTAAGGCCTACGGAGATGTTTTGGGCGATATTTAACGCAAGTGTTGTTTTACCTACGCCGGGACGTGCAGCAAGAATTAACAAATTTGATTTTTGAAAGCCCGCGAGCATTTCGTCGAGATCTTTAAATCCGGTTGGAACACCTCTCATACCTGAGCCTAGTTTATGAAGCTCATCAAGCCTATCAAAAGAGTCCGCAAGCGTTTTTTTAACGGGGGTAAAACTTTTTGAAATGTGTCTTTGAGTAAGGGCAAATATTTCCGACTCTGCTTTGTCCATAATCTCCTCGGTAGAGATTGATTCATCAAAAGAAAGGTCGAATATTTTTGAGGAAACAGTCATTAGGGATCTTTTGATTGCCTGATCTTTTACTATTTTTCCGTAGTGCTCGACATGCGCCGCCGTGGGAACATTATTGACAAGATCTAAGAGATAACCCGTTCCTCCAATATTTTTGAGCGCTTTTCTTTTTTTAAGATTTTCGGAAACAGTAAGGACATCAATCGGAATTCTCTCCTCGTAAAGCTTGATGATTGAGTCGTAGATTATTTTATGCTTTTCTTCATAAAAGTGAATGCCTTCAAGAAACTCCGCCACAGTTACTATTGCGTCTTTGTCCAATAAAAGCGCGCCAAGAACTGAGGCTTCGGCCTCAGTAGAATGCGGAGGCACTTTTACTTCTGTTTTTTGTACAGAAGACTGGTTTAATCTGTCAAATTTTCCCGTATCTGCCATTAATTTTTAAAGAGGTTTATTTTTTTTCCAGAAGAGCTACATATTGGTCTTCTGCAGGCGTACTGCCCTCTTTTACTTTTAATGTGGGCAGTTTTTCTACCCGCAGACCGAGTGCGGAAAGAAAGCTTTCGGCTTTATCAAGTTGTGAGAATGTTTCTTTATTTAAACCGGGCATAAAATAGTGCATTGGTATAATAATTTTTGGCTCTATTGCCTGGACTATTTCCACAGCCTCTTGATAACCTATTGTAAACTTTCCTCCAATGGGCAGCATGAGAATGTCCAAATCCCCTATTGTGTTTATCTGCTCCTCGGATAGGATATGGCCCAAATCTCCAAGGTGGGCCAGTCTTAAACCTTCTGCCTCTATAACATAGATTGTATTTTTCCCTCTTTCTTCGCCTTTTTTGTTATCATGAAAAGAGGGAATGCCGATAACTGAAATTTCGTCTATTTCGTATTCTCCCGGTCCGGAAATTATCTTTTTAGCGTTTTCGATAGCTTCAACATAGTTATGATCGCTATGATTATGAGACACGGTTACTATATCTGCTTTGGTCTTTGGGAATTTAAGACCAACCATTTTAGGATCGAAAGGATCGGTTATTAGCAATGAGGTTTTTGTCTTAATTTTGAATGACGAGTGTCCTAGAAATGCAATTTCCATTTGGGCTCATCGTAACAAATGCATCGTTCCTTGACAAGTAAGAGTTTGATAATCTATAGTATCCGCACACATTAACACAAAATGCAAAAAGAAATTGTGATAGCTATTGTTTTTGGCGGTCTTTTGGGATTAGTTGTTGCTTTTGGGATATGGAGGGTGAACGTATCCTTAAAAAACCAGCCAGATGAAACAATTACCGGTAACTTAAATTCCGGGGAAATAAATAATGAAAAAACCGATTTGTCACTAAGCATAAGCAGTCCCCCTGATAAGTCAGTAATGACCGAAGAGCCCGTAGAAGTAGTTGGCATAACAGAAAGCGGGGCTTATGTGTTGATTTCCGGCAATGAGGATGATCAGATTGTAACTTCCGATGAAAACGGAGAGTTCCGCGCACAGGTTGGTTTGGTGGGCGGAATAAATCATCTGAATATGCTTTCTTACTCTCACACTAACAAAAAGAGCGTTTCCACATCAATGAAGCTTGTATTTTCCACACTTTTTGATGAAGAACAAGATGTCGAATCAAGTGATTCTTCAAGCATAGAGGAAGCTGTTTCCGAAAAAATTGACAGAGCTAAAAATATGCCAAAGGCCTATTTCGGTACTATAACGGATATTTCGGAAGGATCCATACAAATAAGATCCCAAGAGGGTGAAATAAGTCAAACGGCCGTTAACTCAGAAACAACCTATGCAAATATAGTAAAGGCAACAAAAGAAATTTCTTTTTCAGACCTAGCTATTGGAGATTTTATAGTAGCGATGGGATTAACCGACGGAAATCAAATTTTAGAGGCGAAAAGAATTCTTGTTACTACTTCCAACGGCGAGGATGAAAAAATTCTAGTTGAAGCAGAAATTGTCGAAAGAGACGGAAGTGAAATAGCCGCCAAAAGAGCGAACGGTGAGGAAATGATTTTTTTGATGAACAGAAGCAGCGAAATTTTTCTAAAAAAAAGGGACGGCGAATTTACAAAATCTTTGGTCTCCGAAATCAAAAACGGCGACAGCGTGCTTTGCTCTTTAATTAAAAACGAGCAGAGCTACGTTGCCAGCTCTGTTTTTATAGTCGAAAAATCTGAGTAATGTTTTTTCTTCATTTTGTGTGATAGCATAAAGCATATGAAAGGCGTAAAAAACCTTAAAGGATTTAGGGATTTTCTTCCTGAAGAGGCAGAAAAAAGAAATCTACTTAAAAATAAATTGACCGATATATTCGAGCTTTGGGGCTATGAACCGATTGAATCTCCCACTCTTGAGCCACTTGAGCTTTTTGAGGGAGAAATCGGCGAGGATGAAAAGCTTTTTTATAAGTTTGAGGATTTCGGGAAAAGAAAAGTAGCTTTGCGGTACGACCAGACTGTTCCAACAGTCAGGATAGTCGGTCAGTATTCGAATAAGCTAGTTTTTCCGTTTAAACGCTATCAAATCCAGACCGTCTTCAGAGCGGAAAAACCACAAAAAGGAAGGTACAGAGAATTTTTACAAGCTGATATCGACATATTCGGCGTCTCCTCCCCTATCGCTGATGCCGAAGCGATTGCAGTGGGGCTTGATGTATTTAAGCAACTTGGTTTTAAAAATTTTAAAGCCAAGATAAATAACAGAGATTTATTGGCCGGCATCCCCTATAAGGCGCTTTCCTCTATCGACAATTTGACTAAAATCGGCGAGGAAGGTGTTATTTCGGATATGATAAAAAGGGGTTTTTCTAAAAACGAATCAGAAAATTATCTTTCAAAGATTAAGAAATTAAGACCCGACAAAAAGCTTGAGAGTGTTTTTAAATATCTTAAGGGTGCTGGATACAGCGAAAAAAATTATGAATTCAGCCCCGACATAATTAGGTCTTTTTCCTATTCCGAGGGAATTATATGGGAGATTGTTTCCGAAGATTACGGCAAGGGAGTGCTTTCTCTGGCCGGAGGAGAGCGCTATGACGGAATGGTTAAGCGTATTGCGGGAAAAGACATTCCTGCAACTGGCATGTCTTTTGGATTTGACAGGATGATTGAGGCGATGGATGATGCTGACATAGCCCTAACGAAAGATAAAAAATCTGTTTTGGTGAGCGTATTTAATAGTGACTTTTTTGAAAAATCTTTAGAAGTGAGCTTGTCTTTTAGAACGGCAGGCATTAAATCCTTTACTTATCCCGACTCAGAGATAAAGCTTGATAAACAAATAAAATATGCTGATCAGAAAAAATATGCCTTTGCAGTAATAATCGGACCGGACGAAGTAAAAGCGGGGAAAATTGCTTTGAAAAACCTTTTTAGCGGCGAGCAGGAAAAATTAAGTGTTGAAGATGCAATTAAAAAAATAAAATCAACTTCGCTGTCCCGATGAGTAAGAGAAGAATACGCGCTTATATATTGCTTTTGGCGGCCACTGCTATTTGGGCAGCGGCAAGTCCAATTATAAAATTTACTTTAAGGGAAGTATCCCCTATTAATTTTCTAACTTACAGGTTTTTAATTTCCGGGGTTATCGGTATTGTTTTTTTAATCCTTACGAAACCTAAGATTCCAAGGAATAAAAAGGCCTATTTTTATCTTTTCAGCTACAGCATATTTACAACGATCGCCCTTACTATGCTTTTTATGGGGCTTGACCAAAGCCGGGTACTTGACCTTGTGGCAGTTGATGCGCTTGGACCTTTGGTTACTGCACTGGCGGGCGCAATTTTTCTTAAAGAGCGGGTAACGAGACGCGAAAAAACAGGCTTGGCAATAGCTTTTAGCGGCACTCTTGTGGCCATTGCGGTACCATACTTGATAGATAAGGGGTTTGAGTCTTCACGATTTAGCGGAAATATAATGCTAATTTTATTTATGATACTTGATACCGGCTCTTATATTCTTGCTAAGAAGGCCGTCAGAAATAAGATAGAGCCGGCAACTTTAGCCAATGTTACTTTTATAATACTTTTTTTGTTTTTCGTGCCACTAAATTATTTTATTGAAGGGAGCGGGTCTTTTTTGCATGAGAGCCTGAATTTGTCGATTTACGGACATTTGGGTGTTGCCTATATGGCAATACTCTCAGGAACAGTTGCTTATACGCTTTGGGCTGCCGGGCAAAAAACTATTGAGGTGAGCGAAGCTTCTTTATTTAGGTATTTGTATCCTATTTTTTCAGCTCCACTTGCAGTGATCTGGCTTAGGGAAGAGATTACCGAATATTTTTTGGCAGGTGCAGTACTAATTCTTATTGGTGTAATTTTGGCCGAATATAAAAAACACAAAAAACAATCTATTTGAACTGATCAAATAAAATTGCTATAATCAGTAGCTTATGAAAGCAAATATTCATCCAAAATGGTATCCTGAGGCTGTAGTAAAATGTGCTTGCGGCAATGTTTTTACTGTTGGCGCACCATACCCTGAGATAGAAGTGGAAATTTGCAGCAAGTGCCATCCTTTTTACACGGGGCAAATGAAATACGTTGATACCGCCGGGCGCGTAGATGCTTTTAAAAGCAAGCAGTCAAGAGCGGATATTAACAATCTATCAAAGGCGAAACGAAGAGCTATTAAGCGCGCCAAGAGAATAAGCGAGGAAATGGAAAGGCCGGAGTCTCTTTCCGAGCTGAGATCTTCAAAATCAAAAATTCTTTCCAAAAAGAAAAAATCGAAGAAAAATTAGAGAGGTTTTTTGTGCAGACTGTTTACATTGAAGTACGAGGAGGAGCAGGTGGTGATGAAGCAAAAATTTGGGCCTCGGATCTTTTGCGGATGTATTTTAGATATGCAAGCAACAAAGGGTTTAGAGTATCGCAGATTGATGAGAACACCCTTAAAATAAGCGGCGAGGGCGTTTATGAACTTTTAAAAAACGAAACCGGTGTTCATAGAGTACAAAGAATTCCAGCTACCGAGAAAAGAGGACGGATACACACTTCAACTGCAACAATTGCTGTTCTACCTGAAATTGCTCAGGATGAAATTTATATTAATCCAAACGATCTTGAAATATCTTTTTTCAGATCAGGAGGACATGGAGGGCAAAATGTAAATAAAGTATCAACTGCCGTAAGGATTGTTCATAAGCCTACAGGAATAGTTGTAACAAGCCAACAGGAAAGGATGCAAGAGCAGAATCGTGCGATTGCAATAGATCTTCTTCGAAGCAAGCTTTGGAAGATTGAAGAGGAGAAAAAAGCAAGTGCCCAAGCCTCGCACAGAGCCGGTATTGGAAGAGCAATGAGAGCTGAAAAAATTAGGACTTATAATTTCCCCAGAGACCAAGTAAAAGACCACCGCGTAAGTAAATCTTTTAGCAACATAGAAAACATACTAAACGGAGGTATAGACAAAATTTTAGAAGTTACTGCGCTCGCCTAAGCTTATTCCGAAGAATCGGAAAGAGTGGCTTCCACTTCCAGTGTTTCACCGTTTCTCCACAACTTTATCTTTACCCTATCGCCCGCTTTGTATTTTCCTATCTCATTGGCAAGGCCGTTTTCGCTATCGTCCACTTTTTGGCCGTTAAATTCTGTTATTATGTCGTCGATTTCGATGCCTGCCGACTGCGCTGGTGAGCCTGCTACTACGTCAACTACATAAGCGCCTTGGGGAACGTCATTTAGTATTGCCGTTTGCATTGAAATCATCTGATAACGAACGCCAAGAAAGGGTTTTGATGCGAATTGTCCGGTTTTGTTGAATTGATCCAAGCCTTCTTTAACTACCTTTATGGGTATTGCAAAGCCTATGTTTTCGGCTCCTTGAGCAACGGCGACATTAACACCTATCACCTGGCCTGCGGAATTTAGAAGCGGACCCCCCGAGTTTCCGGGATTTATCGCAGCGTCGGTTTGGATTACATCGTCAAGCCTTTCTACATAGCCTTCAAACGCGCTTCCTGCCACAATTCCTCGGCCAAGACCCGAAATTACACCTGTTGTAACGGTGTGTCTGAATTCCCCAAGTGCGGTTCCAATAGCTATAACAAATTGGCCGACTTTTAGATTTTCCGAATCTCCTAATTCTACGGGCTTTAGGCCGCTTGCGTTTATTCTTATAATTGCAACATCGTTTACAGGATCTTTTTTAATTTCTTCAACCGGGTACTCGTTTCCATCTTTGGTGACCACTTTGTATTCCGCGTTTTCCTGGGATACTACGTGCTTATTTGTAATAATTAGTCCGTCGCTTGAAACTATAAACCCGCTCCCTATGTCTTGAGGAGTGCCGCCTTCAATTCTTGAGCTAAAGCCTTCAAAGGGGTTAAACTCAAGCACTCTTCTACTTGGAGTTTCGATCGCTACTGTAACGACAGATGGTGATACTTTTTCGGCAACATCTATTACCGCCGATTCTTCCGTAAGAATTTTTCTTTCTATCGAGCCGAGGTTGAGGGTGTCTTCGGTCCGCTCTAAAAGATAGTCAAGCGGTTTGATATCAAAAAACCTATCCGCCAATGCGCCCGTTACTGCTATTGCGAGAAAGGCAACACTCAAAAGTATCCCCAGTATAAAACTTTTAAAATTAAATCTCATTAATTATTAATTTTAACGTTTCAGTCAAGACTTCGTCTTCTTGTGTTTCTAAGTTATCTTCTATGGTTACGTCGGGATCAAGGCCTGTTTCATTTACCCAGAACTTGTTTGGTGTAAGCCAGCGCGCAACCGTAACATGAAGTCCTGATCCATCCTCTATAGATATTGGCTCTTGAATAGTGCCTTTTCCAAAGGTTGTTTGTCCAACAAGTGTTGCACCTAGCTGATCTTTTAGCGCACCCGCAAGAATTTCCGATGCCGAAGCCGAGCCGTTGTTGATGAGTACAAAAACCGGGTATCTTTCAAGTCTTGCTATTTTTTCGTTTTTAAACTCTTTTGTTTGCCCCGTGGCATCCTCTTCTATAACCACCGTATCTCCGTTTTCCAAAAAATCCGATGCTATATAAACTGCAGCTTGGAGGTAGCCTCCCCCATTGTTTCTTACATCAAGTATAATTGCTTTTGTGTTTTTGTTTTTTTGAATTTCGTAAACCGCCTCATCCCATTCGGCTGAAGTCTCACCGCCGAATTTATAAAGTTTGACATGGGCCATCTCCTTATCATCCCCTACATATTCCAGGACGACGCTTGGGATGTTAATGCTTTCCCTAATTACATCTACTACTAATGCATCCTCTCTTCCTTCTCGAAGAATTGCAAGCGTTACTTTGGAGCCTGCGGGGCCTCTAATATCCTGGACTGCCTGAGGAAGAGTAATGCCTGATGTTGATTTGTCAATATTTTTGTTTTCGTCTTTAATGCCGATAATAAAGTCACCAGCTTTAATACCCGCTTTTTCTGCCGGAGAGCCCGGTATTGGTGAGATTACTGCAAGCTGGTTACCGCGATAACCAATTTCAATGCCTATTCCTTCAAAGTTTCCCTGGAGATCTTCTTTTACCACTTTGTTTTCGCCTGGAGTGAGAAAAGCCGTGTAAGGATCGCCAAGAGAGGAGACCATTCCCTTAACCGCGCCGTAGATCATTTCGGAATAAACTACTTTCGATTTATCAAAATAGCTTGCTTCTAGCATATCCCACACCTGCCAAAAAAGATCGAAATTTACATCTTTGTTTTCTGGAAGACCTCTATCGATTACCGCGTTTTCGATTGGGTTATTGGTTTTGACCTGTTTTGCTCCCAAAAAAAATCCGGATGAAAATACAGCAATAAAAAATATCAAAAAAAGAAGAATATTTCTTAATCTTAAAACAGTAATTTTTGGCAGAAAGTTTATTTTCATTTCCAGGATGGGTTAGACCTCGGGTTTATAAGGAAGAAGGCCTAGAAATCTTGCTCTTTTTATCTCTCTTGAAAGAATTCTTTGTTTTTTGGCGCTTAAACCTGACCTTTTTGCGGGAATTATTCTTGCCCTTTCGGTAAGAAATTTTGACAGCTCTTCATAATCCTTGTAGGAAAAATTTTTAGGAAGAGTTAGTTTTTTTCTTTTGGATTGCACTTTTTGCATATTTTTTAGAAAGGAATATCTTCTTCGCCAGCCTTATCGGATTTTTCGGAGTTTTTCTTAGATTTTGTTTTTTTGTCTTTTATCTCTTCTTTTTTTTCTTTTTTCTGCTCTTTCTCGCTCGGATCAGCTTCAAAATCCTCGGGAAGGTCTATTTCGTCTTCCGAGGGCTCCGCACCTTGATAATCGGATGAATCGTCTCTTGCCCTATCAAGAAGGAGCATGTCGGAGATTACTATTTCTGTGGTTGTGCGCTTTACTCCGTCTTGCCCTGTCCATTGGCGATTTTGGATTCTTCCTTCGACAAAAACTTTTTTGCCTTTTGAAAGCATTTGGGAACAAATTTCAGCTAATTTATCCCAAGCTACAACCCTATGAAAATCCGCTTCGTCCCTCAGATCTCCTGAATCCGTTTTCCACTGCCTGTTGGTCGCCACGGTAAAGGTACAAACCGCAGTTCCTTGCGGTGTATAACGAAGCTCCGGATCCCTTGTAAGATTGCCTATTAACTGTGCTTTGTTCAAACTCCTAGCCATATTTATTCTTCAAGTTTTATTAGCAAATGTCTTAATATATCTTCTTCAAGCTTAAATTTGTTGGGCAATTGTTTTGCCGCCTTCGGATCTAATTCTAAAGTAAATATTAAAAAAAGGCCAGAGTCTTTTTTCTTTATCGGGTAAGCAAACTCTTTTATACCCCAATCAAGGGTTGATATAACTTTTCCCTCAAAAACTGAGATTATTTTTGAAAGCTTTTCCTCAAACGCCTTTTTTTTGGCGGGAGTTGTTTTGCTGTCCAAAATTACTACTAATTCGTACTTAGCCATATGAAAGTGAGTATATCACAAACTTTTCAAAAAATGAAAATTTGTGTAAAATATACCCCTATGCCCGAAAGAACGTTGCTGCACGACATGTTATTTGCGACACAGTTACCTGTTACAAACGGTAAGCCCCGTAGAAGAAATCACGAATTACCGTCATCGAACAAGCCGTTTGGTGCCAATAAAAACAATCCGCCCAAGCATCTTTATGGAGAATATGATTTTAAAGACAGCAGGGAGATAAAAAGACTCGGCTTTGATGATTGGTTTCAGCATTACGCAGATTTCATTGAAGCACATCAGCGAAGATCCGGTGGTACCGAGACAAAAGATGAGTCTAAGGGCTAATTTTGAATTCTATAACATCGCCTTCTTTAATTTCGTAGTTTTTTCCTTCTGATCTTACCTTCCCCTTCTCCCTGGCGTCTTTCCAGCCCCCTAAGGCTATAAATTCATCAAATTTTACGACGTCTGCTTTGATAAACTTTTTTTCAAAGTCCGTGTGGATTACCGACGCCGCAAACGGCGCAGGGCTCCCCTTTTTCACCGTCCAAGCCCGCACCTCTTTTTTACCAGCTGTTAAGAATGTTATCAAATTAAGTGTTTTGTAAGCCCTTTGGATTACCCGCTCAAGACCGCTTCTATCAATACCGAGCTCTTTTAAATATAATTTTTGATCTTCTTGGTCTAGTGCTGCAAGATCCTCTTCTACTTTTGCTGAGACTGCAATTATCTGCTCTTTTGGCACACCAAAGAGGTTTGAAAATTCTTGCTCCAATTCTTTAGTCTTTTGAAGTGCTTTTTCATCTATGTTTAGGACAATTAAAATCGGTTTTAGAGAAAGAAGCGAGAGTGCCTTGACTTCTTTTAATTCCTGATCCGAGAAGGCTAACTTTCTGGCTGGTTTACCCTGCTCTAACGCAGCTTCCAGTCGATCTAAAATTTTTTTAAAAATCGAATCATTTTTAATTTTTAATTTGGCATTTTGTACTGTTTGGAGATCCGCCATCATAAGCTCTGTTTCGACTACTTCAAAGTCGCTTAAGGGGTCTATTGAACCTTCTTTTACAATATCCTGGTTTGTAAATGTCCTTACGACATGGCATATTGCATCCACTTCCCTTATGTAGGAGAGGAATTTGTTGCCTAACCCTTCTCCTTTGTGGGCGCCTTTAATTAGTCCCGCGATATCTATAAATTCTACTGTGGCCGGTACCTCGGGCGGCAGATGATCTATACCTTCAGATTCTTTTATCACTTGCGAGAGTTTCTTTAAGCGGTCATCGGGAACTGGGACAATACCTACATTAGGCTCTATGGTAGCGAATGGAAAATTTGCAACAAACGCCTGCTGGCGCTTAAGAAGCGCGTTGAAAAGCGTACTTTTTCCCACATTCGGCAGACCCACTATTCCGACCGATAAGCTCATACCCCAACTTTTCGGTAGCTGGTAATGTTTTTAGTGGTATATGCGCCCATACTTCTACCTCACTCCTTTCTTTAATAACAACTCTCCCTATTATATCTCGAACGACCTGGATTTTGTTGGAGAAATCAAGTTTTTCGAGATATTTTTCTGCTTCTTCCAAATACTCATCAACTGAAACATCAATGGTTTCCTGTGTTCTCTTGCTTTCTAACTCATTCAGCTGCCTCTGCAATGCTATTTTTCGCTTCTTAGCATCTTTCATTACTTCCTGGAATTGCTCAAACTCCAGTGTCCCCGCTCCATAAGCCTTAGCATATCGTTTTTCTTCTTCGGTGACTTTTTCGATCGCCTCATCTAGCTTCCGTCTTTCCATTTTGTCATAGTCGTTATTCGCTTGAATCTGCATCCACTTATTAACACATTCTTTCAATACTTCTGGACCAGCAGATTACTCATAGTGTGACCCCAACCAGACCTCACAGGATATCAAACAAAATTCCTTCTGATGTTGTCAAGAAAGTTCTTGAGCTCAGACTTGACAGTAAATTAACTTTCTGTGCAGTTTAGGCTATTAGGGGAAAGGGTGTGGCAACGGATTAAATTCAATTTTATCTTTGAACCCAATCTTACTTGGAACAGTCACAAACCTTTCAGCACCTTGTCTCAAAAGTACATGTGTTTTGTTTAAATCAACCATGCCAGGAATAATTGCCCTTACAATTTTAATTCCAGTATCCACCACATCCGATGTTGTTAAATCTTTATAGAAAACTTCCAGGTCGTTTTTATTTAGCTCTTCAAGAACATCTCTAAAAACAACTTTCTCTCTTCTATAAATTACTTCCCTAGGATTTGGAAATAAAAACTTAAACAACTCTTTGTCTTGGTAATAGAGAAAGTGCTCGTATAATCCCTGAATTTTACTCGCATCCTCCTGTCTTAAATCCATTATGTCCTTAGAGTAAAAATAGGTAAATAAACACTCTTTTAGTGACTTTTGGATTGCAATATTGGAATCCAAATCAGCACACGCCCCAATACCATAGTGTAATTTGTCTTTCCGGATTCTCCATATGAGCGAAAAATATATAGGAATTTTTATGTCAGAATACAACTTAAAAGTTCTTATGTGATACGACTTCTTAATTTGTCTTATTAAGCCTACCAGAGTCGGATCTTTGATAGTTGTTAAGTCGATGGCTGGAGGATTTAAGCTCATTGTAAAGTTAATCATTACAGAATCCCTTTCAATAATCTCCAAAATTGATTTTTCAATCGCTTCGTCTAAATTTGTGGAAGCAGAAACGCCAGTAGAAGTAGTTTCGGCTGCAGGATTGCGATTCTCGTATGGAATATAAACCAAACTCGCCGGATAGTAAATCCAATTACCTTTCTCAGAATAAGAATTTACTTGCACCCAATCAACCAACTCTGTTCTGGGATTATTAAAAGAATTCTCTCTTTTATATTGTTCATCCGAGTAAAAACTAAATTTATCCAAACGATGCTTAGCTGGCAAATCTTTAAACTTCTTGTATGTAAAATCACCAACGTCATAATAAGAGAGACAATATCTTTCAACCGTCTCCCCCATACAAGCCCAAAAAGCAGCCTCTTTCGAAAAGCCAACACCCAGACCACCGCTCGACACCTCTCTTTTCCTACCAAAGAGTGACAGGTACCCATTAAAATGCAC
>DCTW01000004.1 GCA_002329465.1 Candidatus Woesebacteria bacterium UBA1430 | reverse complement strand
CAATATTGAATGGATTACCCGCTGGCGAACTATGGATGGGACGGAAATTGCCCCTAATTCTGTGCCGGAGCTTGAGGTATTGCTTAAAGGCATATTTGATAAACAAAGACTTTTGGATTTAATTGCCAACTATATTATCTTTGAAACCAACAGAGATAAAACAATTAAAAAAGCAGCGGCTTATCATCAATACTTTGCCACCNNCAACCAAAGAAGACGGCGACAGACGAGCTGGTGTGGTTTGGCATACTCAAGGGTCTGGAAAGAGTTTAACCATGGTTTTTTATGCTGGCAAAATTATCCAAGAGTTAAACAACCCTACTCTGGTAGTTTTGACTGACAGGAATGATTTGGATAATCAACTCTTTGGCACCTTTTCCAGATGCTCTGATTTACTCCGCCAAACACCTAAACAGGCAAACAGTAGAGATGAGTTAAAAGAGCTTTTAAAGGTAGCTTCTGGTGGTGTGGTATTTACCACCATTCAGAAGTTTTTCCCTACTAATGGACAAAATAAATACCCACAGCTTTCTGACAGAAAAAACATTGTAGTTGTTGCTGATGAAGCCCATAGAAGCCNNTTCCTTTATCGGTTTTACCGGAACACCTGTTGAACTAACTGACAGAAACACTAGAGCTGTCTTTGGCGAGTATGTTGATGTTTATGATGTGGCCCGGGCGGTTGAGGATAAAGCAACGGTGCCTATTTATTACGAAGCCCGACTGGCAAGGATTGAGTTAAAAAAGGAAGAACAACCAAAAATTGACCCTGAGTTTGAGGAATTAACCGAGGGTGAGGAAGTTGAAAGAAAGGAAAAACTTAAAAGCAAATGGGCAAGGCTTGAGGCGATGGTTGGTTCTGAAAAAAGAATTAGACTGGTAGCTCATGATTTAGTGGAACATTTTGAAAACCGAAGAGGTGCTATTGAAGGCAAAGGTATGGTGGTTACCATGAGCCGAAGAATTGCAGTTGAGCTTTACAACGAAATAATTAAACTTCGCCCCGACTGGCATAGCGATGATGACAAAAAAGGATTTTTGAAAGTGGTTATGACTGGTAGTGCTTCTGACCCGCTTCCCTGGCAAGGGCATATCAGAAACAAAGAAAGAGTTAGAGATTTAGGCGAGCGGATGAAAGACCCGGATGATGAACTTAAACTTGTCATTGTTCGTGATATGTGGCTGACTGGCTTTGATGTTCCCTGTTTGCACACTATGTATATTGATAAACCCATGCAAGGCCATAGCTTAATGCAGGCTATTGCTAGGGTTAACCGGGTTCACAAAGATAAGCAAGGCGGACTTATTGTTGACTACATTGGCATTGCTCCCCAGCTTAAAGAAGCCCTTTCTTATTACTCAGAAAGCGACAGGCAGGAAACCGCCATTCCTCAAGACAAAGCTGTTGCTGTCATGCTTGAAAAATATGAGGTGGTTAAGGGGATGTATCACGGCTTTGATTATCAGAAATACTTTAGCGGTAAACCAAAAGAAAGAACTAGGGTTATTTCAGAAGCTGCTGACTATATTTTGGGACTAAAAGATGGCAAGAAGCGCTACTTAAAAGCGGTATCTGAATTATCAAAAGCCTTTTCTTTAGCTGTTCCCCATGAGAAGGCTATTGCTATTAGGGATGAAGTTGGCTTTTTTCAGATAATCAGGGGTGGAATAATAAAGATGCAACCTATTTCTGGGCCGACTGATGAGGATTATGATGCGGCTATAAAACAGATTGTTTCTTCTGCCGTTACTTCTGATGCTGTCATTGATATTTATTCTGCCGCTGGAATTAAAACACCTGATATTTCCATTTTCTCTGAGGAGTTTTTAGAGGAAGTTAAAAATATGAAGCATAAAAATGTTGCTTTGGAACTTCTTAAAAAACTTCTTAATGACGAGCTTAGAAGTATGACTAAAAAGAATTTGGTTGTGTCTAGGTCTTTTTCTGAGATGTTGGCTGAAACCATTAGAAAATACCAAAACAGAACCATTGAAGCCGCGCAGGTAATTGCCGAGCTTTTGGAATTGGCTAAAAAGATTAAAAAAGAGAAAGAAAAGGGCAAGGACTTAGGTTTAAACGAGGATGAAGTGGCTTTTTATGACGCACTTTGCGAGAACGAAAGTGCGGTTCGGGAAATGAGCGATGAGGTATTAAGGAAAATGTCTAAAGAATTAGTTGAAATGCTTAGGAAAAATACCACTATTGACTGGACTATCAAACAAAGCGTTCAAGCCAAGCTAAGGGTTTATATCAAAAGGCTTTTAAAGAAACATAAATATCCGCCTGACAAGCAAGAAAGAGCAACAAAGATTGTTCTTGAGCAGGCAGAGTTACTGGCTAAAGACTGGACTGGAGAAAATTAAAAATGAGCCAATATTACAACCCAAAACGAAAAGCAGATTGGAATTACGGAGGGTCTAAATGGAAACTTTCTAGGTCTAAATTGGAACTGTTTATAGACTGTCCTAGATGTTTTTACCTTGACAATAAATTAGGAGTAAAAAGGCCTCCCGGATATCCTTTTAACATAAATTCAGCCATAGACCATTTGCTTAAAAAGGAGTTTGATATTCACCGCGCAAAAGGAGAAAGCCACCCTTTAATTAAAAAATACGGAGTCGATGCTCGTCCAGTTGCTCATAAAAAATTAGATATATGGAGAGAGAATTTTGTGGGTGTGGAATATACCCACCCAAAAACAGGAATGACAGTAAGTGGGGCCATTGATGACTTGTGGATTAATTCCAAAGATGAATATATTGTGGTTGACTATAAAGCAACAGCAGTTAACGACAAAATAGATGAGCTGACCAAAGACCACCACGAAGGATATAAGCGTCAAATGGAAATATATCAGTGGTTATTAAGAAGAAACGCTTTAACCGTAAGCGACACTGGCTATTTTGTTTATGCAAACGGCAACAAAGACGCCAAGGCATTTGATGGTAAGTTGGAATTTGATGTTACCTTAATTGCTTATAAAGGCAGTGATGATTGGGTGGAGAAGGCGGTAAAAGACGCTTATAAGTGTTTGCAGGGTAGTTCCATTCCAAAATCAGGGAAAGACTGTGATTATTGTGCTTATCGGAAGGCAACCAGAAAACTGGAGCCGGATACCAAGTAGCTTTGGTAATCTAGCCGTCTCAGAGGCTATCTAAGGCGGTTTTAAGGCTAAAAAGGTATGAGATTACCGGAAAGCCGGTAGGCAAGGATTTTCTAAAAACGCTAGCCTGGTTTATAATGAAAATATCAATTATTAATAATTTTTAAGAATTGATACAGATTGATATAGAGAGGAGATTGAAATGAATAAATATCAGGAAGAAGTTAAATTAAAAGTAGGTTTAGGTAATGGCAAGGACTTTGTCGCCCGCTATCTGGCTTCAATCGGACAGGATTTAAACGAAAAGATAAACGAGAGAACGGATGATTTAAGAAAACAATTCCCCAAAGCGGACTTTTTTTATCTGGCTATTGCCGAATCACTTATTTGGGATGATTACGCCGTTGATAAAAAAGACTTTTTCAAAAAAGTGATTAGGTATTATCAAGAGGAAGACACTAGTGCTTTAGAAGGAATAGAAAAATATGCCGACAGATACGGCAGTAAAGGACGATTAAAGGAAGTCTTAATAAGTTGGAAAAGAATATTTAATCAAACCCCTGTCCCCTCATTTAACAAACAGCCGGAAGTAAAGGAGATTGTTTCAACACAAAAAGCAATTAAAACAACTGTTGAAAGTGCTAAGTCAAGAAATAAGTTGCATTTCGGGGCATGGCTTCTGACGGCCCCTTTTCAAGTTGTTGTTTGTCATTATAAGGAGCTTTGGAAAGACAGTAGGTTAGACAAAGTTTGGATACCTTTAGGCGGACAAATCAAGAAGGCATTATCTTTTTTGGTAAAAATTAATGCCTTGGATGTAGAGTATAAATTAGTTAAAAATATCGGTGACCAAAACTTTTCAACCCAAATGGGTGACCTCGAAGACCTTCAGAAAAAACAAAAGGAGTTAGCAAAACTGGCTAAAAGCAGAGTGCTTCATATCAACTCCGGTCTTTACAGGCTGGGAGGAGGGAAGGAATAAAAATGAAAAAAACAGCTTTAGTTACAGGAGTATCAAGAGGAATCGGCAACGCTATTGCCAAAAAGTTAATTGCTGATGGTTATTTTGTTCATGGAACATACAACACAGGCAAAAAAGAGGCTGAGGAATTAAAGAGTGAGGCTAAGGAGATTGAAATCCATCAGGTTGACTTTAAAGACAGAAAACAAACCCAAGAGTTGATTGAAAAACTTAAACAAATAAAATTTGACGCAATAGTCAATAATGCGGGAGTGTTTCAGCTTGAGAAGTTTGATAAATATGATTTAAAAATCTGGGACAGCACTTTTGAGGTAAGCCTTAATGCTATTTTAATAATCTGCCTTGGTTTGCAAAACAACATAAATAAGGGTGGAGCTATCGTAAACATTGCCAGCACAGACGGAATGACTGGTTCTTTTGGAGGCATGGCTTATTCTGCAAGCAAAGCGGCTTTAATTAACCTAACAAAAAGTTTGGGTAACAATTTTGGGCCAAAGGGAATAAGAGTTAATGCTATTGCTCCAGGCTGGGTAAATACAGATATGGATACAGAGGTTGTGGGTGATGCCCCCGAATTAACTCCACTTGGTAGAAATGGCAAGCCAGAAGAAATTGCAGAAGTTGCTAGTTTTCTGTTATCAGGTAAGGCAAGTTTTACTAATGGAGCCACCTTTGTAATTGATGGTGGTTATACCAATGTTGACCCAATTATGAAAAAGGAAGCAGATTTAGAACAATGAATAAAGAAGCATTAAAACAATTTTTGATTGACTCCAACAATGCGGGTTATGCTGGCGGTGAAGAAAAGAAGTGGATAAAAGAACCGGATGGTTCAACCACTATCCCCTTTGAAAAAGGTCCTTGGAAATCTCATGATAACTTTTATGGCGGTGAACCATATGGAGGCAGGACAGTTGTTTTCCATGAAGGCAAACCTTATTGGATGATGGTTTATTACGGCTGGGTTGAAGAAGGAGTAGAAACCGACCCTGTATATGCGGTGTTGAGGGGTGCTTTAAAACAGATGCCGGAAGGTTATCCTTTCAGGGGCCCAAAAGAATATAAAGAAGGAGAATACACCTATACCAATAAATGGAAAGGTGAAGTTGATAGGTTTTCAGGTGAGGAGCAAATCACCCAGGGTGATAAATTGATTTACAAAGCCAATTATTTAGGAGGGTTAGTTGACCAAAGGAAGGGAGTTTAAAATCAAAATATGGAAATATCAATCTTTCTTGCCAGATTTTTAGGAGGCTTTTATTTAATTTTCGGACTTCTTTTTATTACAGCAAAGACTTTAGGCAGAGTAATAGAAATGACGGATGATAAATCCTTTGTTATCTCCACTGGTTATATTTCCCTTTTAATGGGACTTGCTACTGTGGTTTTACATAATGTCTGGGTTATGGATTGGAGAGTGGCAATTACCATTTTAGGCTGGTCAACTCTTATTAAAGGAATATTAAAAATTGGGTTTCCCGACTTTATCAATAAACAAGCTCAAAGGTTCAAAAGCCAGCAAACACTGGAAGCTGTAATGTTGCTTCTTTTGGGTGGCTGGTTGTTTTGGATGAGTTTATAAAAAAGAATGAATGAAAATAACTAAATATATCGGCAATGGTGCGTATTGTTACTCCAATTCAACTTCCATGTTGCTAGCCTCGATTGGAGAAAATATTTCTCCCTCACTGATTGAAGTGGTTGGCGGTGTGGGTTTGGGAGCTTACTACTTACCAGGAACAAATGTTGCTTTTTTCAGCAACTTTTCCGGATTACCAGACCAAGCTATCAGCAAGGCTCTGGAAATATTAGGCTTTGAGTTTGTCGAGAAAGCTCAAAAGAATCCTGACGACTATCCTTTAGAAGACTTAAAAGGAATGCTTAAAAATGGACCTGTGGTTCTTGGTCCGTTGGATATGGGTCATTTAGTATATGACCCAAAACATTCTGGTCACGGCGGGATTGACCATTTTGTTTTAGCTTATGAGGCTGACGAGAATTATATTCACCTTCATGACCCGGCTGGTTTTCCCCATGTGTTTATAGATTTTGAAAACTTAAAACTGGCTTGGAAAGCTGAGAAAATCGGTTACAAGCGAGGCCACTACCGTTACTGGACTAAGCCCAAGAGGATAAAGACACCAACCGAGGAAGAGATATATAACTCTGCCATGGAGCATTTTAAATTTATTTATCGCAATGGCGAAAAATACGGAAAGAAAAAAGACAGAATCATTGATGATGAGGCAATTTTAAAACTGGCAGAAAATGTTTCCACGGACAAATTAAAACCATCCGATATTGGAATGTTAGATAGTTTTGTTTTTCAACTGGGTGCAAAAAGAGCCTTGGATTATGCTTCCTTTTTTGCCTCAAGAGATAAAAAATTGTCTGAACTTAAAAACAAACAAGCAGTGTTATTCGGAAAATGTCATACGCTTTTAGTATCAAAAAAGTGGAAAGAATTATCAGAAGTGTTAAAGGATTTTGCGGAAGTAGAAAAGGAATTTAAATCACATTTATTAAACCATGAACAGTAAAAAAGTAATTGAGGAGCTCAAAAAGAAATATCCGGAAAAGAAAATTATCAAAAATGATGAAGAAAACACTACAGAAATTCTTTGTGAAATTGACCCCTCAACTAACCATCCAGAATACAGTTTAGCTATAGCAGTAATTGATAAAAGTGCTCCCCATACCCACGAAAAGAGTAAAGAAACATACAAAGTTACCAAAGGTAAACTAGCCTTGTATATCGACAGCAAAAAACATGAATTGAGCGAGGATGAGGAATTAGTAATTAATCCTGGCCAAACTCATTGGGCAGAAGGAAATGAAACCTGGATTGAGTGTTATTCTGAACCTGGTTGGACTTTTGAAGACCACATTTTGGAGGGCGCAAAATGAGAACAAAGAAAAAAGTTTGGCTTAAATATTTTGAAATGAAGATTAAAAGCTTACCTTACTGGTTGATTTCTGGAATAGCAATTTTTCCAGTCTTGATAGTTTTAGGATTACTAATTGGTCCCATTTCTGGTGGCAATGTAAATATTCTTTTTTGGGCGGTTATTCCTTCAATCATTTTTGAAGAAACTTTTGAAACTTGTTGCCGGGCATTTTCTGACAATTTTGCTTTTAATGTTCTTTTTGTTGGAATTTTTTGGTTTGGAATAGGTTCGTTAACCAGTTTATTGGCAGAGAGAATAAAAAAACATCCTTAATGAAAATTCGTTCACTAGCTGTTTTGCTGTATATCTTTGCTTTAGCCTGGGTAATATTCGCAGTATTCTGGTTTTTGCGTGATTCCAGCTACCGTTATTTTTATTCAATCGGTGGCGCAATTTATGCCTTAGTGATATCTTTTTCAGCCTATTTTATTAATAAAAGGAAAGTGTGGGCTTGGTGGTTGGCTACAATACTTGTAGGCATTAGTATTATTGCCGGATTTTGTGACCAAATTGGCTGGATTGATTTAACTTTTATTGTTGGAGCTGTCGCATTGTTTATAATTTTGTTAAAAAGTCGCTAGGGAATGAATTGTAAAATAGGAATGGAGATATTAAAAGCTGGCTCAATAGAAAAACCAAAGTTTTGTTCAAACGTAACAAGGAAAACAAGGCCAGAAATAAAGGCTGTTACTATTTCCGGTAAAGGTGACCCAATGCTTACTTTTGACGAAAAAGCGGCAAGAGTTCATAGATTGCTTGAGGAAAAGGGAGTAAAACCAGCAGGACATACGTTTGGTATTTATTATCTGAATCGTGGAGAGGTTGGAGTTGAAAATGTTGAATGGGATGCTTGCATTCCGATAACAGATGAGTTTGAAGTTGGTGAAGGTATGAAGGTTAAACAATTTCCAGAAACTGAAGTAGTAGCAACAACCTTAACTGGCGGATACGATTTAATTGGACCAGCTTTAAAATATCTTGAATCAGTGGCTCAAGCCAATGGAGTAAGAACCAAATGGCCTTTAACAGAAGTCTATATTGAGGAAGGCGAAAAACCAGTTACTGAGTTACAATATTTTGTGGAGAAAGAAAAATGAAAATAAAAAAGAAAGTTTGGCCTGAATATTTTGAAAAGATATTATCCGGTCAGAAAAACTATGAAGTCAGATTGGCTGATTGGAAATGCAAAGAAGGTGATATTTTAGTTCTGGAGGAATGGGACCCAAAAACAAAAGAATACACAGGTAGAAAGGTTGAGAAAAAAGTCAGTTATGTTATTAAAACTAAAGATTGCCAATTTTGGCCTAAAAAAGATATTGATAAATATGGTTTTCAGATAATTGGATTAAAATGACAAAAGTAAAAGTAATTACTCAAGGCTATGCAAAGGAAACTAAAAATGGTTGGTTGGCCTCGTCTACTACTACCCTGATTGAAGATAGTGAAAAGAAAATTATTGTTGACCCTGGAATAAATAAACCTCTGCTTATAAAGAATTTAAAGAAAGAAGGGTTAACCCCCAATGATATAGATATCGTTTTTATGACTCATTATCACCCCGACCACATGTTTTTGGCTTCTATCTTTGAAAAGGCAATAGCAATGGATGGCGACACAATTTATGAGAAGGACAAAGAAACTGAATATGAAGGAAGTATCCCCGGAACTGATGTAAAAGTAATCCCTACTCCAGGCCATGCCCATGAACACTGTGCTTTATTAGTTAAAACAAATAAAGGAAATGTTGTGATTGCCGCTGATGTTTTTTGGTGGATGGATAATGAAAAACAAAAAGTTGATATTAACAAAGAAGACCCATTTACAAAAGACAAAAAGGCATTGGTTCAAAGTCGAAAGAAATTGCTTGAAATTTCAGACTGGATTATTCCTGGACATGGAAGGATGTTTAAAAATCCAGAGAAAAGTGTTTGATTATTAAAGTATATAAGTTAAAATAACGCCATATGAAGATGAAAATATTTGTTTTAAGCCCCAACACAGAAACCCTATTTACTGACAAACAGATAAAGCAACTAAAAAGCTCTGGGGATGTAGTTTTTCAAAAAAAGGTCGTTCCTTTTGAGCAAGTAAAAGCTTTGTTTAGCGGAACGGAAGATAGGATACTTGCGATTGACCCTGATTTTTGTGATTGGAAAGTCCCCAACAAAGTAATTGATAAAATTCCAAGCCTTAAAGCTGTTGTTCTTCAAACCACCTCCTTTAGCTGGGTAGATGCTGACTACATCGGCAAAAAAGGTATTCCGGTTGTTAATTTGCGGGGCTTTTCTTCAATTGCCGTTGCTGAGTGGGCAACTATGATGGCCGTAAACCTAGCCAGAAAGATTCCTTTAGTTGTTCAAGATGGCTGGAAACAGGATTATATTAAGCACCAAGGAATTGAGCTAAGAGGCAAAATAGCCGGAATTGTGGGTTTGGGAAATATCGGCACTGCTATTGCTGAAAACTGTCAGGGCCTGGGAATGAAAGCTCAATACTGGTCTAAAAATTCAAGTGATAAAAGGTTTAAAAAAGTAAGTTTAGAAAACCTTATCAAAACATCAGATGTTATCCTCCCTGCCGTAGCTCAGAATGAGGAAACCAAAGGATTAATTACAGATAAAATGCTTAGGGGTATGAAGAAATCAGCTATTTTTGTCAGCATTGTTCATCATGTTTACAACCACGACTTGCTTTTAAAGATGGCAAAAGAAGGAAAAATATACGGGTATGGATTTGAATCCAACAAGCCGGAGTTTGGGAAATACAAGGGCAATATATGGGCAGGGCCAGAGCTGGCGTGGTGCACGGAAGATTCAATGAGAAAAAATGCAGAGCAATGGATTGAGGCAATCATAAGAGCAAGTAAGGGTAAATATCCTACAAAAGTAAATTAAATGAAAAACGCAATAATATTACATGGAACAAGTTGCAACCCAAAATCTTTTTGGCATCCAAGTATTAAGAGATTTTTAGAAAAAATGGGTTATTCAGTTTGGGTTCCGGCTCTCCCTGATACTGATACTCCAGATTTAAAAAAATGGCTACCTCTTGTTTTAAAGAAAGGAAAGTTTAATAAAGACACAGTCCTTATTGGACATTCTGCAGGAAGTCCGCTGATTTTAAGTATTCTAGAGAATATTGACACAACAATTCACAAAGCAGTATTAGTTGCTGGATATTCCCAAATGAAAGGTAAAGACGACAATCCCTTGATACTTCAAAAGAAATACAACTGGAAAAAGATAAAGAAAAACGCCAAAGACATTATTTTTATTAATTCAAGTGATGACCCCTGGGGATGTAACGATAAGGAAGGTTTGCGACTATTCAAATACTTGGGAGGAACACTGATAATTCGAGAAGGTGAAGGCCATATGGGCTCGGACAGTTTTAAACAACCTTATAAAAGATTCCCCCTATTGGAAAAATTACTGGAAATAAAATATTCGAGAAGTTCTATTGATGGGTCTGACAAGAAATAGCCACTGTGGGTTGTAGTTTCTTAATTTGTTCCCACCTCACTTTTATTACTTCCCCTCCAGAGGCGGGCAGGCATCTGGTTTGCATCCTCAAAAGCAGACAAAATTGTGCCTAGAGCCTCGGATATAATATCTTTTGGTTTGGGGAGCACAAATAAATTAGCCTTGAATTCGCACAACCTTTACATTATTTAATATAACCTTCGTGGATTTTTAACTCCTGAGTTTGTTAGAAGATTAACCATTTGATAATATATAAATATGATTGATTGGATTAAACATCTTCCAAAACCTATGCAGGGAATAATCACGGTTGTTATTGTGATAGCCCTATTGTTAGGTTTAATTATTTTATTTATTTAGTAAAACTTATATAGCTATTGGTAGTATTTTATCCATATCTTTTCGTAACTGGCTGATAAACCTAAAATCCTCAAAAACTTTGAATATACGCACGAATTGACTGGTTATACTAAAGTTACGTTCCTCGAGGTGGATAGAACAGCTGCCGAACTTTTTGATTTAAATAAACTTATTACCTGAGTTAAAATAGAGTTGATGAAAAAGACAGTAATCAGAAAGCGGCAACTTTCTCATTCACAAAATTTTTTGAAAAACCCCGGGTTCGTAAGAAGTTTAATAGATAAAACAGATTTAAAGGCAGGTGATCTTGTGGTGGAAATTGGTTTAGGAAAAGGAATTATCACGAAGTTGTTAGTAGAAAAAGGTTGTCGAGTGATTGGTGTTGAGTTGGATAATCAGTTGTTTGTCAACCTGGTTAACCAATTTAAGGACTACTCGAATGTTGAGATTATGAAAACTGATTTCCTGAAATGGAATCTTCCCTCAAAGCCATACAAAGTTTTTTCTAACATTCCTTTTAACATGACTACTGACATTATCACCAAACTTCTTAACGGCGAAAACCCGCTAGAAGTAGCTTATTTAATCCTTCAAGATAAGGCAGCGGAAAGATTTTTCGGTGCTCCGCTTGCCAAAGACACGCAAATGTCTATTTTGTTAAAACCTTATTTCGAAATGGCAATAGTTTCTAAGATTGACAGGAAACAGTTTACTCCTATTCCGAACATTGGTGCTGTCTTGGCAATGTTTAGAAAAAGGCAAACACCCCTGGTTGAGCCACAGTTCTATCAGCTATTTAGAGATTTTATCGTCTACGGATACAACCAATGGAAGCCGACAGTGCTTGAAGCCTTTGAAAAAGTATTTAGCACAAAGCAAAGATCGATTCTGGAACACAAAATAGCCACCATCCGTAGAGCAAAACCAAGAGACTTAAAAATAGACCAGTGGTTAACTTTATTTGAGTCATTTCAGAATTATGCCCCAGAGGATAAGAAAAATCTGGTAATGGGGGCTGAAAAAAGACTAAAAGATCAGCAGAAAGTGTTGCAGAAGCAACATAGGACAAGGTGAATTGCTGATTAAAAGTTTAGGAATCTATTTACTTCCTTGCTGGTAAATTCTGGGTACTCAAGATAATTTACCTAGTCTGTTTGTCGAAAAACGCACCATTGTTCGAATTTTTTTGGGGGGGGCGGATAGAACAGCTGCCGAACTTTTTGATTTTAATAAATTCTGATTTGAGTTAAAATAAACTTATGGAAACACTAAAATTACAAAGGGTAAAAAAACCTGAATTTGTAAGCGAAGTAGTTGTTAAAAAAAGACCAGAGATGAGAATTATCTCACTTTCTGGTGAAGGTGATCCGATGAAGACTTTTGATAAAAGACTGGCTCAGGTGTTTTCTTGGATGGAGAGCAGAGGTATTCTATCAGCAAAGGGTTCAACTCTGGGAATTTATTACAAAAACAGAGCTAAGGTGGGTGTAGAAAATGTTAAGTGGGATGCCTGTGTTCCAATTGAAGAAGTTGTTGATACAGAGGGAGAAGTAAGGTTTCAGATATTGCCTGAAAAGAAGGTCGCAAGTGTTGTGCTAAATGGAGGATACAACTTGATAGGTTCTGCACTGAAGTATTTGGAGCAAGTCGCAGAAGAAAATGGAATACAAACAAATTGGCCTTTAACCGAAATCTATCTTGAAGAAGGGGAAAGACCAGTGACTGAGTTGCAATACTTTGTAAAGGAGAAAAAATGAAAAACTTTTTAACGCAAGCTGAAAAATTGGCATATAACGAGTTTGAAAGAACTGGAATGCCATTGAAACAACACATTGATTTGGCTTGTGAAACTGGTAAAAGATTAGCAAAAGAATTAGGAGCTAATGTTGATATTGTTGAAGCTGGGACTCTGCTTATGGACTGTTTAATTGGTCAGGCTATCCAAGAGAGAAAGCTAGAGAAACATATTGAGATGTCGCTTGCCAAAGTAAACGAATTGCTGAAAAAGTCAAAACTGTCTGATAAACAAAAAGAAAACATCCGCCATTGCATCACGGAACATCACGGGTCAGACAAATTCTACTCGCTGGAATCCGAAATTTGTTGCAACGCAGATTGTTACCGCTTCATTTCTATCAAAGGCTTCTCTTACGCCATGAGATATTTAAGAGAAATGTCTTTTGATGATTTAGTAAACCTTCTTGAAAAGAAAGTGAATGAAAAGTGGGGGTTAGTCAGTCTTGATGTTTGTAAACACGAGTTATCTGGCCAGCATGAGATTCTAGAGAAAATGCTAGGGGAATTGAAATCTTAATAACTCAGGGATTTATTGACCTCTTTATTGGTAAATTCTGGATATTCTAAGTAAGTCGGCCAGTCAATTCTTCGAAAAATATACCATCGTTTGAGTACTTCGGCGGGCTTGGTGCAAGCATATCAAAATTTCGGTTAGAATGTAGTATATGGATATAAATGTAAGGGTAAAAACAGGAAAGAAAGAAAATAGAGTAATAAAAAACGATTTTGCGGATTATGAGGTTTGGGTGAAATCTCCTCCTATCAGGGGGCTTGCTAACAAAGAACTTATTAAAGTTTTAGCAGCTCACTTTAATGTAAAAGAATATGATTTAAGAATAATAAAGGGCCTAACAAGCCCTTTTAAAATTCTTCGCTTGATAAAATAATTTTTTCTAATCTTTCGACTTTTTGTAGGCTGGGAAGTATAATTACTAGAAAATGTCGCAGTACTACAATTCAAACAGAACCAAAAATTTGTATGATCCAGGCTCAAAACAGCCTTTTGCTTTAAGTAGGAGTAAAATTGATCTTTTTTTGGAATGCCCGAGGTGCTTTTATCTGGATAGAAGGCTTGGGGTGGCACGGCCGCCGGGGTATCCATTTGCGCTTAATAGCGCCGTGGACAAGCTTTTGAAGCTGGAGTTTGATATCCACCGCGCTAATGGCACGAAGCATCCATTGATTGAGAAATATGGCGTGGATGCCACACCAATCCCTTGTGAACACCTTGACGAATGGCGGCAGAATTTTGTGGGTGTAAGACGCTACCATAAGCCCACGAATTTTGTGGTTTTTGGCGCGATTGATGACCTTTGGCAGAATTCAAAGGGGGAGTACATTGTGGTTGACTATAAATCGACAAGCAAGGCGGAAGAGATAACGGAGCTTAATAAAGATTGGCAGGAAGGGTACAAGAGGCAGATGGAGATTTACCAGTGGCTGCTTCGGGGGAATGGCTATAAGGTGTCGGATACCGGCTACTTTGTTTATTGTAACGGCAATACAGACAAGAAGGCTTTTGATGCAAGGCTTGAATTTGATGTGACTTTAATCGCTTATGAGGGAAACGACAGTTGGGTTGAGAAGGCTATAAAAGACGCTCATAAATGTTTAAATAGCGACTCTATTCCTGAAGCGGGTGTTGATTGTGACTATTGTGCTTATAGAGAGGCGGTAGGGAAGATTGAGAAATAAGAAAGAATTATGATGAAGACTAATGACCCCGGAAGCGGTTTTGAGATAATTAACTGGGGTTTATTTGATTTTATCGTAATGGGATTTATGATATTCGGCACCGGTAGTATGTTTGTTTTAATCGCAAGAAGGGTTCAGAAAAAATCACATCGGATCGTTTTGGCTATAGCATTTCTCTTGGGATTTCTTTGGCTTTGGGCAGAATTGGCGGTGGGTGTGTTAACTAATTGGGGTAGTTAATCTATGAGAATTAAAAAGAAAGTTTGGCCTGAGTATTTTGAAATGGAGATTAGTAACTTACCTTACTGGTTAGTTTCTGGAATAGCAGTTTTTCCAGTCTTGATAGTTTTAGGATTATTAATTGGACTTCTTTCTGGTGGCAATGTAAATATTCTTTTTTGGGCGGTTATTCCCTCAATTGTTTTTGAAGAAACTTTTGAAACTTGTTGTCGGGCATTTTCTGACAATTTTATTTTTAATGTTCTTTTTGTTGGAATTTTTTGGTTTGGAATAGGTTCATTGTCCGGCTTATTGGCACAGAGGATAAAGAAACTAGGAAGTCGCTAGTTATAGAAAGGGTTTATTTTTTTTAGTTTTGATATAAAATAACCAAACATTAAGATTAATATGAAGAAAGTATTATTTACCAACTGTTCCTTCTCGAAAGAAGAAATAAGTAAACTCAAGAAAAACAATATTGAAATTATCCCTGCAAACGAGAATTTGGATGAAGATAAACTTATAAAAGCGTTGCAGGGTTGTGATGGATATGTAATTGGTGGCACAGATAGAGCTTCAAAGAAAGTGATTGATTCTACTAATCTGGGCTTAATAGTTTTTTATGGTGCTGGTTATGAGGACTATGTCGATATTCCCTCAGCAAACAAGATAGGTATTCCCGTAGCCAATACCCCAAGAGCAAATTCCTATACTGTTGCCGAGCATGCGATGGCAATGATATTGGAAGGTGTCAAAAATGTTGTTTGGCTTAACAACACCACGAAAAAGGGTAATTGGTTCAGGAGAAGAACATGGAACTTGCAAGGTAAAACACTAGGGATAATTGGAATGGGAACTATCGGGGGTCATGTGGCAACAACAATGAAAAGGGCTTTTGATATGAATATTTTGTATGTAAGCAGAACCCCTAAACTTGAAGCTGAAAAAAGATTGGGGGCAAGAAAGGTTAAGCTCGACAAATTATTGAAAGAATCAGATGTGATTACTATTCATGCTTCCCTAAATAATGACACTGCAGATATGCTCAAATTGAAAGAATTAAAGCAGATGAAGAAACATGCAATACTGGTTAATGCCGCAAGAGCAAGAATTGTTAATGGAAAATCGTTAAAGACAGCACTAGAAAACGACTATTTGGCTAAGGCGGTTTTTGATGCCTATTATGAAGAGCCAGCACCGAAGAAGAACAAAGATAAATGGGGTTTGCTTTCTTTGGCAGATGACAAGTTTGTTATCACTCCCCACACTGCTTACAACACCAAGGAAGCCTTTGAAAACATGAATAATATGGTTATTGAAAATTTAATAGCCTTTTTCAAAGGCAAAAAAGTTCCCCACAGAGTTAATTAATATGAATTATAAACCTTTTAATACTGGCTACTTACCTAAAAAAGATGGTCATAAAGTTTATTTTTTTCAATACGGCAATCCCAAAGGAGAGGTTGTTGTTACCCTTCATGGTGGCCCTGGTTCAAAATCAAAACCCAAGTATGTTAAAGCATACGATTTAGATAAGTATCAGGTGGTTACATTTGACCAACGAGGTTGTGGCGAAAGCAAACCATCTGGAGAAATAAAACAGAATACAACCCAACACTTAATTGAAGATATCGAAAGATTACGTCTAAAACTGGGTGTCGACAAATGGTATGTTGCGGGAGGGAGCTGGGGTGCCACTCTCGCATTGGCCTACTCTTTATCATACCCCAAAATGGTTAAGGGATTATTATTAAGCAGTATATTTTTAGCAAGAGCTCGTGACGCAAAATGGGCTTTTACTGAGAGTGATGGAATTGAGAGATTGTTTCCCGACTTGGGAGAAACACAACAGGCATTTTTAGAAAAATACGGTGTTAAAAAGGACAATGCGGCCAGGATACTTTTGAAAAAAATCAACACCTCCAAGCCAAAGGTTGTCAAAGATATTGTTGCAGGAATAAGTAATTGGGAAGGCAACTTAATGAATGCACAAGAAGATTTGATTTTTATAGACCCAGAAGATGTTAGTGAGGATGATATTTCATCAACTAAAATCTTCTTACACTATGAGGCAAATGATTACTTTTTAAAACCAAATCAATTGGTTAATGGTTTAGATAAAATAAAAAATATTCCCACCATTATTGTCCATGGCCGATATGACGTCCTTTGTCCTGTAGAGCAAACATGGGAAGTTCAAAAAAGGCTATCAAATGTTGAAACAATAATTTTGCCAACAAGTAATCATAAACTTACTGCGGAGGGCGAGATTGCCAAAAGGCTAGCCTTTAAATATTTTTTAAGCAGACAGTAATTGAACATTTGGCTGAAGTTTTTTAATCTGTTCCCACCTTACCTTAATCACTTCCCCTCCAGAGGCGGGCAGGCATCTGGTTTGCATCCTCAAAAGCAGTAAGAATTGTGCCTAGGGCTTTGGGTATAACACCTTTACACTTTTTGTAAAACAGGCTTAATAAAAATAATATCCGTCTGATAGTTTAAGAACAGCATAAGTGTTGCAATAAGTTTTGTTTCCAGTCCACGGACCATTGGGTTGGTCTTGTGCTCTTTCCCAGTTTAATCCATCCCTGGAGGTTGCCTTAACGGGATATCTTAGGTCCGAATCGAGTTCATTTTTATCTGAAGGAACATGCCCTCCGTAAGCAACATAATGATCTCCCTGGTCAATGATAGAAAATTGAAGACTAAAGGGTATTTTAATTTTACACCTTTTGCTGATATGTCTTCCGTCTGTCGTTTCTAAAACATCAACCTCATCAAAATTTTCAGCTCTGGTGTAAATGTAGTATTTGCGAGCATTCTTTTCGTAAAGAACGGTGAAATCTACTGCTTTAAGGTTAATTCCTGGATTGCCAGTAAGCTCTCCTTCAAAAGAATAGGAATAACCGTCTTTTGAGTAGGCGCTCATAAGAGGAGCATCACTATGGCAACCTTTTTCTCCATCTGTAAAATATATTCTATAACCACCTTCGGGAAGTTTAATAATTGTTGGGTCACCGCACGCCGAGATGGATTCACTAAGATTGTTTATGTTCGGTCTAAACTTTGAAAAATTCCAGCCGTTACTGCTTTTTAAAAAGCTCACATCTTTTAGACTGTTGCCGGTTTGTTCGTCTTTTATTCCTTTTCGATCCGAGAAGTCAAGACCACCCAGGATAACTGAGCCATCGTCCATCATAATTCCACTTGACCCACCCCAATAACCACCAACGATTTTCTTTTCGGTTATGTTTACACCATCTGGCGCGTAACAAACCTCTATGGGTCGATAGATTCTTTTCGAAAAAGTAAAGTGGAAAGCTATACCAGCGATAATAATTAAGAGAACTATTATTAACTGGATTCTATTTTTGACTGTCACGCGTATTTTTGCTTTTTTTGTCTCTCGTCCATCCATGACCAGATTGAAAACAGGAGAACTAGGATAATTCCAGAGATAACTGGTAAGCCAAGAATTGAGGGGGTTGTAAGGAGAATAAGCAGGGCGGCGATATGATTGTCCCCCTTAACATTGGAGTTTTTATCCGTGCTCATCAGTTTCCCAAAAAGTTTGGGGATTAAATAAAGACTGATTAAAACGATAGGAAAAGCAAGGATAAAATATTGCTTTTGAGGAAGGCCTAAAGTATTGGAAAAAAAGTTTGACAGATAATAATCCCAAGGCTGAGTAGTGCGGAAAACCTCAAAATCTTGTTGAAAAAGAATTACTCTAATCCAATTAAAAGAGATCAGGCCAGCAAGAATCAGGTAAAGAAAGAAAAATGGAATTTTGGCGATTTTGGGATTTATTTCCATATTTTATTTATACTCCTTTTGTAATTAAAAGTTTATAAGTTGCTTAAATCCTAAGCGTGAAGTTGGGCTTTTTTGTAGCTTTTTAATTTGCTTTCATCTTACTTTAATCACTTTCCCTCCAGAGGCGGGCAGGCATCTGGTTAACATTCTCAAAAGCAGTAAGATTTGTAGATAGACGAATTTATTAAATGCAAAAAAGACTCCAATTAATAATAAAAAAATTGTGATTAGTAAGATGTGGTGGTTACGCATAAACACGGTGTATCAAATCAGCCTGTTTTAATAGTTGTTTATAATACTTGACATAATGTAAAGTATTTGTTACATTAGGGTAATTATGGATAGGAAAAAGTATAGGCAACTTCGGATAGCGGTGGCATTTTTTGTAGGCATGATTGTTTCTATAGCGGTTACAAAAGATAGCTATCTTTTGGCGGTAGCCGCAGTATTAACGGGAATGATTTTTATGATTTTGGTTCGGGTGAAAGCTAAAATTAGAACCGATGAGCGGGAGCTAACCATCCAGGAAAAGGCTGCCAGATTGACTTATGCTATATTTGCTCCGACAATTGGAATTGCCTCTTTTTTGCTTCTCCTTCCCTCCAAGGGTGGTATTGACGTTTTTAGTAAAGGAGAGTGGCTTTACATTGAATCTTTGGGAATGGTGTTTGCTTATTTGACTTTGTTTTTAATTATTATATACGCCATCTCCTACCATTTTTTTAACAGAAAGTACGGAGGTGGCGGTAATGAAAAATAAGCTTAAAGTTTATCGCGCGATGCATAATTTAACTCAAGAGCAGTTGGCAGATAAGATTGGCGTGAGCCGCCAAACAGTTATTGCCATTGAAAATGATAAATATTTACCGTCTTTAGGCTTGGCATTTAAAATTGCCAGGCTGTTTAAGGTAAAAGTTGAAGAGATTTTTACCTATCAAGAAGATGACAAAGATGAATAATACTATCAAAGAAAAGCTGTTTTATTTGGTTGCCGTTGGGATAAGTATTTTTATGCTGTTTTTCTTTATCGGCAGCGTTTGGATTGGGTATGATGCCAAAAATATGTGCATAAACGCCGAAAGGCAATACAAGAGCGCGGACTGTATCGAAGCTTTAATTGCCCAACTGGAAGACGAGCACCAAAGTTTTAGATTAAGAAATTCGGCTATCTGGGGATTGGGCGCAATGGGTGATAGCCGCGCGTTGCCGGTCCTGGAAAAATATTATACAGGCGATATTCCCGACAGAGAACCTTTGGATGAGACGATCAGCCAATACGAGCTGAAAAAGGCGATTAATTTGGCCCGCGGCGGATTAAATGTTACCGCGTGGATTTGGAGATGGGGGATAGATTGAGTTTGTCTTTTTATGACAGATAAAAAAATTGCGGATATAAATAGGTCTGCTTGGAATAAAATTGCTTTAAAAGGAAATGTTGTTAATCCTTATTCTGTAAGTAAAAAACAAAAAGAGATATTTAATTATTTTGTTTCTAAATTAGCTGAAGGCGCTTTTGTTTTAGACCTTGGGTGTGGTAACGGATTGCCAATAAGTTTGCGACTTTCAAAGCTGGGGTATCAAGTAACGGGAGTTGATATTTCTGATGAAATGATCAAGCAGGCTATGGCAAGCGTTCCGAAAGGCACTTTTTTTAGAGTTCCTATTACCGAGATTAAGTGGAGCAACAAATTTGACGGAGTGGTTGCAAGCTTTTCTTTGCTTTTGTTGCCTCCGGAAGATTTTTTGGTGGCGATTGCAAAAGTACAAAAGGCCCTTAAAAAGGGAGGAGTTTTTTTAATATTTCTTAACGAAGCTTTGTCTCGATCTTCTAGCATGGGCGCGGTTCAGCGTATTCAGGGTGAGCAGATGTTTTCGAGAGGAATTACAGAAAATGAAATTATAACAACTTTGGGAAATAATAAATTTGTAATTGATCGGTTAGAGAGAGAAATTGTAAATACGAAAGAGTATGGTGAGGAGCATACAATTTTGTGTTTAGCCCATAAGATTTAAAGCTGTTTAATAAGATGTTCTAATACCTAGAATTTTTGGGGAGAGCCGGATTAAAGTTTTGTCGGAATATTTTTATAAAGTTAGCTTTTTTTATATTCCAGAATATCTCCGGGTTGGCAATCAAGCGTTTTACAGATTGCCTCTAGAGTTGAAAAGCGGATAGCTTTGGCTTTAGCGTTTTTAAGTATTGATAGATTTGCCATGGTTATATCAACTTTTTTAGAAAGCTCGGTTAAGCTCATTTTTCGTTTTGCCAGCATTACGTCTAAATTTATTATTATTGCCATAATTACATTTCATACTGTTAAATCATTTTCAGATTTTATGTCCAGAGCGTTTTGCAAAAGTTTTTCAAAAACTGCTGCTGAGGTTGCAATAATGCTGGTGACAAAGGCGGTGTAAATACCCAGGGCAACAATACCTGCTACATCATCGCCTTGTGCACTTAAAATAATGAACGCTTCTCCTAGTACGATAAATGCAATGATAACAAGTGCGCAGCGCTTTATATTTTTTACTGTATTTATTGCCGGTTTTGAGAATGTTTTGTTTTGTTTAATATATTTTAAGAGTTTGAGTGTTTGATGTAGCGCAACAAAAAAGGGAATAGATGCTATATAGCTGTAAATAACCAACGGATCTGTATAAATGTTGAGGAGGCTTAGGTTAGTAGCTCTTCCTTCGGTTTGAGGAAACCATACTAAACCAATAAATGTGCTAATTGCGATAAGGTAAACAACAAATTTTAAAAAAAGTATTGAATTTGTTTTCATACGGTCGTATTTTATTTTGTTGCTTATCGATTGTCAATATGTAATTATTGTATATCGATATAGAATAGAAGTATTTTTAATATATTTTTAGATTGGTTTAAGAAGAGGCTGATATAATTAAAATTGACTAATCCTTTTGATATGTTAACGACCTATATCGCCGTAATTTTGCTTTCTTTTCTTTCGGCAATAACCACCTTAATTGGAGTTGGATTGGCTTTGTGTTTTAAAAAGAGCGAGAAAGGAATTGCCGCCGGCATTGGTTTTTCGGCAGGTATTATGCTTGTTATTTCGTTTTTAGAATTGTTGCCGGAGGCAATTGAAACATCCGGGCTTGGTACTGCCTTGGGAGCTATGTTTTTTGGTGCAATTTTAATTTTTTCTTTGAATTTTATTATTCCACATATTCATTATGGTAAAGAAAAGGGTAAATTACCGTGGCGATTGAAAACTGCTTATTTGATAGCTTTTGGGCTTATTCTTCATGATTTTCCGGAGGGTTTTGCAATGGCTAATTCTTATATTTATTCTCCGGCTCTTGGCTGGTTAGTGGCTATTTCGATTGCAATTCATAATATTCCTGAAGAATTTGCTATGGCCGTGCCGCTTGTGTTAACAAGAAGGAAAAAGATTTTAATTGTTTTGGCCGTGCTTTCTGGATTGTCCGAGCCCTTGGGGGCAATTTTCGGGCTTTTAGCTTGTAGCGTTGCTCCTAGTTTGAATTCCGTTTTTATTGCGTTTGCTGCAGGAGCGATGATTTTTGTTTCGTTTCATGAACTTTTTCCAATGGCTAAAAAATATAAACGAATGCCTTATTTTGTTTTGGGTATTGGATTGAGTTTGGCGGTTTATTTTGGTTTGGATTTTTTTCTTTGACTTTGTGTTTGCTTGAATAATTATTTAATTAATTGATTGTTATTCTGCAGTAGATCTGCAAATTATTTCCCCATTTTCGATCGTGCAGTGGGTTACTCCACTTTCGGGAGAGTTGGGTAAATCTTTTTTATTTTCAGTAGGATTTTGGGAGACGGTGTAGCTGATAGAGCCAAAAAGCGGGAGGTTGGTTGAAGGATCTATGCCGATTATAATGTTTGCACCGTCTTTGTTGGTGTATTCTAGGAACTTCAGTTTCTTGAGTTTTCCGTCGGGGTCCGGCGGGAGGGGGTGTGATTTTGTAGCAAATTCTTCATAGGTTAAACTTTTGAGATCTTTGGCGTTGTAGGCTTCTTGAAGGGCGGTACGCGAATCGAATCCCAGGGTATTTGAGACCTTTGTTTGCTGTTCGGCGGGTAGTTTTGAAACGGCTTGATAGGTTTTTTGAGCTAACTCTTTGGCGTGAACAGCCGAGCCGCTTGATTTGTTGCTAGATATGGCAATAACTCCTAAAACGAAAATGGCTATAACTAAGCTTGATACGGCTACGTGTTTTAACGCAGAATTTGTTAAACGAGAAGGTTTATTGTCCCAGTGGGATGAGGTAAGTATGGCATGGCGTAGCGCTTGTTTGTGTTTTGATATTTCGATGGTTGGCATTTTTGCGCTGATTAATTGGTTTTTAGGTATCATACTTATCCTTTACTTTTAGAACGCTGACGGATTGATTTGGTTGCGTTTTTAAGGTGCGGTTTTTGTTTTCTTTTTTTTGTAAAAGCTGGATTTTTAGCTTATTTAGGCCTCTTTTAAGAAGTGATTTGACCGTATTGTTGTTTTTACCGGTGATTTGGCTGATTTCATTAATTTTTTTGTTTTCAAAGAAACGCAGAATTATTACTTCTTGGTATTTTCCCGGCAATTTTTTAAGCATATTTTGTGCTTGTTGAAAATCTTCGTGTTGTCCCAGTTGTTTTTGGGCTTTTATGTATTCTTCTTGTAAATTGGTGTTGTCCACAACCTCAAAACCGTGCTTGTTATATAAAAAATCTAATGATAAAGAACAAAACCGTTTTTTGCGAAAATAACTGTTTATTTCGTTTGAGGCAATTTTGTAAATCCATGACGAGAAGGGTACGCCCTGCCATTTAAATTTAGAAAGGTTTTTCATTGCTTTAAAAAAAGTATCTGAGGTTATATCGCCGGCAACTGCCACCTCTCCTGTGCGACGGAGAGCGTAATTAAAGATTTTAGTGTAGTAAAGATCGTATAGTTTGCCAAAGGCGGCGGGACTTGTTTTGGCTTTTTCTATTAGGGTTTTTTCATCCTGTAAGTTCATTGTCCTGTAAGTATATAACGGCGTATTTAGGAAAAGGTTGCGTATTTTAATGGTATTATATAGTTATAATGCATAAATTACCGGCTGATTTAGAAAGTGTTATTGTTTCTGATAAATTGGTGAAAAGTTTGTGGGATGATATTACCCCTCTTGCCAGAAACGAATGGATTTGCTGGGTAATTTCTGCTAAGAAGCCGGAGACTAGGGCTCGTAGGATTATGAGAGTAAAGGAAGAGCTTTTGGAAGGAAAGCGAAGGCCTTGTTGTTGGGCGGGGTGTATTCATCGTTGAAAAAAAAGCCATGAAGAATGTTTTTTATTGGTTGCCTCGGGTTTTGTCGATTTTTTTGATTGGCTTTATAAGCATGTTTGCGCTGGATGTTTTTGGAGAGCCGCAATGGTTATTGGCTTTAACAATTCATTTGATACCAAGCTATATTCTTATTGCGATAACTATTGTTGCTTGGAGAAATGAAACCGTGGGTGGATGCCTTTTTTTGCTCGGCGGGGTTTTGTTGCTTGTTTTTACACGCCTTGAGGCTTTAATAATTGCAATTCCTGCTTTTATTGTCGGCGTGCTTTTTTTAGCTAAAGGGCATTTTTTAAAAGCTTAGGATGAGTTTTTTAGTTCTTTGGCAGGGGTAAAAGTAAACTAGTATTTTTTTTGTATTCCTGATATTTTTGATTGTTGGCGTATTTAGCGTCGTTTCTTTTTTCAAGAATCGGTATGCCGCTGACAAATAGAAGGATAAAAGTAATAAAGACGGGGCTAATAAGGGTAAGCCAGGATGTGCCTTGAATAAAGGGTAAAGAAAAAACAAATATTCCCCACCAACAAAGCATTTCGCCGAAATAATTTGGGTGTCTGGAGTATTTCCATAAACCTGATTCTATCCATAGATTTTTGTTTTTGGGATTATTTTTGAAATTATATTTTTGCCAATCAGCGAGCGTTTCTATGAGTAATCCCAGAAACCAGATTCCGGCTCCCAGAAGCATTGTGAGATTAAAAGGCTTTTCTTGCTTGAAGTTTAATAGATAAATTGACGGGAGCATAATTATCCATACACTTATTCCTTGGAAAATCCAAAATTTTAAAAATTGAAGCGAGTTTTTTCTAATTTTATTAAAACGGGTATCCTTTTTAATTTTCATGATTCTAACAGAAAGATAGAGAATAAGTCTTGTTCCCCAAAGAAATACTAACAAGGTTAAAAAAAGCTGGAAAAAGAAAAATGTTTGATTTTTGAAAAGAAAGAAAATAGCAAGTGCGATAAAAGTAAGCCCGTAGGTAAAATCGGTAAATTTATCCGTTTTAAAGGTGTTTGCTAATAGGAAAAGGGTGAGGTTTATTCCCAAGCTGATAAGTAAAGCTAAAAGATAATTGTTTATGACCATATCCTATCTATATTGATTGTATAACAGGCGTTGTTTTGGTGCCATGCGGGATAGTTGGATATAAAAAGCACTTGATACGGATATTTGATTGGATATAATTAAAATGCAACAGAATTGCATTAGTTATGGATACCGATTTGACTCTTTCTAGCCTTCGGGATGAGGGACATAGGATAACCAGAGTTCGAGAAGAAATGGTTAAGTTTTTTGTCGAAAGCTCAAAGCCGCTTTCTTTTGGTGATGTGATGCGTGCTTTGGAGGAAGCGGGGTTGTTTGTTAATAAAACGACGGTTTATCGAGAGCTTAAGTTTTTGTTGGAATATGGTTATATTGCCGAAGTCTATCTTTATCCCAGGAAGGTGTATTATGAGTTATCGGATTTACGGCATCACCACCATTTGGTCTGCGAGAAATGTGGAAAGATTGACAATATTATTAATTGTTTAGTTGATAGATTAGAGAGGGATGTTTTAAAGAGGAAAGGGTTTAAGATTAAAAGACACACGCTTGAATTTTATGGGTTGTGCTCGGATTGTTTAGAAAGAGATTGACCATGAATAAAGATCTTGCCTTAGTTGTTAAAAATTTGTCTGTGACGCTTGGTGAGCAGAAAATTATAGAGAATTTGAGCTTTGAAGTTGAGAGGGGAGAGACTCTTGTTGTATTAGGCCCTAATGGAGCAGGGAAGACTACTCTTTTGAGGGCGCTTCTTGGAATAATTCCTTATGAGGGAGAAATTTTGTGGCGCGTTGAGAATAAAAGCTATCTTCCGCCGACTGAACTTTTGCAAAGAAGGGAAATACTCCCACTTACCGTTGAGGATTTTTATGGCCTTAAGGGGGTTGCGAAACAGGCAGCGCAGGATAGCTTAAGGTCGGTGGGACTTGAAGACGGCGTTTATAAAAAGAAAATGGCGCATCTTTCTACTGGGCAATTTCAGAGATTGTCTATTGCTTGGGCTTTGGTTGATAAGCCGGACACTCTTCTTTTTGATGAGCCTACGTCCGGGATAGATATCGGAGGTGCTGAGACGATATACTCGCTTCTTCATGAATTTTGGAAAAAATATAATCTTACGATTATTTTGGTAACCCATGATTTAAGTGTAGTTTGGGAGCATGCTGATAATGTGCTTTGCCTTAATAAACAGGGGGTTTGTTACGGAGTGCCAAAAAAGGCTTTGACGACTAAAAATCTTAGACAGTTGTACGGCGTTGGTGTTAAGTATTATCAACACAAAAATTTATGATTGGTGAAAAACTTTTTTTGGCAATTTTAATGACTGCTTCGATTGGGGCAGCCGCTGGTTATTTGGGAACGCTTATGCTTTCGAAGCGCATGTCTTTGGTGGGTGGGCCTTTGGGGCACTTGACGCTTCCCGGGATTACGCTTGCATTAATTTACGGCTTTGACGTGTCGATTGGTGCGTTTTTGATGCTTGTATTTGCTATTTTGTTGATATGGCTTTTTGAAAAGCGTACAAAGCTTCCTTTGGAGACTTTGACTGCCGTCGTTTTTTCCTCTTGTGTGGCTGTGGCTTTTTTGTTCTTGCCATCAGAGGAAATTGAGACTGCTTTAATTGGTGATATTTCCCAGCTTAGTCCGGTTACTGCTTTTTTGAGTGTTCTTTTTTCAGCAACTGTATTTTTAATAATTAGGATTATTTACAAAAAAATGGTGTTTTTGGCTGTTTCGGAAGATTTGGCTAAATCGGAGGGTATAAGTCCTGATAAATATAATTTAATTTATCTTTTTGCTGTTGCTTTGGTTGTCGGACTCGGGATACGGATCGTCGGAAGCCTTTTGACTGCCGCGATCGTTTCCATACCTGCGGCAACCAGTAGAAATTTAAGTAATAATATGAACCAATACGCTTATGGAGGTGCAATAGCCGGGGGATTGGCTTCTGTCTTGGGAATTGTTATGTATCAGCTTTTTACGGTACCTGCGGGGTTGGCAATAATTTTAACAAGCGCGGGATTTTTTTTGCTTTCTGCTGCATTAAAAAGAACTTAGGTTATTAATTTATTGTTATGTTAAGAAAGATAATTTTTTTTGTGTTTGCAGTTTTTTATTTATTGGTGAGTGTTTCTTCGGCTAATGCGCAAAATTTTTCGAAAAAGATTTATTTTTTTTACGGGATTGGTTGCCCTCATTGCGGAGAGGTAGAGGCGTTTTTTGAGAAAGAAGATTTATACAACAAATACCCTGTAGATAAAAGAGAAATTTATTTTGACCGGGGAAATGCGCTTTTGTTTAGCGGTTTGCTTGATAAGCTTGGTGTGCCTGTTGAGCAAAGGGGTGTACCAATGGTAATCATGGGTGAGCGGGTGCTTGTCGGAGATAGACCAATAATTGAAAATTTTGTAGATGAAGCAGAAAGATATTTGCAAGAGGGTGGTGATTTGGATGAGGTTGTTTCTCAAGACGGCGATTCGGAGCCGGAAGGGCTTGATCTGACTTTGGCAGCAGTTGTTGCCGGTAGTATGGTAGATGCAATAAACCCGTGTGCTTTTGCCGTACTTGTAATTTTGATGTCTAGCCTGTTGGCTTCCGGAAAGGCTAATAAGGCATTGTCTTCCGGGATAGCTTTTTCGGCGTCTATTTTTATTTCTTATTTTTTGATGGGGCTTGGGTTTTACAAGGCGCTGGAGATGGGGGGAATTTCGAGTTTGTTTTATAAGATTATCGGGTGGATGGCTGTTGTTTTGGGAATATTTAATTTGAAAGATTTTTTTTGGTATGGTAGAGGATTTTTGATGGAGGTGCCTTTATCGTGGAGGCCTCGGCTTAAAAGTCTTATTTCATCGATTACCAGTCCGGGTGGGGCGTTTACGATTGGATTTTTGGTTAGTTTATTTTTGCTTCCTTGTACAAGCGGGCCTTATATTGTTATTTTGGGGATGCTTGCTAAAAGAGCTCTTGATACAGAGGCGATTTTTTATTTACTTTTATATAATTTTATTTTTGTTTCTCCAATGGTATTAATATCGTTTGCGATTTATAAGGGTTTTGATCCTGCTAAGGCCGAGGAAATACGAAAAAGACGCATAAGAATACTTCATTTGATAGCAGGGATTATTATGACGGTTATGGGTATTGTTATTTTAATGGGGTGGATTTGACACTTTTTATTGTTGGTTTTTGTCTTTGGAGGTTAAAAACGGTTCCGGGTTGCAAGGCAATCTCCCGGTATTACAAAGCGATCTCCAATATTTTTCGGGGAGAGGCGTGTTTGCAGAAATTGTGGCTTGTGGATGAGAATTTCTTTGCGGATTTGGGTATATAACGCCGGTGCATGTTAAACCTTGATTCGGATTTCTTAGGGGACAATTTTGGCAGATTTCACTCCTAAAATTTTGTTGAAGGTGTTTTAGGTGGCGCGGACGTGCGTTTTCTCCAAAGAGAACAATTGTTGCTTTCGTTACAAACGATTTTCCCGCCATAATTCCGGCTGATCCATTCTGGTGTGGCTAAAGCCCTGTCCTCTTAATGCTTCTAATGACATTTGTTGGAACTATATATTAACGGTTTTTAATTGTCAATTTTTTTGCAAGTTTAATGAAATTTTGTTTTTTTGTTATACTTAAGCTAAATTGGCAATAGATCAGAGACAGATTTTGTTACTTAGTAAAGAGAAAATTTCAACAAAGGATATAATTGTTTATCTTGAGTCTGTTAATTTGGCGAATCTACGTATTTTTAAGGTTTTGGTCAAAAAACCGATCTTGCCTGATTATGACAGTTTAGAGTGGGTAATAAATTTTAAAAAAGATTTGGCTATAACTAAAAAGTTAAAAAGCAGTAAAAAGCTTAATGTAAGCGAAAGGCTGAGACTGAAAAATACTCTTTCCGATGCGCGCGGGTTGGTTAAAAAATTGTATATTTTTAGGGGGATTCAAAATTCAGCGGAGAGCCTTGAGCGGTATATTAAAAATATTTGAAACAGTAATTGTTTGACAAAGATTTTAGTTCTGTTATACTACAGCTTGTTCTATTAATTAGAACCAATAACTGTTTAACTGAAGAACAAACATTGAGTTCGCAAGTAGAGATACTCCAAATTTATACTTTTTAAACGTATCTTTCTTCTTATTGACTTGACGATTTTTAAAGCTAGACAGTTTCATTTGATACTTTTATGTATAAACAGAATTACAACCGTTTTTTTGCCAGAGGCGGGCGTCATAGAACTTTTGACCCCTCATCTATAATTGAGAATTTAAAAAAAGCGCCTCAAAGTTCTTTTGATGACACATATGTTGTAAGGAATTCTTTTTCCGGATTTAATATTTCGAGTGAGTTGAAAAACAGTATCGCAAGTCGGGGATTTTTAACGCCTACTCCTATTCAAGATCAGGCAATACCTTTGATTCTTGATGGTCGAGATGTGGTGGGAATAGCGAATACAGGTACGGGCAAGACAGCTGCTTTTTTGATTCCCCTGATTGATAAGGTAATAAAAGATAGGAGGCAGGGGGTGCTTATTATTACACCTACGCGTGAGCTTGCCGTGCAGATTGAGAACGAGCTTTATTCTTTTTCAAAAACGCTTCGAATTTATTCTGCTGTTTGTATTGGGGGAATGCCTATTAAGAGACAGATTTATAGTCTTAGGAGAAATCCAAGTTTTGTGATCGGTACTCCGGGAAGGCTTCTTGATTTATCTAGCCAAAAGAGCATTGATTTTACCAAATACGAAACGGCGGTTTTTGATGAGGTTGATCGGATGCTCGATATGGGTTTTTTGCCTGATGTAGAGAGAATAGTTAAGGCTATCCCTGTGTCTCGGCAATCGCTTTTTTTCTCAGCAACAGTTAATGACAAGGTGCGCGGGGTGATGGGTAGATTTACAGCAAATCCTGTTACTGTTTCGGTTAAAAGGCGTGATAGCCTTGAAAATGTTTTGCAGGACGTTGTTCGCGTGCGCGGAAACCAAAAGGTTGATGTATTGTCTAAAATGCTATATCGAAAAGAATGTGAGAAGGTGCTTGTTTTTGGAAGGACCAAAAGAGGCATTGAGAATTTGAAGAAAACCTTGCTTGTTAAAGGTTTTCGAGCTGACGCTATTCACGGGAATAAAACACAGCCGCAGAGGCAAAAGGCTTTGAGTCGTTTTAGAAGGGGTGAGATTAAGATTTTACTTGCCACCGACGTTGCTTCTCGCGGGCTTGATATAGAAAATGTTTCGCATGTGGTGAATTTTGATTTACCAGAAACTTATGAGGATTATATTCATAGGATTGGCCGAACGGGTAGGGCGAATAAAAAAGGGGTTGCATTGACTTTTGTGGAGTGAATAGGCGAGAATTGTTTTGTGAAGACTAAGCTACTGATTTTGCGAGGAAGACCTGGGGCGGGTAAATCCAGTATCGCCAAAAAAATTCAAGAGAAGTTGTTACCAAATAAAGTATCGATTTTTTCACCGGATTATTTTTACTGGCAGGTCTTTCCTGGTGAAAATAATAAGGATTTGGTTAATGAAGTATTGTTTTTTTGTATAAAGAAGTATTTGGAGTATGGTTATTTTGTAATACTTGAGGGTATTTTGCCGGCCAGTGAAAATAAAGATTTGTTCGAAAATATAAATAAATATTGTAAAACAAGAAATTTCGGTTTGATATCGCTTTTTTTAGAAGTTGATAAGGACGAGGCTATTAAAAGAAATAAAAAGAGAAGTAAGGGAAAAGAGATTTTGGATCAGGATTTTGAGGATTGGTATAACAACTCTATTTCTAAAGAGATAGATGGTGAGATAGTTATCGACACTACTAATAAGAGTTTTGGTAGTGTGGTCAACGTGATTGTTTCTTATTTGGTTTTGTAAAACTGTTTGAATATAAACTACCACTGACTTACGCCAGATGGTATTTTGAAACACTCGCTTTGCGAGATCTGTTTGTAGTTTATATCTTCCTTTGCTTACTTGCCAGACGACTGGCAGGCGTAGAGAGTTTTACGCTCGAGTTATAAAAACAACCCGTCTGTTTTTAGCATCCGGGTTGTTTTTTAGAGAATTATTTAATATTTACCAAAGCCTGGGCCTGCTGGGCTTATGTATGTTGCCCCCAGTCCGCTTTCTACTTCCATAATCGTTGCAAACTCACCCCATATGCTTGGGCCTATTTCGATACCTTCGGCGTTGTACCACACTCCGCTGTTAAGCGTTGCATCGGTGGGGGCTGCAACAATTTTGGTAAAGTAAGTCCAGCTATCTTTACCTTCCCCTCCTTTCATGTGATTTGTTTCCCACGCTCCGGATCCGATGTAAGAGGTAAATTCATAGTGCCTATCGAGCAGACCATCTCCATCGCAATCGGTGTTTGCCAGCCACGCGTTATTCCATTTCATTAGTAAGTCTACGTTTCTATATGGCCAGTACCACTTATTGTCTGGATTGCTCAGTCCCTCGTCTGTAAGTCTTTGAGCATAGGCGTTATCATCCCCTTTGTAAGGCGGGAACCCATCGCTTCCCAGATAAACGTTTGCATAGCTACCTTTGAACATGTGTGCTTGGTAGTTATATCCGTATTCATCGTAACCTATTTTAAGCGGGTTTGGGTTTAGGTAATGAGTAGCCGAGTATGTAAGTACACCGTCTTGAATTGTGGTGCAAGCCTCTGGTTTTTTGGCGCTAGATACATTTGTATTTAAAAGCATTGCTCCTATTAAAATTAAAACGGCAGCTAAACCAATATATATTTTTTTCATTTATTTTCACCTCCTTTCTTTTATTAATTTTTTCATTGTAAATTGGTTAATGTCAAATGCTGCTTGTTAATTAGTGGGGGATAAACATACAATTTGATAGATGAAAAAAGTGTTTTTAATCGTTTTCGTGATTTTGTTGGTAGGTGCTACAGTTTTTTGGCGTTATTTCGGGAATTTCGGAAGAAATGATTTTTCGGATCAAAATACGGGCATTATACCAACCTCTATGTCTTCTGCGGTTGAAAGTGATATACCCCCTGTTTTGGATGGTTGGAAAATGTTTGAATCAGAGGCTTTCGGTTTTTCTTTGAGATATCCTCCCGAAATGGAAGTGGCCGAGAATGAGGACGGAAGTGTGCGTTTTTTGCTTATTGGGCCCAGTCAAACAAGGGGAACAGAGGTCTATGATGGAATTATTTTGACTTTTTTTCTGGGCAATTATTCTGATGATAGCTTATTGGAATATGTAGATCAGCTTGTTTCTGAGAAAAGAAATGACCCGATATATATAGAGGTTGGTGATGTTGAAGAAGTGGATATCGGGGGAATATCCGGATATCGGTTTACCGAGTCTGCTTTGGGTGAATTTACAAATATTTATTTGCCTTGGGGTGATGAGGGGGGTTATCTAAATATCTTTTATCTTCTTGAGGATCCTAAGAACCAGGGATTTGAGGAAATATTAGATAAAATGCTTTCAAGTTTTTCAAAAGAGAATGTGTTAAACTTTAGAGAAATTGGGGGTGATTAAGGATGAAAAAATTTTTGATACCGGTTTTGGTTTTGGCAGTCATTATTGTTTTGGGAGTAGTATATTTTTTCTCGAAAGATGATGGAGCGACTGAGGACATTGTTGTGCCCAACAACGTTGAGGAGACCGGTTCCGCCGATGAGCCGAGCGGGATCGAAATGGTTACGGGTTCTTTGAAGGATATGATAGCCCGTGGATCCGGATTGAAGTGTAGTTATGGGATTGAGGGGAATGTTTATGAGGGATATATTAAGGGGGCAAATTATAAAGGCAGTATTGATACCGCAGAAGGACAGACGGGACAAGTAATAGTTAAGGATAATTGTAGCTATACTTGGATTGAGGGGCAAAGCCAGGGAGTAAAAGCTTGTTATGATGAAAGTGAAATTGAGCCTGGTGTCCAGGGATCCGATGTTTGGGAACAAGTAGATTACGGTAGTGATGTTGTTTATAATTGCGAATCTTACGACATTTCTGAGTCAATGTTTGATCTTCCTTCGGATGTGGAGTTTGTGGATGTTAATTCCATGATGGAGGATTTGGGATATTAATGGTGTGAAACTGATTGTAGATTTGCATTTACATTCTCATTATTCGCGGGCAACTAGCCGTGATATGGATCTTTCCTCGCTTTATAGCTGGGGAAAGCTTAAGGGCATAAACATAATCGGTAGCGGCGATTTTACACATCCTTTGTGGCTGGCCGAGTTAAAAGAGAAACTTGAACCTGCCGAGAATGGCCTTTTTAAGCTAAAGAAAAAATTTTCGGATTCTTTGGACAGGGCTTTACCAAAAAGCGTACGGGATAGTGTTTTGCGGTTTGTTTTGACTGTTGAGATAAGTAATATATACAAAAGAGGGGGAAAGGTAAGGAAGGTACACAATGTAGTTATTTCTTCCGAATTCAAAAGTGTTGACAGGCTAAATGCCAAACTTTCAAAAATCGGGAATTTAAAGTCAGACGGGAGGCCGATACTTGGACTTGATAGTGAGGAGTTGCTAAAAATTGCTCTTGACAGCGGATCTGGCAATTTTTTTATACCGGCTCATATTTGGACTCCTTGGTTTTCGATGTTTGGAAGTAAAAGCGGTTTTGATTCGGTTGAAGAAGCTTTTGGGGAGAGTTCGAAATACATCTACGCGGTTGAAACAGGCCTTTCATCCGATCCTTATATGAATTGGAGGGTTAAGGATTTGGATGGTTTGACCTTGGTTTCCAATTCCGATGCTCATTCGCCAAAAAAATTGGGGCGAGAGGCGAATGTTATTGATTGCGGGATTGATTACGATCAAATTATGGGTGCAATAAAAAGCGGAGATGAGCGTTTTGTTGGTACTATTGAATTTTATCCAGAGGAGGGTAAATATCATTATGACGGACATAGAATGTGTAGTGTATGCATGGCACCCGAGGAGGCGTTGAAAAATAATAATATTTGTCCGAAGTGTGGTGAGCCTTTGGTTTTGGGGGTAATGCATAGAGTGAATGATCTTTCGGATAGAAGTAGCGAATATAAACCCAAAAAACATAAAAGTGTTGAATATATTGTTCCTCTTGACAATATAATAGCGGAAACTCTGGGGATTGTTTCCGTTAATGCAAAGAGCGTAACCGGAGTTTATAACGAGCTTTGTGCTTTGCTGGGGAGTGAGTTTAGTATATTAAGGGATGTGAATTTGGCAGATATTGAGAAGGCGGGTGGAGTTAGGCTTAAGGAAGCTATTGAAAGAATGAGAAGCGGAAATTTAAAGATTGAGCCGGGGTATGACGGTGTGTTTGGGGTGGTAAAGGTTTTTGAGGGAAAGGATTCTTCTAACCAGCTCGCACTTGATATTTAGATGGAGCTTAATAGTAATCAGGCTAAATTTGTAGATTATGGTGAGGGGCCGCTTTTTGTTATTGCCGGACCTGGAACCGGAAAGACGCGTGCTTTGGTTTGCCGGATCGAGAAGCTTCTTCGAAACGGTGTGGGGGGAAATGAAATACTGGCATTAACTTTTACCAGAAAGGCTTGTTTTGAGATAAAAGAGAGGCTTTCCGGATTTGAGGATAAGGGGTGTGGGGTACATACGTTTCACTCTCTGGCTTATGAGTATTTGAATCGTTTTTCCGACATTGATATTGTAAACAATGATGAAAGGTCTAAGATGCTTAGAAATTTAAAGAAGAAATACGGTTTGGACCTTTCCGATCGGGAGGTTTCTTTGGCTGTGTCGAATAAAAAGGCTAATTTATTAGCTAGTGCGGGTGGGTTTGTGGAAAACGTTCTTAAAGATTATAACAGATTACTTAAACAGAGAGGACTAAAGGATTATGATGATCTTTTGCTTGATTATTTAAGATATTTGAAAAAGGCAAAGATGGGTTATAAATGGGTGCTTGTAGATGAGTTTCAGGACGTGAATGACGTTCAGTATGAGATATTGAAGAAATTCGAGAAGGAAACGAGAAATATTAATGTAATTGGGGATCCAAACCAGTCTATTTATACTTTTAGAGGTTCCATACAGAGTGTTTTTAAAAGATTTGAGCTTGATTTTCCGGATTCCGAAAGAATTTTTTTTGACAAGAATTACAGAAATAGTAGGGAGATAATTGGATTTAGCAGCCGGCTGTTTGAAAGTGAAGCTTATAAACACGAGCCGGTAAGACAGGAACCTGGCCGGGTGTGTGTTATGTATGTGGCAAACGAATATGCAGAGGCAAGATGGGTTGTTAATTTTATTAAAAAAAGGATGGGGGGACTTGATTTGAATGAGGTGGGTGCGCAAGGCTCAGCTGATGTCGGGTTTGGCGATTTTGCAATAGTTTACAGAACTCATAGGATTGGTAGAATTGTGCGAAAAATGATTGAGGAGTCTGGTATGCCACACCAGGTTGTGGGTGAGGAATCTATTTTTGAAAATAGTGAGGTGAAAAAAGTTTTATCAATTCTTTCCGAAAAGCGCTATTTTCATATGAAGCTTGGTGTTTGTCTTGAGGAAATTTTAAAAAAGGGTGAATTTGTTAAAAAATCTAAAAAATTTGATGATTTTTTGAATTATGTTTCTTTGTATTTAGATTTAGATGTGGGTGCGTTTTTAAACATAGTTGAGGATGTAAGGAGAAATGAATACTACGATAAAAATGCAGATCTTTTGACGATTATGAGCATGCATGCTTCTAAGGGCCTTGAGTTTAGATTTGTTTTTGTAATCGGATTTGAAGAGGGTGCAATCCCTTATTTAAAGGCAGGAGAAGATGATGGGCGGTTGGATGAAGAAAAAAGGCTTTTATATGTAGCTATGACAAGAGCAAAAGACGAGCTTTATTTGATGAGTTCGTTGAATAGGGATGGTGCTAATTGTCAGATCTCAAGATATTATTATGAATTAGAAGGTGTTGAGGTAGAGAGAGTGTTTCGAAAAAAGAGTTCTAAACGTTCTAAAACTACGCAAATTGATTTGTTTTAATTTTTTATAGAGCCAAGAGAAGTGCTCCAAGGATTAGAATTACACCCGCGCTTACTCCGATAATCGTTGGTAATGCTACGCCAGCAGCCGGCATGGCTTCTTGGGTGGGTGTGGGAGTCGCGGTTGCCGGCGTATCTGTGGGTGTAGATGTCGGCGCGGGAGTTGATGTTCCTGACGGCGTTGATGTAGAAGTAGGAGTAGGAGACGGTGACGGAGTAGATGTTTCTTCGGGTGTAGATGTCGGCGTAGGAGACGGTGTAGAGGTTTCTTTTGGTGTGGCTGATGGGCTTGGTGTTGCCTCGGGAGTAGCTGTTGGAGTGGCTGTGGGGGTTGACAGAGTAAATACCAGCGATTGGCATTGGGTGTTTTGTGTTTCTACTTTTGCTTCAGGAACGCTTTGCGGCGCTGTCGGAGCTTGTGGTTTTTGCTCGCCTGTATAGAGTTTTATAGCTGTAAATACGGCAATAACGGCAAGAATAACTGTTGCTAATACTATTAAGATTGTAAATAAGTTTTGTTTTATATATTTCATATTAGTACCAATTGTCTAGTGTCGAGTGGTGGACTTGGGCATCAACTTTTATGGTGTTTGTGCCTTCGGGAATTTGGTAATCTATGTAGAATTCGCCAGATTCGTTTTTATTAGTTACTTCTTGTGGGCTGTCGTTAATGATAAATTTTGCTTTATCAAAAATTCCTTCGCTTGTACTTCCCAAAACAGTAAATCTTACCGTACTTCCCCCTGGAAGTGCGCTTAGCTCGTCCAAGTTGAGAAGGTTGCCTTCGGTGTCGTATGCTTTGATGATTTCGCATCGTGCCGTAATTTCTTGTTCGTGGGAGCCTGAATTGCTGCAGTCAACAGTGCCTACTATTTCCCAGCTATAGCTACCAGTTGGAGGTTGAACATTACCGAGAGAGGCTGTGTCTCCCGAGGCTAATGCCGGTACATCAAAAACTGCTACTTCTTGGGAATTTATAATAACTCTTGCTTGTTGGGGAGGTTCGTTATAGGCAGAAAGATTGCTTGCTATAACTTCTCCTGTTTTTTCCAGTTTAAAAGTATAGCCACTACAATCCCACGCGCTGCTTTTTCTGAGGTTGGTTCTTCCTATAAGGAAGACTCCTGTAACAAGACCTGTTATTAAAACCGTAATTCCTGCTATTGCAAATATAGCCTTTTTGCCGTTTCCGTTGCCTGATTGTGGTGGTTCTGATGTTACTATGTTGACAGGATCGCTATTTTGTTGGGGCGGGCTTTGGGGAGCGGTCGTGGAATCGGTGGATGGTTGTGTTGCTTCCGGATTGGGTGTAAATATCGGTCCGTTTTGTGGATTTGTAGATGATGCGTTATTATCTTGGACAGGTTGATCCATATCTATAATGTTATACGGTATTTCCCCGTTGTGTCAATTTTTGTTATTAATGGGGTTTGGATGTAGAATATACGCTAGAATTAATTTATGAGAAGGTTTTTGAAGAAAAAGTATATAGCGGTGGTGTTTGCGGGAGCTGTCTTAATAGCTGGCGTTTGGTACTTTGTTTTAAGAGATGGGGACGGAATGGAAAGTACGTTTGTAATGCGAGGTGATGTTAAGGAGGAGCTTATCTTGACCGGTGAGGTTGTGGCGAAGAAACATGCGGTTTTGCAGTTTTCCAGTAGCGGGAAGATTGCGTGGGTTGGAGTAAGTGAGGGCGATAGAGTTAGGCGTGGGCAAGCGATTGCTAAGCTTGATACAGCACTTTTAAATTCAACTTTTCAGCAGGCCAAGTCTGATTTAAGAAGCGCTGAGGCAACGCTTGAGAGAGTTTATGATGGTGTAAAGGATAGCGAATCAGATGAGACTTTTACAGAAAAAGAAACTAGGACTGCTGCTGAGGTTGCTAAAGATAAGGCGTATGAGAACTATCTTAAAGCTCTTTCTGCTTTGAATGATGCTACTATTTATGCTCCTTTTGATGGGGTTGTTGCTTACGTTAGTCATCCGAATCCCGGGGTGAATATTATTTATAACCAGGCTCAATATGAGATAGTTGATCCTGAAACAATATATTTTGAGGTTACCGCGGATCAAACAGAGGTTGTTAGGTTAAAGGAGGGGGACTATGTAGGAATTGTTCTTGATTCTTTTTCCGAGAAGGAGTTTTCGGGCAGTATTTCGGAAATAGCGATTTCACCTAGCCAGGAGGAAATAGGAGTATCGTATGCCGTGAAAGTGGAATTTGATGGCGTTTCGAATGAAGATTTTGAATATAGGCTTGGAATGACAGGAGATGCGAGTTTTGTGCTTGAAGAGGTAAAAGATGTCCTTTATGTTGATCCTAAATTTATAAATAGAGACGAAGATGGGAAAAGTTTTGTTTATATAAATAAAAAGAAGGATAAAGTAGAAGTCGAGATTGGTGTAGAGGGTGAAGACCGCGTTGAAATAAAGGGAGATTTTAACGAGGGAGATTTAATCTGGGATGATTAAACTTAAAAATGTCGATAAAACTTATTGGCTTGGTGAGGAGAAAGTAGAGGCGCTAAAGAGCGTAAATATTGAGATTAAAGATAAAGATTATGTGGGAATATTGGGATCTTCGGGAAGCGGCAAGTCAACCTTAATGCACATTATAGGTCTTTTGGATCAACCGACGAGCGGTGCGGTTTATTTGTTTGACAAAGATACGAGCAAATTAAACGATTCGGAAATTTCTTCTTTAAGGAATGAAAATATAGGATTTGTATTTCAACAGTTCAATCTGATTGAGAAGTTTAGCGTGCTTGAGAATGTAATGCTTCCAGCGCAGTATGCAAAGAATAAGCTTTCTTTTAACCCACGGGAGTATGCGCTTGAGCTTTTGGAGAGATTTGGCATTGAAGATAGGGCTAATTTTTATCCCAATAAAATTTCCGGAGGACAGCAGCAAAGAACCGCCATAGCTAGAGCGTTGATAATGAAACCCAAGCTTATTTTGGCTGATGAGCCTACGGGCAATATTGACAGTAAAACGGGGGATGAGATTATGAAGCTTCTTGAGAGTTTGAACAAGGATCTTGGTGTAACTATTGTTGTTGTTACTCATGAGAGCGAGGTGGCCGAGAGAACAAAAAGAAAAATATACGTAAAAGACGGTGTTATTGTTGATAAATATTAGAATGAATTATTACTCTTTTTTGTTAAAAAATGCTTTTGAGGATTTTAAGCGAAATAAAACGCGAACCATTCTTGCTTCTTTGGGTATAACGATAGGCGTTTTTTCGGTGGTTATGCTTATTGCTCTTGGGATAGGGCTTAAAAATTATATTAGGCAGCAGTTTGAGAATATGGGGAGCAATTTGGTTATGATTATGCCGGGAAACGACCTTAGTGAGGGAGGTTTTTCATCTTTTGGATCAAGCCTTGCTACGGGAATAAGATTTGATGAGCGGGATTTGAATACGATTAGCCGGGTGGATAACATTGACTATGTTGTGCCGATATTTATGAAATCTATGGTTGTTACTTCTTTAGAAAAAGAGGAGTTGGCGTCACTTATGGGGACGAACGAAGACTTGTTTAAGCTTATGGATCTTAAAGCTGTTGAGGGAAGGATACTTGAAGGACAAGATATTTCAAGCAGGTCTAAGGATGTAGTTTTGGGTATAAGCATTGCTGAGAAACTTTTTGATGATGCGGGAAATGCTATCGGAAAAACGGTGCGCCTGGGTAATCAGAGATTTAAAGTAATAGGCGTTGTTGAAAAGATGGGGGATCCTGAGATGGATGGCGGGATTTTTATGTCATATAAAACTACTTTTGGAAGCATTAATCCGGATAAAAATTTTTTTACGATTTATGTCGGAGTAGATTCCGAGGGCGCAATAGAGGGAGTTAAGAGCGATATTGAAGAAGCTCTTTTAAAAAGATATGAAGAAGATGAGTTTTCGGTATCCGAACAGTCTGAGCTTTTGGATGTTGTAAACCAGATTTTTGGGATGATAAATTCGGTTTTGGTAGCTATTGGATCGATATCTTTGATAGTCGGCGGTATTGGAATTATGAATATAATGTATGCTAATGTGACCGAGAGAACTAAGGAGATTGGGATAAGACGGGCGATTGGCGCAACAAAGAAGGATATTTTGGTTCAGTTTGTTGCAGAAAGTGTGCTTTTATCCGGGCTTGGAGGGATAATGGGGCTTGTTGCCTCCGCGCTTATTGTTTTAGTTGTCAGGCCATTTTTTCCTGTGGCTTTAAATTTTTTGGCTGTTTTTGCCGCTATTGGGATATCTTCTTTTATCGGAGTATTTTTCGGTGTGTTCCCGGCAAGAAGGGCTGCCAATTTGACGCCTATTGAGGCTATAAGATATGAGTAAGAAAAGATGTTCAAAACTTTAATGCAGTTTTAGCTCATTTAATACTTCACCCGTTTCAGTATCTTTAAACGTGGGTTCCGGGAAATTTCCCATTGGATAAAAACGATAGATTTTGACAAGGTCTAGATTATTTGGATCAATTGGTTGATTGGCACAAAAAAAAGGGCGAGTGCAGACAATAGCACTTGCTGTTATGGGATCGGTAATTGAAATAATTTGGAAAAAAGTGCTTGGGTTGCCGGAATATTTGTATTCGTATAACAGACGTTTTTGGGGAAGTAAAAGGCGTAACGGCGAATCACCAATCATTTTATTCAATTTTACTGCGTATAATTTTTCACAATGACCCAATACATCCGGCGTCATGGATGCTATGTTCGCTGCTCCCAGAGCTTCTGTTTTTAACAAATCGGGGATTTTAATTGTTAATTTCCTTTCGATTATAGGTATTGGAATTACGACTCCTTTATCGTTGGCGTTTTTGCGATTGATAATGTGTTTTGGTAGGGGTAGTGATGGTTTATATTCAACCATAAATATATTATAGGATGTTTTGAAATTTAAATCAACGATTATCTCTGGAAAAGGGGAGTTTTTTTAAAGTAAAATATTTTTTAATGCTTACGAAGGTAATGTCTGCTACGCACTTTGGACTTGATACGTTGCCTGTTGAAGTTGAGGTAAATATTGCTAAAAAAGGTTTTCCGGGATTTAATATTATTGGGCTTCCCAGTAAGTCTGTTGAGGAAGCGAAGGAGCGAGTGAAGACGGCGCTTGTTAATAGTGGAGTTGAGTTTCCGAACGCAAAGATAGTGGTTAATCTTGCTCCTGCCGATATTCCCAAGGAAGGAAGCAGTTATGATTTGCCAATTGCATGCGGGATTTTAAGATCTTTGGAAGCTATAAGCTTGCCTTCGGAAAAGATGTTTTTTTATGGAGAGCTTTCGCTGGATGGAAGTTTAAGACATACTAAGGGGGTTTTACTTCTTGCTCTTTATGCAAAAGAGCGTGGAATAAAAAGTTTATTTGTTCCTAAAGATTCTTCATTTGAGGCTGCTGTGGTGAGTGGAGTGCGGGTTTATCCGGTTGAGAATTTGGCACAAATTCTTTCTCATTTTAATGGAGGAGGGCAAATTGGCGTGTTTCGTGGTTTGAAAGAAATCGATATTCATGAAGATATATTTCCGGAGATTGATTTTTCCGACATACTGGGGCAGGAGAGCGCAAAGCGGGCTTTGGAGATTGCTGCTTCCGGTGGGCACAATGTTCATATGCAAGGTCCTCCGGGATCGGGGAAAACCATGCTTGCAAGAGCGATGGCCGGAATTTTGCCTCCATTGAGCGAAAAGGAAAGTCTTGAAGTAACTAAGATATATTCGGTTTCGGGGAATTTGCCTGCTGGGGCAAGCCTTGTTTATGACAGGCCGTTTCGAGTATCTCATCATACAACAAGCAGGATTGGGCTTATAGGCGGTGGAAGCAATCCTCACCCCGGGGAGATCTCGCTTGCTCACCGTGGAGTTTTGTTTTTGGATGAGTTTCCTGAATTTAGCAGAGGAACGCTTGAGGCTTTGAGGCAGCCAATGGAGGATGGTGAAGTTTCTATAACAAGGGCTGCCGGAAGTGTAAAGTTTCCGGCTTCTTTTATGCTTGTTGCGGCCAGTAATCCTTGCCCGTGCGGCTATTTGGGGGATGCTAAGCGTGAGTGTAAATGTAGCCCTAGGCAGATAATGAGGTATCAGACAAAGCTCTCTGGACCTTTGATGGATAGAATTGATATACACATTAATGTTCCCGCTTTGGATGTTGATGAGCTGATGGAGAGAGGTGTTGTAAAGAAACCTGAACGATCGATTTCTGTGCGGGAGCGTGTTTTGAGGGCGAGAAAAATACAATTAAAAAGGTTTGAGAAAGACGGGATTTATACAAATTCGGACATGAAAAATAAGCATATTAAGAAGTACTGCGTGCTTGATAGCGCGGGACAGGCAATTTTAAAACAGGCGGTTAATACCTATGGATTATCCGCAAGAACATATTTTAGGATTATAAAAGTGGCAAGAACGATTGCCGATTTGGCAGGAAGAAAGGATATTGATGCTACTTGTGTTGCCGAAGCGCTTCAGTATAGAGTGCGGTCAAGCGATTAAATGAGTAAACGATATAATTTGCCGAAAGGCAGATATGGAGAGGAGGTTGGTGAGGATTATCTTTGTAAAAAGGGCTACGGCTTGCTTGCTAGGAATTATAGGACGAGGTATGGCGAGATAGATTTAATTTTTTTGGATGGGGATGAAATAATTTTTGTAGAAGTAAAGGCAAAGGTGGGGGATGACTTTGGTACTCCGGAGGAGATGGTGGACAAAAGAAAAATAAATCAAATTCAAAGAATAGCCGATAGTTTTCTTGTTGCGAGAGCTGATTTGGCGCGAAAGTATGAAAAATACCGCATTGATGTCGTTGCCATAGTATTTAATGAGATGGGAGGGGTTGACAGGATTGACCATTATGAAAACGTGGGGTTTTAGATTTTGTGTATAAATACATGAATTATCAAGATTTTGAGATTAAAAGCGTAAAAATTGGAGATAAAATTTATCCTAAGAGATTGTCTGAAATAAAAAATTCTCCAAAAAGGATTTTTTATAGAGGTAATATTGATATATTAACATCTAAAATCCTTGGTGTTGTCGGCAGCAGGAGAATGACACGATATGGAAGGAATGTTGTTAAGAGATTTATTCCAACTCTCGTTTCGGAGGGAGTTGTGACTGTAAGTGGGTTTATGTACGGCGTTGATACGGAAGTTGCTAGTGAAACGCTTGAGGTCGGCGGCAAAACCGTGGCGGTTTTTGGCTGTGGGCTTGATGTAGTTTATCCGCCTGAGAATAAAAAGCTTTATGCTCAAATACTTGAAAACGATGGGCTTGTTTTGAGCGAATATGAGAAAAATGCAAAGCCTCATTTGTGGAAGTTCCCTCAAAGAAATAGAATTGTAGCAGGAGTAACTTCTGTGGGCGTTTTGATTATTGAGGCTGGAATTAAGAGCGGTTCTTTGATTACTGCGAGGCTTGCCCGCTCTATGGGTAGAAAGATATGGGCAGTGCCCGGACCTATTGATTCGTTGACTTCGCAGGGGACTAATTATTTTATTAAGAAAGGTTTTGCTAAGATGGCGACAGAGCCTTATGATATTTTATCAATGAAAAGGACGGCAAAGAGGGAGTATGAAAAATCTAATTTAGATTTTTTTGAAAAGAAGATTTTAAATCTTTTGGCGCGCGAGCCTTTGGGGGCGGATGAAATTTCTCAAGCTTTATCTGAGGATATTTCAAGGGTGTCTTCGGCTTTGACAGTAATGACAATAAAGGGAATTATAGGAGAAAGCGGGGGTAAATTCTTTCTAGTGGAAAAATCTTTGCAATACTAGATTCCATTTAGTTCTTTTACTCTTAACTTTAGGTAATTAATAAAACTTTCACGCAGATCATCGCGGTAGAGCGCAATTTCAACAGTGGCTTTAAGATAATTAAGCGGATCACCCATGGTTAGCCAGCGACCCTTGGTCACGCTGGCTCGGACATATCCACCATCCTTAATGATCCCCTCAACACCCTTTTGAAAAAGAAATTCTCCAGTTCTCGCATCTTTTCTGGGGTCAAGATATTTGAATATTTTAGGTGTAACCAAGTAAGGAGCGGTTGAAAGCAGATCGCTTTTTACTTTTTCAACCGGCGGTTTTTCCGGTAAAGCCTCCACTTGATCGAGCGTCCCTTTTTTTATTTTGACTTCAGCACCTGTTTTTGAAATTTCTTCTTTAGTGGTTCTGATACAATTTAAAATTATGTCGCAGGGGTCTTTTTTGTAGCTTTTTACTAGCTCGACAACTCCGACCTGTTTACCAAGGATAATGTCGTCACCCCAAGAATAGATAAATGGTTCATCCTGGATAAGATTTCTGACCGAATAAAGCGGCGCGGCATTGCCATAAGGCAAATCAGGATTTTGGCGGACAAAAATAAAGTTTGCTCCCTTATAAACTCCCCTGATCTCCTTTGTCAGCTCTTGTTTTCCTTTATCTATTAAATATTTCTCAAGTGCAGGTTCGGAGTCAAAATAGTCTTCAACGGCGTGGTTACCAAATCTTGTGACAATAATTATATCTTTAATTCCTGCTTCAATACACTGATCAACAACATAGCTTATTGTCGGTTTATTAATAATTGGTAGAAGCTCTTTGGGTATATTTTTTGTAGCTGGTAAAAACCTGGTCCCGTATCCGGCGGCAGTTATAACAGCCTTTGTAATTTTTTTATGTTTTTTCACTTTTGCCATAGAAGTGAAGATTATTATAACACGGCATTGGGCTTAATTGTTTTTGAGATCCGGGCGGGAATCGAACCCGCGCATCGCGGTTTTGCAGACCGCAGCGTTTCCACTTCGCCACCGGATCGAATGAGTATATTTTAATCTATTTTCTTTTAAACATAAAGAAATTTATTGACACTCTTTTTTATTTGATTTATAAAGAGTGACTTTAATTTTCTGCCTAAAAAGTAGGGGGTGAGAATATGACAGGAGAATTTGATTCAGGAAATAAATCGCATGTTATTGAGCTACCTGAAGATTCTATATTAGCTCAGAGATTGGGGACAAAGCTTAAAGAATATAGACAGAGACTTGAAGAAAGAGACATTCATATAGCCCCTGAACTACATGATGCATGGTGGAAGGAAAGGGTTTTAGAAACTTTATTGGATGAAGGACGGGTGGACACTTTTGTTTTGTCCCGAAAAATAGTTGAACAATTAGGACAAGAAAGATTTGATGAATCTCAAAATGTGTTGTTTAACCGGGCTTGCGGGGTTATAGAAGCTTATGTTTTAGGAGGAGGAAATATACAAGGTGGGACTGGATTACCTGATTGATTTTTGTAAAATTCCCCCCCCAAGCCAAGCTCGGGGGGGGGCGTAAAAGATAATTTAGATTATTCTGACTTTTTTTCTTTTACTGTGATTTTTTTTGGCCTTGCAGCTTCGGCTTTGGGAATTGTTACATAGACAACTCCGTTTTCTACCTCAGCTTCGGCTTTATCCCACTGGCCTCCCGAAAGAGCAGCAGAATAATAGTAGTCATATTGGGCATAGCGCTTTTCGTTTTCTTTTTTGGTTTTTTCGCTTGCCTTTGCTTTGATGGCAAGTACGCCGTCTTCGATGTTAACTTCAACGTCTTTTGCAGGTACTCCTGCAACAACGGCTTCAGCGATTATGTCGTTGTCCGTTTCTTTTATTTTTAGCCCTTTTTGGAATGGTTCTTCGAGGTCTTCGAAGATTCTTGGAAATCGTAAAAACGGATCCCATCTTGTGATTGCCATATTTATCACCTCCTTTTATTGGTTGATGGGGAAGTGGTTTATCACTCCCGCTAATTGAGTGCTAAATATATAGTAGAAAAAATCTTTTTATTTGTCAAGATAAATATATACTTGTAATTTTGTTTTTAAGATTATAAACTTTTGAACGTGACCTCTAGAAAAAAAATATTTTTTTTGTTTTTTTTTATATTATTGGTTTTTTTTCTGTCTTTTGGGGTTTGGTTTTACCATAAAAATAGGAAAGCCTCTTTATTAATTGAATCTGACCCTGTTGCACAGGTATATATTAACGGTGAACAGGTGGGTAGGACTCCTTTTGAGAGAGAGTTTGCGGCACGAGAGGTAGCGGTTAGGCTTGTACCGGAGGCTTTGGATAAGCCTTTAATGGCATATGATACTAAAATAGAGTTAGTTCGTGGTGTTAAAACTATTGTGCGACGCAAACTTGGGGAGTCGGTGGAGGATTCTTCCGGCGAAGAGATATCTTTTGAAAAAACAGGTGGGAAAAATGCAAATGTTTCCGTTATTTCGAGACCAGACGGTGCGCAAGTTTATTTTGATGACAGGATAGTTGATCTAACTCCTTTATTAATTGAAGATGTTTCAGAGGGTGTTCATGAAATTAGACTTTTTTTGGACGGCTATTTTGAAAGAGCTTTTTCGGTTAATGCCTATTCTGGATATACTTTGACAGCTTTGGTTGATTTAGAAAAAGATGAAAATGCACAAAGTGATGTTTTGGAAGAAATTAACAATTCTTGGCCCTCTTCCCCACTAGAAGTTGAAATACTTAATACTCCTACCGGGTTTTTAAGAGTGAGGGAGGAGCCCTCTACCAGTTCTGAAGAGGTTGGAAGGGTTGATCCGGGTGAAAAGTATGAGCTTTTGGATCGCGATAGCGTTGCCGGATGGTATAAGATTAAATTTGACGAGGGAATTGAAGGTTGGATATCTTCGGAATATGCCACAGAATCGGCAGAAATCGCCGATGATTAGGCCGAATAGGCCGCGATGTTGCCGTAAAGAATCCAAATTATAATTGCAACCCATATTGCCACAGAGGCGATGAGCGATTTATCCGAGAGAAGAAGTTTTTCAGGAGTTTCGGATTTGCCTTCGAATATTAAGCTTTCGTACCGCATAATGCCGAAGATTGCAATGGGTATTGTTATCATCATTAATTTGTTTACCGTTGTGGTTTTTGAAAATTCGGCCAAGATTAGCCACAGAGGAAGCGATGCTTGTGGAGATTCAAAAAATGAAAAAAGAGCCCAGCTCATCCACGCAGCGTTACCAAACATTGTAACGTAGGAATTTAGAAGCTCGGGGCTGTATTTTGAAAGGCTTTGCCTTGTTTTTGCTGATCTACCCATTATGCTTAGCTCTGCTCTTCTTTTACCTGATGCGAGAAAAAGTGCTACCGAGATTACACACAACAAGAACCATACGGATAAGTGAGCATTAATAAGAAAAGCGCCAGAATATACTCGAATAATAAAGCCTGTTGCGATAATCAGAATGTCTATAACATGGAGGCTTTTGAGAAAGAGCGAATACGAAATCTGAATTAATAGATAAGCAAGGATTAGTAAGAAAAATATTTCAGAGAGATAAAGTGCGCTGGTGAGTGATATTAGCGCAAGTATTCCAGAAAGAAAAAGTGCGGTTTGGGGTTTAATATCCCCTTTTGCTATTGGTCTTTCCTTTTTGATTGGGTGGAGGCGGTCTCTTTTTGCATCGAGAATATCGTTGAATGTGTAGGTTGCGCTTGCCGCGACGTTGAATATCCAAAATCCCCAGAAAGTTTTGATAAACATGGGCTTGTTAAAGAGATTGTTTGAAAATATAAGTGCTGCGAAAATTCCGAAATTTTTAACCCAGTGGATGGGTCTGGAAATTTTTATGATGCCTATTATTGTTTTTGTTTGTGATTTAGCCATAAGGTAATTCCTCCTGTAAGGAGGGCTACTCCTATCATAGTATACAGTTTATTTTCCGAGTTCAAAAACAGCGAGAGTATTCCGAAGACAGCCGTTACAGCCCAATAGAAGGCGGCAACTTGTTTAATGCTTAGGCCGCTTTCTAGAAGTTTGTGGTGCAAATGCCTATTGTCACCCCAGACAGGTGATTTACCAGAAAGAACTCGTCTGATTATTATATATGTAGTATCTACAAGCGGCACTGCGAGAACTAATGCAAGTGTTCCTACTTTTGCTGTTGTAAGAATTGAAAGAATTGCAAGCATATAGCCTCCAAGGTTCGACCCAGAGAAGCTTGGCATTATTTTTTGAGGATAGATGTGCCAAGGTAAGAAACCTAAAAAGCTTCCGAAGGTAATTGCGCCGAGAGTGGTTGTATGCCATTCGGTGATATCTGCTGAAAATTTAAGCGAAAGCAGGCTTATTGTTAGTGCCGCGATTGCAACAACTCCGGTTAGCTGGCCGTCAACGCCTTTAGCTCCCATGTTCAGAAAATTCATAATAGCTACGATCCAGAAAAGCGCAAATAAATCAGATAGAATCCAGATTGATCTTGTTTCTCCTAAAAGAAATAGATTTATTTGGGGTTGTGAAAGATCAATTATATTGCCGAAAGGGCTTTTCCAAAAGGCGATGCCTATTCCGGCTATAATTGGCATGCTTGCGGCTGTAAATTGTACTATCAGTCTTAGATACGGGTTTAGATTATATTTGTCGTCGAGCAGGCCCAGTGCTGTTAGAATTGTTGCCCCACAGATAATTCCTTTGAGATGTTTGTCGAGTGGCAGGAAAATTAAGCTTGTAAGCAGGATTGATATAAATATTGCCAGACCGCCTCCTCGCGGAGTTTTGATTTTATGGATAACTTTGGGATGTTTGTTCTTTTGGGGATCGTCGATAAGATTTAGCTTCCATGCCAATTTAATTGTCGGATATGTGGACAAGAGAGATATGACGGTGGCCAATAGAAAAGGGATAAAAAAAATATCTATTATCATTAAAGATTCCCAACTATTGAAATTATTTTTAATACTGTGATTGTTGAAAGGATCGTAATAATTAAGGAGAGGGATAAAAGCGAATATTGAAGAAATTTATCTTTAATGAATTTTATTAAAATTAAGTTAAGAAGTAGAAAGACGATTGCAAGAGATGGCGGTATAAAAAGGTAAATTTTTGGTACAAGCTGCTCTTCCCCACTTGGTTTGCCGTAAAGAAGCGGTATTTCCGGGGGCAGGAGGTTTTTAACCGCGAAGATAAAAATAAGTACAATTATGTTTAGTAGAAATATTGTTATTGTAACAGCAGGTTTGGGCAGAAAGTTTAGATTGGGTTTTTTTAATTTCATAAACAGGTTTACCTATTTTAGCGTATTGGTTTTAATTGTGGCAATTATTATGGATTAATAAAAGAGAGCTTTTTTAACTATGGGGCTTAGGGATTTATAGATTATTGCTTTTTCGATTTGTATAACTTTAATATAATTTATATCAAGAAACTGTTTAAACTCCGATGTTAATATTTCGCTGTTTTCTGTCATGATTATGATAATTTTAGGGTTTGTTTTTTTGATTTCGGCTATAGCAGCGTTGATTGAATAAAAATCTTTTATATGATAATCGGTCGTATATTTGATTGGAGGAAGTCTTTTGGTTAGGGCATATATTACTGATGTGTCACCCCAGACGAATATTTTGTCGTTTTTGTTTGTGGATGTGAGCACATATTCTGCAATTTTGTAGTTTTTTTGGGTATTTTGGTCAAAAAGATTGAAATATTCTTCTTTGGTGATGCTTTTGGTTGCGAATTTTATGAACCTTTGATAATAAGGGAACGAAGGATAAAGCCAGAATCCGTAATATACAGGCACAAATATTGCTAGTGTAAGCGGGATAATTGATAGGACTTGTTCTTTGTTTTTTCGTGCTACAAGCATACCGACAAAGATTGATACCGGGGCTACCGATTGGATGAGATAGTGCGGGTATGGCCTTTCCGAAAGTGTGACCGCAAAAAGGCTAAAAAGAAGCCAGAGAGCGGTAAGGACAAATTCTTTGGAGATTTTTGTTTTTTTGATGTAGAGAATACAAATTCCTAATATCAGTAAAGCAGATCTTATGATAAGGGGCAAATTTCTTAGGAGAAAAGGTCTTTCTACATCAGATGGGCGCCAGGAGGAAAGATAGCCTATGTTTTGGAGAAAAGCCGCTTTAATATATTCGTTTAAGGAGTTTTTGGAGGCGAACCAAATTGTTGTTAAAATAATTGGGGTGAGAAAGCCGAGTAAGATAAGAATTGATTTTTTAAGGTTTAGCTTTTTGTAAATGATCCAAAAGAAGATTATTGCTCCTAAGTCGAAAGCCCCTGGTACTTTATAAAGCGTTGAAATTGAAAAAAGAACTCCCGATAGAAAAAGCTTTGTTGTAGTAAGTTTTTTATCTAGTAGGAGATAAAAAGCAAGGATTGTTGGGCCTATCATGAAAAGCTCAGCGTTTGATATTTGACCTTCGAGTAGCGGTATTGTAGTTAATATGGCAAAGGAGATAACGGATGTAATTTGGAGCAGTGTGTTTTTGGGAAATAATTTAACAACCAGTTTCCAGAAAATGGTTGTAGTTATTAACATCCATATGGTTAAAATTGCTCGAAACCAGAATACGCTTCCGGCAATAGCTGCCGTGTAATAAAGCAGGGGGGGTTTGTTGTCGTGGATGTCTTTGTAGAGAGTGAGGCCGTTTTTAATTCCTTGACCAAGGGTTAAATAGATCATCTCATCTCCGTAGTAGTAAGGCTCGAAAAAGCTTGGAATGCGCAATAGAAGTGTGGCTATCAGGACAAAGAATAACCAATTAGGAATGTGGCAAAAAATCAAAAAATTTTTTATCCCCTTTTTAACCATTTGTCTTTATTTCAGTATATCCAGTTGTTTTGCTGTCTTCAACTTAAACTTTTTCTGTTACTTTATATTCGATATATTTTCCCAGCATTAATCTGGTGTGGGCGTCTAAACCCGGGAGGGTGGTAAAGAAAAACGTTGCAATTGGCATAAGAATGAATTCGAATGGAACTAGAATGGCGCGCCAGAAAGGAAAATTTTTGGGTCGTTTGGGTTTGTAGAGGTAGTCTAGAATAAGAAGGATGACTAGAAATGCAAGAGCAATGGTAAGAATAGCCGAGGATATTTTTGGAGTCATATAACCAAGAGTGGTCCTGCCGAATGCCGGGTTGATTATGGCGGGAAGAGTAAGGCCGATTGTAATTATAAACCAGTGTACAGGCCAAAGAAAGTGTCCATGGACGAAAGTGGAAACGCGGGTGATTTTATCCCAGAAAGACATGCCCGGAGTGACAAAAAAGTTATAGAGAACCCAAGAAGAGTCGGATACGCCCCATGCCCAGCGTTTTACTTGGGTGTATTGGCCTTTGAGAGTTTTGATGGTTGTGGTAGATTCCATGGCGTCTGCATAGAGGGGCAGGTAAAGAGGTTCTACTTCGATTTTTCCTTTGTTTTTGAAAAACGCTTTGAAGAAAATGCCCCAGTCTTCCGGAATTCTATCCGGGTCCCAGTAGCCTGTTTTGTCTAATAGTTTGAAAGAGAGTGAGTAGTTTTGTTGGTTTATTAATCTGTCTTTTCTTGGAAGCATTGAGAGTATAAAGATGGAGGCTAGAATATTTGGCACGCGCGTTATTGCAGGCAAACGCCATATATTATTGTAAAGAAGGACTGCCGGTTGCCAAAATTTTTTGTAGCGATTTGGGTCGTCAAGAAATTTGTAGGTTAGGACAGAAAAATGTTTAGGATGAAATACATGATCGGCGTCACAACTTGTAGCTGTTGTATAGTTCATGTCGATTTTTATTCTTTTTTTGGCGGTTATAGCAGCGTAGCATTCGTTTGATGCTTTTCCGACTGCTTCACCCGGAGCTAGCTTGTGAACGGTTACTAAAAAATTTGCAAAAATATTTCCAAATTTTTTTTGCAGAAAATTCACTTTTCTCTCTCTTTCTTTAGAATCTTCTTTAAATTCCATGGCCAGAACTACGGAGATTTGTTTTTTGGAGATTTCTTGATTGGCTAGTGAGTTTATTGTTCGGTCGAGAATGTGAATTGGTTCTTTGTATGTTGGGATAATGACTATGTGGTGAACTTTTTTGTAATCGGGAAAGTTTTTAATATCTGATATCCAATTGTAGTGTTTTGTTGCTTCAATTCTGAAGTGAGATATCGTCGCCGTTATTGCAATTCCGAAAGCTTGATAGAACCAATAGACATTAAAAAGTAGAATAAAATAGGCGACTATTTCCGGAATTATAAATATCCCCCAATATGGAAAAAGTATTAGATTCCAAGAAACGAACCCGGGCAAAATTTCAAAGAATCTAAGGGATTTAGATTTGTGTTTGATTAAAAATTTTCTGAGCATATTGGAATAGATTTATTTTAACCTAGGAAATAAGACCATGCCAGACAGTTTTTCTTCGGATATTAGTCTCGATATAATTTTTTCTGATGTTTCGGGTAGAAATGCACTAAGTGCTTCTGAGATGAAGTAGATATTTGTAAGTGAGTTTGAGATGACAAATTTTTTGTTTTTGGATTTTTTTTCCCACGGCTTGTTTTCGTTAAGATATTTATCAGTTTTTTTAATTAAAGCCCATATAGATTTGGTTGCAAGATCAAATCTGTAGATTTCAAGATGGTTTTTCAGTTCGTCTATAATCGGGTTTTTAGTTTTGTTTTTTTTGAATTTGATTTTGTTTTGATCTGCGAGTTTAAAGACCCTGGATACGAGGTTCCCGAGCCCGTTTGCAAGATCTGCTTGATAGGTGTTTTCAAATTTTTTTACTGTAAAGTCGCTATCGAGGTAAGGGTTGAGTTTGGCAAGCAGATAATACCTTAACGCATCGGTTCCGTATTTTTTGATTAGATCATATGGATTGACAAAGATACCTTGGCTTTTACTGATTTTTTGCCCATTTTGTGTGACGAAGCTGTGGATAAATATTTGTTTTGTATTCGGTATGTCTGCCGCCATAAGCATTGCCTGCCATATTGCAGATTGTTGGCGAAGATTGTCTTTGCCTGCTATTTGTATTCCAGGCCACCAATCGGAAATTTTTTTGTCCGGCCAGCCGAGGGTTGAAATATAGTTTATTAGTGCGTCAAACCAAACGTACATGACATGGTCTGGGTCGTTTGGCACCTCAATCCCCCATGGCATTTTGGATTTTAGGCGAGATATGCTGAAGTCTTTGATACCCGATTCTACAAATTTTATGACTTCGTTGTATTTTTCTTTTGGTAAAACAAAGTCTGGATTTTTTTTATAAAATTCCAGAAGGGGTTTTTGAAACTTGGAAAATTTAAAAAAATAGTTTTCTTCCTGCCTTAACTCTATTTTTTTGTCCGGGTGTAACGGGCAGCGCCCGTTTACAAGCTCCGAATCGGTTATTTCCATTTCGCATCCGACGCAATATTTAGTTTCATATGTTTTTTTATCGATGAGTCCTTTTTGGTCACATAATTCCCAAAATTTTTGTGCAGCTTTTATGTGGTTTTGATCTGTTGTTCTTATGAATTTGTCGTAACTTAAGTTTAGAGCTTTTTTGAGATTGTTGAATTTTTTGGCGTATTCATCGACATATGCTTTAGGGTTTTGGTTTTTCTCAAGCGCTTTTTGATATATTTTTTGGCCATGTTCGTCGGTTCCGAAATTGAATATTACCCTATACCCGAGAGACCGGTGAAAGCGAGCTAAGCAATCTGCTTCAACTATCTCCATTGCGAAACCGATATGCGGATCTGCGTTGACGTAAGGAAGCGTGGTTGTTATGTAGTAGCGCATGTGGGAATATTGTATCAAGAAGGTTTATCTTCTAACAAATTTTTTAATTTTTACAGACCATTGATTTGCCCACTCTTCTGCCTCGAGCTTTTTTAGTACTATTTGAAACCCCTTTTTTTCTAAATTTTCTTGAACAGAGGCTATGGTCGCGCTTGATACTTTAAGGTTTTGTTTTATATTTTCGTAGCTTCTACCCTTTTTTAGCCAATAAGCTACTGCCAATCTTTTGGAGAAAGTTTCAAATTCTGATTTTGTTAGAAAATCCGCGAGAAAGACTTTTGATTCATTAATCGTTTTTATATCGGCAATACTTTGAACAAAAGCTTTTTCGATTTCTTTTTTTAAAGAGATGTTTATTCTTTTTTGAGAGATTTTCATTTGTTTGTTTCTTTAATTGAAGTATAACAGAGTGTGTCAATTGTGTTTTGAAATATAAAGGTTGAAAGCTATGGTTGATCCAAAAAGCAGGAGAATATTGAGAAGGTTGCCTATGCCAAAATATCTAAGGATGAGTGCAAAAACTATGGATAAGCTGAATAAAAAACCTTTTTTGGAGTTTGTGAATATTACTGAAAGAGTAAAGAAAAGAGCGAGAAAAAGAACTGAAAAAAATATTGGTATGGCGGCAAAATCTTTGGGGCTTGTAAAGACTATAATAACCGAGAGCAGTGTCCAGAGAATTATAATTATTAAAGAAAGTATTAAACCGCTTGAGTGGCTTTTTTTTGATTTCATTATTTTATTTTAACCTAAGAGGGTGCTAAAATGCTTGTTGAAACATGGATCCGATTATAATTCTGATATTAATTTTGGGCGGGATTTTGATTTTGGGATTGTGGGTAAACAAGAAACTTAACGATATTTCTGAAAAACAAAAGCCTTCTAACGAATTGATGGAAATAGTAAAGCTTCTTCAGGAGGGTTCTAAGGAGGATAGAAAGACACTACTTGAGTCTTTACAGAAAAATACTCAATCTCTTAATGAGAGGCTTGATAATGCTGCGAAGGTGATAGGACAAGTTCAGAGAAATATTGGTGAGTTTAGTGAAATCGGAAGAGGAATGAAGGAGCTTCAAGAATTTCTTCAGAGCCCGAAGCTTAGAGGAAATATTGGAGAGCAAGTTTTGAAGGATTTGATTGCCCAGATGTTTCCGAAGAGCAGTTTTTTTCTTCAGTACACTTTTAAATCCGGTGAAAAGGTTGACGCTGCTATAAAAACTGGTGCCGGTATACTTCCTATTGATTCTAAATTTCCAATGGAAAATTTTCAGAAAATGTCTAAAGCCGAGGGAGAAGATGTAAATTTACATCGAAAAGCTTTTATAAGAGATATTAAAAAGCACATAAAAGATATTAGTCGGAAGTATATATTGCCCGATGAAGGAACCATGGATTTTGCGCTTATGTATGTGCCTAGTGAAGCGGTTTATTATGAGCTTGTGAGAGAGCAGGAGCTTTTAGAGATTGCACAAAGGGCGAGGGTTTATCCGGTCTCCCCTACTACTTTATATTCACATCTTCAAACTATTCTTTTGTCGTTTGAAGGAAAGAAAATTGAAACACAAGCTCGTGAGGTGTTTGGGATGCTTAGGGCAATAAGAAAGGATTATTCAAGAGTGGAAGAAAGTTTGGCTACTCTTCAGAGGCATATAAATAATTCTTATAATATGATGGGTAATGTTTTGACTTATTTTAGTCATTTGGGGAGAAAAATAGACGCTACTAATAATTTGAAGGAAGGTGGGGAAAAACTTCTTGACGAGCAGGACTCTTAATAGGCAGCAAATTGACGCGGTTGAACATAAAAAAGGGCCGCTTCTTATTATTGCGGGGGCGGGTACGGGTAAGACAACCGTGATAACAGAAAGAATTAAATATCTTATTTCTTCCGGGTTGGCGAGGCCTAATGAGATACTTGCTTTGAGTTTTACCGAGAAGGCGTCTTTTGAGATGGTTGAGCGCGTTGATCAGGAGATGCCATACGGATATACGCAGATGTGGATATCTACTTTTCATTCTTTTTGCGACAAAGTTTTGAGGGCAGAAGCTTTGGAGGTTGGGCTTAATCCAAGATATAGATTATTAACAGGAGCAGAGTCTGTCGGGCTTTTGAGAGAGAATATTTTTGAGCTTGGTTTGTCTTATTTTAGACCACTTGGGAATCCAAACAAATTTTTGGACGCTATTTTGAAGCATTTTTCCAGACTTCAGGACGAGGATATAGCCCCGGGTGAATATATTGCCTGGGTAAATTCTAAAATAAAAACGTTAAATTCCAAACCGGATAAGGAAGAAAAGCTGGAGATTGAGAAATGGAGCGAACTTGCGCAGGCTTATAAAAAATTCGACAAGATAAAAATTCGTGAGGGTTTAATGGATTTTGGCGATTTGATAGTAAAGACCCTTGATCTTTTTAGAAAGCGGCCAAATATACTTTCGAGGTACAGGGAGCAGTTTAAATATATACTTGTTGATGAGTTTCAGGATACTAATTTTGCTCAAAATGAGCTTGCAATTTTGCTTTCTGGTAATCGAGCCAATATTACTGTTTGTGGAGACGATGACCAAAGCATATATAGATTTAGGGGTGCTGCCGTTAGTAATATTTTTCAGTTTCGCAGAACTTTTCCTAAGGCTAAGGTTGTTGTTTTGACTAAAAATTACAGGTCAATACAGAAAATTTTGGATGCATCGTATAAATTGATTCAGAATAACAATCCGGATAGGCTCGAGGCGATTGAAGGGATTGAGAAAAAGCTTTCCTGTGATTTAGAAAGTGATTCCGGTGGAGTATTTTTTATACATGCGCAAAGGGGTGAAGAAGAGGCTGAGCTTGTGGCTAAAAAGGTTTTAGAACTTGTGGATTTGGAAAATTTTGAGTTTAGAGATTTTGCAGTGCTTGTTCGAGCAAATAATCAGGCTGAGGCTTTTGTTCGTGCCTTTTCAAGGGCGGGGGTGCCCTATCAGTTTTTGGGGCCGGGGCGGCTTTTTAGACAGCCCGAGGTGGTAGATTTTATTTCGTATCTAAAGGTGCTTTATGATCCTACTGATTCAGTTTCTTTTTACAGGGTTCTTTCTTTGGATTATTTGAAGCTTGATTCTAGAGATGTTTCGTTTATTGGTAGTTATGCAAAGAAAAATAATATGTCTTTGTATGAGGCTGCAGAGCGCGTTGGGGAGATAAATAATATAAGCGAAAAATCCAAAAAAAAGGTTTTAGATTTGGTTAAAATTATTAAGCGTCATTTGGGTTTAATAAAAAAAGAGACTGCGGGACAGATATTGTATTATTTTTTGGAAGACACGGGTATTATTAAAAATTTGGTTGATCCCTCCAGCGAAAAAGCGGAAAGCGAAGCTAAGAATATATCTAAGTTTTTTGATAAATTAAAATCTTTTGAAACAGATTATGAAAAAGCCGATGTTTACAGCGTTGTTGACTGGGTAGATTTGTCCATGGAGCTTGGTGAGTCTCCTTTGGCTTCGACAGAAGATTGGGGTGAGAATAATGCTGTAAACATATTGACTGTACATTCGAGTAAGGGGCTTGAGTTTCCTGTTGTTTTTTTGGTAAACCTTGTTGAGCAGAGATTTCCTTCGGTTGAGAGGCGCGAGCCTATACCGATTCCCGATGACCTTATAAAGGAGACTCTGCCTTCGGGTGATTATCATCTTCAGGAGGAAAGAAGACTTTTTTATGTGGGTATGACAAGAGCTCAGAAGTATTTGTTTTTTAGCGCAGCCGACTATTATTCTGAGGGTAAAAGGCAAAGGCGTTTGTCGCCTTTTTTATTTGAAGCTTTGGGTGAGGACATTTCTTTTTTGGAGCAGAAAAGCGTAAAACAGCTATCCTTTCTTGATTATTCAGGAGAAAAAAAGGCCGGTTTGTCTGGTTCCCAGGTAAGGCACGTGGTTTACTATCTTTCGTATTCCCAGATAAGGACGTTTGAAATTTGCCCTCTTCATTATAAGCTTTCTTATATTTTGAAGATTCCTACTTCTCCATCACCTTCAATGAGCCTTGGTACAAGCGTTCATGAAACATTGAAAGATTTTTATAATTTAGTAAAGTTGGGTAGAAAGCCTAGTAAAAAGTTGCTTGAAGAGATTTTTGAGGATGATTGGATCACAGCCGGATATAAAAGCAAAAGACATGAAAAAGAGGCTTTTGAAAAAGCGCTTGTCTTTTTGAGAGAGTATTATGATAAAGAGTTTGATTATGCAAATTTGCCTGTATTGGTTGAACAGGATTTTTCTATTCCGCTTTATGAAGAAACGGAAAGCGGACGGGAGAAGGTAAGAATTGGCGGAAAGATGGATAGGGTTGATTTATTGAGTAATGGGGGGATAGAGATTGTTGATTATAAAACAGGAGAAAAAATTCCGACGCAGAAGGAGGCTGATAAAGATCTTCAGCTTAGTATTTATGCTTTGGCCGCAACAGGTATAAATACAGAACCGTTCGGTAAGGATGTTGAGGATATCAAGTTATCGCTTTATTATTTTGAGGACCAAACAAAAATAGTTACCAAAAGGAGCAGAGCGCAGCTTGAAGAGGCAAAAAAGAGAATTTTTGAGGTTAAAAGAGAGATAGAAAAGAGCGATTTTAGATGTAGCGGAAACTATATTTGTCGGAATTGTGAGTATTCTATTTTTTGTAAAGCAGATTTTTGAAATAAGTTTTGCTGAGGCTTTGCGGATAAATAATTTCTATACCTCCGAAACCTTTTTTGAAATAGGTGAAGCCGATCCAGCTTTTGTTGGGAAAGCGATTGTCATAGATGCCTTCGAAATCGAATGTTTTTGCTCCTTCCTTTTTTGCCCAGAGGATTCCCTGCCAGACAATTTGGTACTGGATGAGCGTTTTTCTGGCTTCTTTATCGGTGAATGCTTGCCAGTAGTAGGCTGTAGGGCCGGCTTTTAGAAAAATGGCGCCTGCTGTAAAGTCTGGGGTAGTTAGAAAAAGGGAGGTTTTTTTAAACGAGTTTTTAAGGTTTTCCAGATTTTTGCGAGAGGGGACGTAGCGAGTGAAGGGGACAGAGCGTTTCCAGGCTTTACGAAATTCATAAATTTTAGGGAGTGAGGAAGGGGTGGTGAGCAGTGAGTCTTTTGTTTTGCGCAGGGCATAGCGGCAGTCTTTTTTGAGATTAGAATAGAGCTTTTCTTCCGATTGGGTGAGATCTAAGGTTAAGGTTTTTGACGGTAGGTAAGGAGATTTCATTTTGTGAAATCCGTGATCAGTAAGAAGTAAACTGTAATCGGTATTTAATGAGGGCTCGAGGAGGATTTGGAAGGGGTGGTATTTGCCTTCGAGTGTTTTGATTAGCTTGGGCGTGATGGTGGCGGGGCGCTGGATTTTTATGAAGTGGCCGAGCAGGGGGAGCTTTTTGATGTAGGAGTAAGTGCCTTCGGATTTATCGGCTGTCCAGCCTTCTAAGGACATGAAGCGGGCATAGGATGGGGACTGGCGAATATCCATTAGAATTTTGGCTTGATAAGGCGGGATTTGGTGCGCAGGAGGATCCAGCGGAGAAAGTCTATGGTGCGGTAGGTGTTGTAAAGGGGTTTGTTAATGATCAGATCCCAAGTGCCGACGAATTCGACGACTTTGGGATTGTAGCCTTCTTTGAAGCGGGTAAATCCCTTGCCTTCTTCCCTGCCCCAGAGATCGAATATTTTAAGGTTTCTTTTTTTCCCAAAGCGGATTGCCTCCCACATCATAAGGTTATTGGCCATGACATTTTTATATTTATCGGAGGAGGCGCCGTAGGGGTAATACAGGAATCCTTTATAGGCGAATAATATCCAAGCAGTTATTATTTTTTTTTGGTAGGTCGCGGTCAGAAGGAAGGCTAAAGGCTTATGGCTTATGGCTTGTGGCTTGGTGTGAAGGTGGTTCCACATGAGGCGGTGGTAGCGCTCGGAGTGGGCATAGAAGCCTTGCCTTTGGATGGTTTCGCGGGTGAGCCTGAGGTAGGTCTCGAAGGCTTGATCGGAATTGTCTTCTTTTACAATGACTCCTTTTTTTTGAGCCAGGCGGATGTTGTAGCGGGTTTTGGGGGAGAAGCTTTGCATTAACTCTTCTTCGGATTTGGTTAGGTCGATCCAAAAGGAGGTTGGAGTAAAGAGAGTTTTACCCGGGAGGCAATTGTTTTTCTTGAGGAGATTTTCAAGCCCTTGCTCTTTGAGGGCGAAGGGCTCGAGCTTGATAAATATTAGATTGTTTTCTTTAGCAATTTTTTTAAGGTCGGTGAGCATTGGTTGAGTGGGTTTGGGGCCTCGGATAAACATGCCTACTTTGTAGCTAGTAACCGGTAACTTGTGACAAGTAATATATCCATATTTGGTTTTGATGACTTCGTTACCCCAAGTACGCCTAAAGTCCGCCCAAGATTTGGATTGAAGGGGGTGTCGCGGTAGCATGAGCTTATTATAACAGCATTAATTTTTCAGAGTATGTCGTTAATATCGTTGAAGTCGTATCTAACCGTTTGGGAATAGCCAGAATTATCTGATGTGTTTAATAGGTCTTCTGGTATGTCCGAAAGGAAACGACTTGGAGGATTGCTTGTTTTTTGTCCGAAATAGAGCCTTTGTTGAGCGTATGTGAGAAATAAGATTTCTTTTGCTCTTGTTATACCTACGTATGCGAGCCTTCTTTCCTCTTCCAATTGTCCCGGGTCAAAAAGCGACCTTGAGTGTGGGAAAAGGCCTTCTTCAAGGCCAGTTATGAATATAACGGGAAATTCAAGCCCTTTTGCTGCATGTAGAGTCATGAGAGTGACTAGTGACTGATGACTAGTGACTGATGACTGATGGAGTGATTTGGAGGTCGAGAGTTGTTCGGCCTCAACTAAGGCTACGTTTTCCAAAAATTCATCGATGTTTTGGAATTCAGCCGCGACAGAACGTAGCTCTTTTATGTTTTCCAGCCTAGCAAAATTTTCATCCGTTTCTTGGGCAAATTTTGAAAGGTAATCAGTTTTGTTAAGTGTTTTGTCCATAATTTCCAGAGTAGTTAGTTTTTGCGTATTCAGACTTTTTTGGAGCAAGAGAAGGTTTTGCGTCCTTTTTTTTCCTGTCTTGAGTGCTCTTTTTAGGGATACCGGATTTTTAGGATTAATTATTAGTCTTAGATAAGAGATGATATCTTTAATTTCTGTTCTATCGTAGAATCGTATTCCTCCAACTAATCGATAAGGAATTCCGTTTTGAAGAAGTGCTTCTTCGATCGTGCGGGACTGGGCGTTGGTTCTATAAAGAATTGCAACGTCGCTGTAATTGTAGCCTGTGCGCGTGAGTTCGTTAATTTTTTCCACAATGTAGCGGACTTCGTCTTGTCCGCTGTTTGCCCTAAAAAGTTTTATTTTTTCTCCTTGGGCGTTACGAGTCCAGAGTTTAAGAATTGGATGCGTGGTATTTTTGGATATTACCGAATTTGCGGCGTTTAATATTGTCTGGGTGGAGCGGTAATTTTGTTCAAGATTTATTATTTTTATGTCGGGAAAATCTTTTGTGAGATAGTTGATGTTTCTGTAATCTGCCCCTCTCCAGCTATATATTGATTGCGAGGCATCGCCTACTGCTGTGATATTTTTTCTGTGCCCAATTAGCAGTTTTGTAAGTTGATACTGAATTTTGTTTGTGTCTTGCCATTCGTCAACTAGAATTTGAGCTGTTTTTTCCTGCCAAATATTTAGTACCTCTGGTTTTTCTTGAAACAGAGCTACTGTTTTAAGAAGTAAATCATCAAAATCTAACCCCCCTGCTTTTTTAAGATATTTTTCGTATTCTACATATATTGCGAATACTTTTTCTTGGAATTCTCCATTTGCAATTTCAGCGTAATGAACCGGACTTATCATTTGGTTTTTTGCGTCAGATATTTGTGATAGAAAGGCCTCGGGTTTGAAGCTGTCTTTGTTGAAATTGCGCTTTTCAATGATGCTTTTAATAATTTCTTTTTGATCGGTTTGGTCGTAGATTATAAAATTTTTTGGAATATTGATTTTTTGGCCGTCTATTCTTAATACTTTGACGCAAAAGCTGTGAAATGTACCCGAATATTTAGGTACATTTCCTGATAGTTTTGCTATGCGAAGTTTCATCTCATCCGATGCCTTATTTGTGAATGTCAGAAGGAGGATTTGGTCCGGATTTATTTTTTTGTTTTTGATAAACCAAGCGGCTCTGTGTGTTAGGACTTTTGTTTTGCCGGAACCGGCGCCTGCTAAAATAAGAAGCGCTTTTCCGTCGAAGGTAACTGCTTTGATTTGTTCCTTATTAAGATTATCAGTTAGCTTGTCTGCCATTTTGGTATAAAATACAATAATTAAAAGCGTTTTTGTTTTGCAAGACTTATTCTAACATGGAAAAAAGAAGGCATAAATTTTTATCAGAGAGAAGGAAAAGGTTTTTGGCGAGAGTAAAAAGAAGAATTTTGGCAAGACATATTTTGTTTGTTCGTTTCGGCGTTTTTTTATCTATATTTGTTTTTTTGAGCCTTTTTGTGGCTGTGGGTGTTTTTTTTCTGAAATTCAGCGGTTATTATAAATACGCTGAATTGGGCTTTACATTTATTTTTGCAAGTAATAAAAAAGTAAAATCTACAGACGGAAGAACTAATTTGCTTTTTCTCGGCTTATCGGGTGACGGAGAAAAAAATCCAATTTTATCAGATACTATGATAGTTGCTTCTTTTGATATTTACGGCTCTGGCGTGGATTTAATACCTGTTCCTCGTGATATATGGATTGAGGAGCTTGGAGACAAGCTTAATGGAGCTTATCGCATAGGTAATGAAAGAAGGGCGGGTGGTGGAATTGTTCTTGCCAAGTCTTATGTTGAGGAGATATTGGGAATACCTATTCATTACGGTTTTTCTATGAATTTTGACGGATTTAAAGAGGTCGTTGATTATTTGGGTGGGGTGGAAGTTGACGTACCAAGGAGCTTTGAAGATAAAAAATATCCCATCGAGGGGAGAGGGGAAGATTTGTGTGATGGAGACCCTGAGTATGCTTGCCGGTATGAGACGATAAGGTTTGAAAAAGGGCTGACAACCATGGATGGAGGTACTGCTTTAAAGTATGTGCGTTCGAGGCATTCGGAGGATTTGGAAGAAGGCACTGATTTTGCAAGGACAAGACGTGCACAGCTTGTGATGGTGGCGATTAAAGATAAGTTAGTAAGTCGTGATTTTTTGTATCATCCGCGGAAACTTTTTGGTTTTTGGGATTTAATAAAATCTATTTCGGAGACTGATATGGATGAATATGCCCAGGTTTTTTTGGCGCGGAAAGCTTATGATTTTAGGGATAAGATAAAGATGCATGATTTTGAGGAAAGTTTACTTAAAAACCCGCCATTTTCTGATTATAATAATTTGTATGTTTTAGTTCCCATCGCTGGAGATTGGAGCGGAATGCATGAGTGGGTTGGCAAGATTATTGGGGAGAATTCTCATAAGACAGGGGAGTAAATTGATAGAGGTGCTCTTTGTGTATTAGTTTAAAGGAAGGGTTTTTAAGATCGATGTAATTGATTAAGAAAATTTCTTTTTTTGAATAAAGATTAAGCGCAATTTGTTCCCATTCGTTTTGTGACGCGTTAATTATTAAAACGTCTTGCCTTTTTCCTTCGACTTTTTGTAGATACCAAAGCGGTGTAGAATAACTCCACCAAGAGATAATTGCCGAATTTTTCGGAAGCAGATCCATGGTTTTTTCGGCAAAAGTGCGCGCTGAGTTTGACCCGTTTTGTTTTACTAAGGGAAAGACTGTTTTTATGTTTTTTGTTGTTTGGACTGTGATAATAAGTATAAAACTAAGGAGAGCTATAAATTTGAATTTTTTAGAGAGACGTAAAATTGGGTTGATTGATGAGGATATCCAGATAAGAATAACAACAAAAGAGGGTGCGAAATATCTTTCTATAACGGCGTTTTGATATCTAAGGCTGAAAAGGAGTGTACCGAGAAAAATAAATGATAGAGAAAAGTTTAGAATGCGATTTTCTTTTTTAAGAGAGACAATTCCAATTAAAGCAAGAGGCAGAAAAACGATTGAGATAAATTGTTTTAGTTGAATCGAATAAAATTGAAGGGCTGAAAGCACGCTTCCTCCGATCCATTTTCCGGAGTGGGGACTAAAATCTTTGCCGAAAACGTGGCGGCTAAAGGAATCAAGACTGTTTATAGAATAATCGGTAGTTAGGGGAGGTTTAAAGTAAGAAATTATCGGCAGTAGCGCATAGACGCTTAGACCAAGAAAGAATAAAAGAATTGATTTTATTATAAAAGGCCGGGCTTTTTTGGCTTTTGTTGCCAGAATTAAAAAAAGAGGCAATAAGAAAAATATTGATAATAAGTGATTTCCGAGCGATAGCCCTGTAATAAGAAAAATAGTTGGCAGAAAATTTGTTCTATTTTGGATTAATATTTTGGTGGAGAGATATATAAAAAGAGATGTAAAAAGAAAGTGGAGTGCGTGAGGGTCTGCAGCTGTTGAGAGCGACCAAACAACGGAGGAAGTCATTATTAAAAAGGGTGTGAGTATTGAGACATATTTGTTTTTGGTGATTGTGAATATTGAATTTGAAATAAAGTATAATCCTAGAGATATAAGGATGCTTGAGAGAAAATTGATTTGAAGTGCTACATTTTTTAGCGGGAGTAAAATAAGAAACAGTTTTCCTAAAAGTATGTAAGTGGGGTAGCCTGTGGGGTGTGCGATGTCGAGCGTGTAGAGGATGGTTTGGAATTCTGCCGTGTCCCAAAAGCCGACGTCTTTTAGTAAAGTTAAGGAATATAGCGCCAAAGAGGCAGGTATTAGAAGGATACCCAGCCAAATTTGTTTATCCACAGTACTCCCCATGTGTTAACTATTACCGAAATTGTAAGAAGAGTCCAGTGGATGAAGTTTAGATTTGTTTTTTTAAGATAGATGATGATTAAAAAAATTAGTACCGGATAGAAGTCGACAGCAAAGCGGTATCCGAATTGACTGAACCCTACTGTTCCGTGCATAAATATTACTGCTGATACTAGAAAAATTACCAGCCAAGAAAAAGCCACCTCGGCTTTTTTGAGAGGTGCGAATAGAGAAAATATAAATGCGGGTGTTGTGATCCAAATAGCAAGTCCGGCCCATGACGGCCATATGAATGGAGGGTTTTTTGAGAATTTGGGCAATTCCAGCAGAATTGTTTTGATATGTCTTGGTATGTAGCTTGGGTGGAAAAGACCTTTGGAGTACCAGTGTTCATTCAAAACGCCCGGGATTAGTATATATGCTTTATCAAGAATTGATCCGAAGCGAATGAAATTATACCCGAAGTTTATTGATAGAAAAATACTTAGTATGATTAAAATTTTTGGCCAAGTACTAAATCTTTCTTTATTGGTAAGGTAAAGTATAAGAGGCAGAGTAAGTATAGTTTGGAGTCGTGAAAGATAGGCTGCTCCCAGGAAAAGCCCTATTGCAATTGGGCGTTTTTTTGAGACGGTTTCGTAAATTGCAGCCGTTACAAAAAAATACGCTGATATTTGTCCCAAATACCAGGCGGAGCCTGTAGCTGAGAGAAACCATATGATTGTTCCAAATCCCGTCAGCGTGGATACCCAAAGTGCTTTTTTTGCCGACTTCAGTTTTTTTTGAGCTATTTGGTATGTTAAGGTTACTGAACCAGCTCCCAACAGGTGTGCCAGAATTTGTTGTGGAAAGGCGGTGCCGAAGAATAGAACGAAGGGCATAAGAAGGATAGAAGGCATTGGCGGATAGACAAGATAGTAGCGTCCCCTGCCGGTGGGTACGAGTTCGTTTAGCCAGGGTGGCGCCGACTCGATCCAGTATTTGCCTTTTGTGAAACTTTCTGCGAAAAGTACAAAGTAGTTATAGGGAGTGTTGCCTCCTGAGGTTAATAGATAGATTAAAAAAGTAAAAATAAAAATGATATACGGCAGTTTTGTTTTGGCCTGAAGACTCATTGTGGAAGATTTAGGTATTTTTTGACTTTTTCTACTACTTCTTCGGGTGTTTGCATTGCTTTTACAAGATATTCTTTTACTCCGAGGTTTAGTGCTTTTTGAGCGCTTTCTTTTTGAGGGTGATTTGTGAGCGCTAATATAACAGTATTTTTGGCTTTGGGGTTTGATTGGAGGCTTGAGAGAAGATCCAATCCCGAATATCCGGGAAGCATGATGTCGAGAAGTATCGCGTCAGGGCTTTTTGTATTTAGAAAATCCATACCGCTTTTACCGTCTTTTGCAACTATTGAGTTGAAGCCTTCCATTTGGAATTTTGTCGAATACATTTTTGCCAGGGCTTGATCGTCTTCTATTATTAACACCGTTGGGTTTTTTGGGTTTGTGTCCACTTTATTTATTATATTATATAGTCCAAGTGGTCAGTATGGGTTATATTATGTATAAAGCCATGGTTAGTAAAATGAAAAAATTAGAATATGAAATATTATTTTTTCTTGCTGTTGGGTTTTTGTTGAGAATTTTTCTTTCGCCTTTTGGTACTTTAGAGCTTGATTTTAATACTTTTGTTTCCTGGAGCAGAACGCTTTCGGAGCATGGATTTAGCGAATTTTATAACGGCTGGTCTGATTACTTGCCCGGATATCTTTATGTGCTTTATTTTTTGGGAAAAATAAGCGTTTGGTTTAGTTTTTTAGATCCCCATTTAATTTATAAACTGCCTGCGATAATTGCCGATATAGCAACCGGTTATTTGATTTATAAAATCGTCAGAAGATACAAAAGTAAGAATTTTTCTTTAATCGTCGCAAGTTTTTATATTTTTAATCCGGCGGTTTTTGCAAATTCTTCTTTGTGGGGACAGGTGGATTCGCTTACTTCGTTTTTTTCGATTGCAGCTTTGTACTTTTTAGATAAGAGTTCGTTTTTTGTATCAAGTGTTTTGTTTTCTTATGGAGTGCTGGTTAAACCCCAGACTTTGTTTATCCTACCCATTATTTTATTTGTTTTTTGGAAGAAGAAATGGATAGTTAAAAATATGTTTTTATATATTTTATCTTCTGCTATTTTTTTCTTTATGATGTTTATTCCCTTTTCATCGGGGAATTTGGTTGAGTTTGTTTTTCGGCGGGTGTTTTTGTCTTTGGGACAGTATCCTTATACAAGTGTAAACGCTATTAATTTTTGGAGTATTTTTGGATTTTGGAAAAGTGACACAAGCGGGATTATCCCTCCTTTTTTAATAGGTTATTTTATTAGTTTTATTATTCTTTCGGGTATTTTTTATAAAGCTTGGAGGAGGAGTTCTTTGCTGGTTGAAAAAGATAAATATTATTACGCTTCGATTGTGTTTTTTACTTTATATCTTTTTATGACACGAATGCACGAGAGACATCTTTTGCCTGTTATTGCCCCTTTGCTTATAGCCGTTGCGTTTAACCCTTTTTTGATGATTGTTTATGTGGGGCTTTCTTTTTTATATGTTGTGAACCTTTATTATTCTTACGTTTGGATAACCGACGGCTTTAGAGAGGTGTTTAATGCACCCGCAATTATCCTTTTTTCGTTGTGTAGTATTTTCCTTTTTGTTTTTTCTTTAATGAGGGAGAGTTTTGGAGACTTTGATGTTAAGAATTTGTCAGGCTTATTTAAAGAGCGCGGGGGAGCTGTAAAAACTACCCTTTTTAAGGGAAAGGATCTTGATTCAAGAAGGGCTAAGCGAGTATTGATAGCGATGACTTTGTTTCTTTTGGTCTCGAGAATTTACGGGATTGGCCTTCCGAAGCATGAGTATTTTGATGAGATTTATCATGCTTTTACTGCAAAGCTTATACTTCATGGTGATCCTAAGGCTTGGGAGTGGTGGAACCCTCACCCTGAAGGGTTTGCTTACGAATGGACTCACCCGCCGTTGGCGAAGGAAATTATGGCCGTGGGGATGCATTTTATGGGTGAGAGTTCTTATGGCTATAGAGTGCCTGCTGCTATTTTCGGGGTCGGAGCGGGAATACTGGTTTATTTTATTTCTTATGAAATATTTAAGGATAGAAAGACGGCGCTTTTTTCGGTGGGTGCGCTTTCGCTTGAGGGGCTGTTTTTGGTTATGAGCAGGATTGGGATGAACGATATTTATTTTTTGTTTTTTATGCTCTTGAGTTTATATATGTTTTTAAGATCAAAGTACTTTTTTTCATCTTTAGCTTTTGGATTTTCTTTAGCGTCGAAATGGACGGCTTTTTGGTTTTTTCCGCTTCTTGTCGTTGCTCACTTTTCTTTTAAAAAGAAATTTTCTTTAGGTTATTTTTGGTATTTATTGATTCCGGCTACCCTTTATGTTGCTAGTTACATCCCAATGTTTTTGACGGGACATGATTTTAGTATATTTACTGGCATGCAAAAGCAGATGTGGTGGTACCACACCAATTTGGAGGCGGAGCACGCGTACACTTCGCCATGGTGGAGCTGGCCTTTGCTTATTAGGCCTGTTTGGCTTTATACGGGTTCGAATGATTCTGGATTAGTATCAAATATTTATGCGATGGGCAATCCTGTTGTTGTTTGGTTTGGGCTTTTAAGTATTGCTTTCCTTTCTTTTTATTCGTTTAGGACTAAAAGTAAAAGATTAGGATTTGTTGTGCTATCTTATTTAGTGTTTTTTGTACCTTGGGCTTTTTCCCCAAGAATAATGTTTTTTTATCATTATTTGCCTTCTATTCCATTTCTTTCGATGGGTATAGGTGTTTTTTTACGAATGAGACCTAAGTATGTTTTTGTATTTTTTTTCCTTGGAGCGCTGGCTTTTTTGTATTTTTATCCACACTGGACAGGAATTTTTGTTCCACGATGGATTAATGAGAGTTATTATTGGATAGAGTCTTGGCGATAAGTTTTTGAAGTTTTTGGGTTTTTGGGATTAAACTGCCAGAAAGAGTCCTAAGAATAGAAATACGGCTCCGAATGAAAGCATTATTATTGTTGGTATGGGGTTTCCTGCTATTGGCGTAGCCGAATCGGTTGACGGGATACTAACTCTGGGGGTACTTGTTGGTGAGGCGGTTGCTTTGGGTGTAGCTGTAGATACGGGTGTGGCTGTTGCTGTAGGTTTGGGAGTTTGCGTTGGTTTGACGGTGGGGGTTGGCGAAGGTTCGTTGCCTGACGGTGTAGATTCAAATGCAGGTTCGCTTTCCGCAGCTTGAACTATAAAAGTTCTTGTGAGTGTTCTTAATATTCCTGTTTTATCAACCCAGGAGAGGGTTATTTTGTGCTCTCCGGGCTCCAAGTTTTCAGGCGGGCTCCATTTCCATGCACCCGAGCTGGGGATTGTTAACTCGTCGCTTATGAGTTCTGATTCAACAGTTATTTTAATTGAGTTTCCTGATGGGCCTTTTCCAAAGAATTCCGGGTCGTTTGTGAATATTATTTCGTTATCTTCGATGCTATCTAGGGTAACCGAGCTTGTTTCTTCTTCTTTTTCAACTTCCGGGACGACGAATTTTGATTCGATATCTTTTTCCGTTTCCTCCGGAAGATTTATTTGCGATGCGGGGATTTCTTCTTGGGGGTTTCCTGTTTCCGATCTAAAGTCGTGGATTTTCCCGAGGGTTATCGGTGGAGTTGGATTTGCGGCTTTTAAATAAATTTGTGCTGAGGCAATTCCACTTGGTCCTCCTTGAACAAGAATTTCAAGAAGCGTGTTTTCATCGATGTTCGCATATGAATTAAGTGAGTTTGATCTTGCGTTTGATATTGCTATAACCCAGTCACCATTTGAGGAGGTTAGCGTTGATAGCGGTGATATACCAGCTGCGTTTAGATATATAAGTGTATTTGATGCGGGTTGTCCAGTTGGAAGTATGACTTTTCCTGAGATAATGTTTGTTTTTTGGGGAGGAGGAAGCGGTGGGCCTGTTTTTACCTGCCAGGGAATATTGTTGTTATCGTGGTCTTTGCCGTCCGAGTTGATTATAAAGGAATAGTTTGTGTTTGGCTCGAGGTTGTGAAGTGATATTTGATGTATGTTTTTTGCCGTTTTTTCGGCTTGATATGAGTTATTTTCGCTAGGCTTTTCCTTGCCCCATTTGAGATAGCCTACAGTTTTTTTGTCCGTGGTCCAGGAAACTGTAAATGACTCGCTTGTTATATTGGTTATTTCTATGTTTTTGGGAGATGCCTCGGGAGATGCCCCCAGTTTAAAAGTTTGTTGTTGCTGAAGTATGAAAACGCCCATGGCAACTCCGGTAATAAGTATTAGTATGCCTAATATTGTGGGAATTTTTGATTTATTCATTTGCCGATTCCTCTATTTGTTCTTGTGCAGAATTTGTTGCTTCTTCGGATTCAACTGCATTTTCTTCTTGTTCTTCTTGTGATGTTTGCGTGTTTGAAACAATGTTTATGGGTGCTATGTTTTCCTCGTTTATGTATATTCTTTGTTGGAGTGAGTCCATTTCATTAGTATCCAAGTTTGGTTCGACTTTTGCGAGTGTTTCTTCGGATACGATCGGTTCGGGCTCGGTACTTAATGCTCTATAGACCTCGAAACCTATCCAGATAAAGGTTGTTATTACAGTAAGAATTCCTAGCTTGACTATGGTGGGCGAGTTTTTTTTATTCATTTTTATTTATATAAACTATTCTTCCTGTTATGTTTGCGGTAAGAGAAAAAGCTGTTTCTTCATTAGAGATGCTTACTAATGATATATCAAAAAAGACTGGTCTTTTTAGTATCTGAAGATCGGAAATAAATGAAAAGAGAGAGGAATAATCCCCGGTTGCTCCTATTATGACGGGAATGTTTTGTGCGTCTTCAGGAATGATTACTAAATTATCATCGAGTTCTTCTTGTGTATCTTTTCTGCCGATAATGGTGGCGTCAGATATTGAAAATTCGATTAGATTTACCCCGTTTTTTTGTGATAAACCTTCGATTTGTCTAACAAACTTGTGAACTTCGGGTTCGGTAGGGACTGCTTCGTTTAGGAGATTGATGCTTTGGGTTTGAGAGTCGTAGAGCTCTTTTGCCTTTACGAGATTGCTTATTTTTTGATCCATTGTTTTTATTGTTTCTTCTTTTTCGGTCATTTGTCTATATAGTTTGGCTATTGTTACAAGAGTGGGTTTAATTGCAAAAAGTCCGAAGGTTATTACGGTTGCCATCGAAAGCAAAAGCTCGGTAAACATTTTTAGGTCTTGCCGGCTTTTATAAAGCGTAGCGACGTTTCTTAGATACTTTTTGTAAACTTCGTAGTTTTGCTGCCACTTTGTTTGTTTCATTTTTTTATTTTAACTAAGTTTCATTTTCTGCGTTTTCCGAAAATATTGGGCTAATATTGATTGTAAAATCTATAAAGATAGATTCTTCGTTTGATTCTATTTGAGAGATTGTGATGTTTTCAAATTCGCCTTCGGCTTTTAAGTTTGCTACGAATTGAGATATGTTTTGTTCCCCCAGGCTTTGTCCTTTAATTATTATTTCCTCGGGTTTTTTGGAATAGGAAGTAAGCGTTATTTCTTGCGGCAGCCTTTTGACTATTTTTTCCAAGCTTGGTGCTGGTTTATATTTCTCGTCGTTTAGAAATTTATAGATGGCGAGTTTTTTCTGGGTAAGCTTAAACTCTTTTTCAAAATTGGAGTAAGACTTTATTAGATTTTCTTTTTGTTCTATTTCGTCGTTTAGGTTTGAGTGTTTAATATCTAGCCAGAAGCGTGCAATAAAGCCCATTATAACTATTAATTCTACAAATATAACTATGAACCTAAATGTTGTTAGAATCCATTTTAACACTCGTCCCGTTGGCGATGATTCGAATTCGCTTTGTGGGAGAAGATTTATTTGTCTTTTTTTAGAACGGACAGGCATATCCTTTGCTTTCTTTGTGCTTTATGTAAATATAACACAGAGTAAGCCCGCTCTGGTAGATTATTTTTGTTTTTTAGAGATTTGAAGTTTGGAGAGAGTGCTTTTGATGCGGGACGCTTTGTTTTTGTGAATTATTTTCTTTTTAGCGGCTTTATCGGCTTGGGATATTGCTTTTGAGATATCTTTTACCTTTTTGCTTTTTTTAGCAATGCGTAACGAAGCCTCCATTGAGGATATTATTTTTTTGTTTATTTTTGTTTTTCTTTTTGAGCTTCTGAGAGCTCTTTTGGCTGTTTTTGTTATAGGCATAAATTATAAACTTTAATAGCAATTTGTTGTGGATTGTCGATTGTGAGTATAAAGCATGCGATATAAAATATCAAATAGATGATAATAAAAATACCAAGAGGAATTGTTTTGAGGGGTAAAAGACTTATTTTTTCTGAGCAGACTTCGATACTTTCTGCCGCGAGCATTATTATGGTGATGATTGTCTTTTCAAAGATTTTGGGGTTAGTTAGACAAAGGGTGCTTTTGAGTTTTTTTGTTCCGGATGAGCTTAGCCTTTTTTTTGCTGCGTTTAGATTTCCCGACCTTGTGTTTGAGGTGCTTACGCTGGGTACCTTATCTAGTGCTTTTATACCTGTTTTTACAAAACTTTTTAAGAAAGATCAGCAGCTTGCTTGGAAAACTGCTGGAAGGATGCTTAATCTTGGGCTTTTGATATTTGCCCTGATATCCATAGTGTTTGGTATATTTGCCGAAGATTTATATAGGATAGTGGCTCCAGGGTTTAGTTCAGAGCAAACGGAGAAGATTGGATATTTGGCACGAGTTTTGTTTGCCGCTCAGGGGTTTTTTGTAATTAGCTATGTTTTAACCGGAGTTTTGGAGTCATTAAGACGATTTTTGATCCCGGCGCTGGCTCCTCTTTTTTATAATCTCGGAATTATAGCGGGAACCGTGCTTTTTTCGAGCAGATTTCATCTTCTTGCTCCTTCGCTGGGCGTACTTATGGGTGCATTTGCTCACTTTTTAATACAGCTTCCTTTGTCATATAAGCTTGGGTTTAGGTTTGAGATTTCGTTAAGACCTACAAAAGAAGTAAAAAAGATTGGTAGGCTTGCGATGCCTAGGATATTTGAGCTTTCGGTTTTGCAGATTTCGAAAACTGTAGAGCTTTTTTTGGCCTCTCTTATTTCTACCGCATCGTATACTTATTACACTCTTGCAAATTCCGTGCAACTTATACCTGTGGGACTTTTTGGCGTGAGTTTGGCAAAAGCTGCGCTTCCTACTCTGACCAGTCAGTCGGATGATCTCGCCAGATTTAAAAGCACTTTTCTCTCGACTTTGTATCAGGTGGTTTTTTTAGTGATGCCTATCGCGGGTGGGTTGATTGTGTTTCGAATACCAATTGTCAGATTGTTATTTGGCACGGATATTTTTGATTGGGAGGCTACTGTACAGACAGGGCTTGTTTTATCCGCTTTTGCATTGGGAGTTCCTTTTCAAGCTGCCGTAATGCTTCTTAATAGGGCGTTTTATGCGCTAAATGACACAAAAACTCCTGTTTTTATTTCTCTTATTGGTACGACAATTGCAATTATTTTTTCTTTTATCGGGATACTGCTTTTAGACCTTCCAACTTGGGCACTGTCCGCATCCTTTTCGTCGGGGGTAATTGTTCAATCCATTGTACTTTTTTATATATTGAGCAATAGGATAAACGGTGGAGTTTTGATAAATTTATATCCTTTTTTCAAGACGGTTGTTTCAAGTTTGGTATCAAGCGGAGTGATGTACTTTATTCTCAAGTTTTTTGATAGATCGGTTTGGGTTAAGCGACTGTCTTTTTTGGGGAGTTTGGATGCGCATAAAAGACTTGATTTTGAGAAATTTGTATTGGATACCCGATATACTACAAATTTATTAATTCTTACTTTGGTAACCTTTTTTGTGGGTGGTGTTTTTTACTTTTTGGCAAGTTATTTACTGAAATCGCAGGAACTGTTTACTTTAACAAGCCTTATTAAAAGGAGAAAAAAGATATCTTCTCCACCTCTTCGAGAATCCGAAACAGTATCCCCTTCTGCAAAGGATAATACGGAATTTTGATATTGACACGGTTTAGCACTCGTGGTATTTTACTGCTAATAATGGAAGCTTTATCTGCAAGACAGACACAGATTTTAAAGGCTTTGATTGATGAGTATATTGAAACCGCTTTGCCAGTCGGATCTTTGGCATTGGAAAAAAAGTATAACCTTGGAATTTCTCCAGCTACCATAAGAAACGAGATGGTAGCGTTAACAAAAGCGGGTTTTCTTAAACAGCCCTACACCTCTGCCGGACGGGTGCCCACTCCGCCGGCGATGAAGTTTTATATAAATCAACTAATGGAGGAGAAGAAATTGTCTGTTGCGGATGAGGTGCGAGCAAAAGAGGGTGTTTGGGAGGTAAGAAATGATTTTGATGTATTGATGGATCAGGCAACAAGGGCGCTTTCTCAGAAAACTAAAATTTTGTCCGTAGCGGCTACGGTTGACGGTTCAACTTGGAGCCATGGGTATTCGCAGGTATTTAATAATCCGGAATTTAATAATTTTCAGGTTTGTCAAACTCTTTTTTCTTTGATAGAACAAGAAAAAAGGCTTGTTGAGCTGTTTTTTGGCAAGTTTACCGGTTTGAGTCAGATTGAAGTTTTGTTTGGAGAAGAGTTGGGTTGGGAATATTTTGATCCTGTGGGTATAGTGGCTACACGCTTTAATGCGGGTGGTCATGAGGGGGCTATTGGCGTAATTGGTCCTTTTAGACTTAATTATTCTGCGGTGATTCCTGTGGTAAGATATTTTGGTGATCTGGTCGAGCAAGTTGCTAAAAAATAGTATGGCTAAACAAAAACGGCTAAATAAAAACAAGACAAAAGAAGTAGAGGAGCTTAAAAATCAGCTTGCAAGGGCGCTTGCAGATTATGATAATTTGAGAAAACGCAGTGAAAAGGAGAAAGAGAGTTTTGAAAAGATACTGAACGCAAGATTTGTTGGCAAATTGTTGCCTGTTTTTGATATGATTGAAAATGCACAGAACCATCTTAATGATTCCGGGCTTGCTATTGCGATTGATGAGCTTTTTTCTAAATTAAAGGAGGAAGGTGTCGCCAGAATTGAACCCAAAAGAGGAGACCGGTTTGACGGAGAATTGCACGAAGCCGTTGACTCTTTAGAACAGGATAAATTATCAGACGGACAAATATTGGAGACAGTATTAAAGGGGTGGATTATGAACGATTTTGTTTTGAGACCTGCTAAGGTGATTGTTGCAAAAAGGAGGGATAAAGATGAGTAAAATTATTGGGATAGACTTGGGTACAACAAATTCTGTGGTTTCCGTGATGGAGGGTGGGCAGGCAAAGGTTATTTCAGCTTCCGATACGGGGAGAAATATTACTCCGTCGGTGGTTGAACCTGTTAAAAATTTGGTTGGGGATGTGGCAAAGCGACAAATGATACTTAATCCTAAAAAAACAATACACTCCGTTAAGAGACTGATGGGAAGAAGATTTGACTCCGAGGAGGTTAAAAAGACTCAAAAAATGGTTTCATATGAGGTTGTTAAAGGAAAAGACGGCGGCGCTGTTGTCGAAGTAGAAGGCAAAACTTATACTCCACAGGAGATTTCTGCGAGGATACTAATGAAGCTTAAGAAAGATGCCGAGACTTATTTGGGAGAGAGCGTTGAAAAGGCTGTAATTACAGTGCCTGCTTATTTTGATGATTCTCAAAGACAGGCTACCAAGCAGGCCGGTGAGATAGCCGGACTTACAGTTGAGAGAATCATAAATGAGCCTACGGCCGCTTCGCTTGCTTATGGGCTTGATAAGAAAAAGAGTGAAAAAATTGCTGTTTATGATCTTGGAGGAGGCACCTTTGATATATCGATTCTTGAGCTTGGCGATGGCGTTTTTGAGGTGAAGGCGACGAATGGAGACACACATCTTGGAGGGGATGATTTTGACGAGAGACTGGTTGATTATATAGCGGAGGAATTTAAGAAAGAGCATGGAGTTGATTTAAGGGATGATAAGCAGGCTCTTCAAAGAATTCGGGATGCGGCCGAGAAAGCTAAAATTGAGCTTTCGAGCGCTTCCGAGGTCGAAGTTAACCAGCCTTATATAACCCAGAAGGATGGTGCACCGCTTCATCTTACATTAAAAATAACAAGAGCAAAGCTTGAGTCTTTGGTTGATGATTTAATTGAAAGAACCATGAAGCCTGTGAATGAATGTTTGAAGGACGCAAAGCTTGATCCGAAAGATATAGACGAGGTTATTATGGTTGGTGGAATGACGAGGATGCCGAAGATTGTCGAGGCGGTAAAGGGGTATTTTGGAAAAGAGCCGAATAAGAGCGTAAACCCCGATGAAGTTGTAGCTATAGGAGCTGCTATTCAAGGGGGAGTTTTAGCGGGTGAAGTAAAGGATGTTTTGCTTTTGGATGTGACTCCACTTACGTTAGCTATTGAGACGTTGGGTGGTGTGGCTACCCCGATGATTCCTCGAAATACGACTGTTCCTACTTCTAAAACCGAGGTTTTTTCGACTGCTTCTGACAACCAGACTCAAGTACAGATAGTTGTAACTCAGGGTGAGAGGCCAATGAGCGCAGACAACAAAGTTTTGGGGACATTTACGCTGGACGGAATTCCACCTGCTCCTCGTGGTATTCCTCAAATTGAGGTAACTTTTGACATTGATAGCAACGGCATATTGAAAGTAACTGCTAAAGACAAGGCAACGGGTAAAAGTCAGGATATTACTATAACGGGAGCGGTAGGCTTGAGCGATGAGGAAATTGAAAAAATGAAGAAGGAGGCTGAAGCGCATAAAGAGGAGGATAAGCGAAAAGCCGAAGAGATTGAGATAAGAAATAAGGCGGACGGGTTGGTGGCTGCTGCCGAAAAGGCTCTAAAAGATGCTGGCGAAAAGGTTCCCTCTGATATTGTTGAGAAGATCAACGAAAAGATTAAAGCGGTAAAAGATGAGTTGGCAAAAACGGAGTTGAATAAGGAAGATTTAGAGAAAAAGACACAAGAATTATCAGAGGAACTTTCGAAAGTGGGACAGGCAATGTATGGGAGTCAGGATAAGAGCAAGGAGGAGAAGACTTCTGAGTCCGGTGATAAAAAAGATGATGATAAAAAGAATTCGGATGGTCGGGTGGAAGAGGGAGAGATAGTTGAGTAGGGTTGAGAGAGTTTTTGACGATGGCGCTTCAATTGATAGGTTGCGAGGAATTTCTTCACTCGTAGTGGGAACAGGTGGGGCTGATTTAATTATTTGGGGAGCTAATTCTTATGAGAATGGACCAATGCACGAGAGGATTTTGCTAGAAGCGCAAAGAGCAGATTTGATTGATAAGAGTGCAAAAGTAAAAGGCGGGTTGGTAATAGATGCCCAGGGAGGTGAAATCAAAAGAATTTCGAAAGACTCAGGTACTTTTCCCGGAGATGTTGGAAGGGAAAAAGTAGCCAGGCTTTTAGAAAATTTAGAATGTTATGGTTTTAAGATTGGAAGTGGTTTGAGAGATCTTTATTTTTCTTCTGATGAGTGAGTGTGTTAGCAATCATATTGATTGAGTGCTTAACAGGTGGGCATGAATTTGATACAATTTTAAATTATGGCTAATGGAAAGGCTGATTATTACGATATTTTAGGGATTGATAAGTCTGCGAGTGCGGGGGAGATAAAGGCTGCTTATAAAAAGCAAGCTCTTTTGTGGCACCCGGATAAACATAAAGATGATAAGGAGGCTGCAGAGAAGCGTTTTAAGGAAATTAACGAGGCTTATCAGGTTTTATCCGACCCTGAGAAAAAGAGGGCGTATGATAATTTTGGGCATCAGGCTTTTTCACCTGGAGGACAGCCTTTTGGTTCTGCTCAGAGTAGGTGGGGGCCGTTTACATATACTTATTCGACGAACACGGGAGGAGAGAATCCTTTTTCCGGATTTGATTTTGGTGACCCTTTTGAAATATTTGAGCAGTTTTTTGGCGGCGGATCTCCTTTTGGTACCCGTTCTACTCGTATTCCGCGCTACAGCATAGACATTGATTTTATGGAAGCTGTTTCCGGTGCAGAGAAGGAGGTTAGTATTGAAGGTAAAAAGCATAAAATTAAGATTCCCGCCGGAGTTGACGACGGAAGCAGGATCAGATTTGACGATTTTATTTTATCCATTAATGTTAAGCCACATTCCCTTTTTGAAAGAGATGGATCTGATGTTTTTGTAAAAATTTTTATTCCCTTTTCAACTGCTTGTTTGGGAGGAGAGATTTTAGTGCCTACTTTAGATGGAGAAATAAAGATAAAAGTTAGAAAAGGTGTTCAGTCTGGGACAATGATGAGACTTAGAGGAAAGGGAATACCTATTCTTCATGGACGCGGGAGGGGAGATCAGTATATAAGGTTAATAGTTGATGTGCCAAAGGAGTTGAGTCGTGAGCAAAGGAGACTTCTTGAGCAGTTGAGCAGAAAAGGCCTTTGAGCACTTGTTGACTTCATTGTGGCGTTATCTTAAAATAAGTAAGTTTAAGTAGTATTGGGGTGGGATGAAATGCCCACCTTATTTTTTAATGAAAAATTAGATATATGGCGGGACAAATGACAAAAAGGACAGAGTTTAGTCAAGCCCTTAAGGCAATAGTGACCGAGCGCGGGCTTGATCTTGACGTGGTTATGGATGCTATAAAGCAGGCTTATGTGGCGGCATATAAAAAAGACGCGAAAGAGCTTGGAGAGGAAGTTGAAGATTTAGAATATGATGCGGAAATAGATCCTGTTACCGGTGAGGCAAGAATTGTGGCTTGGTCTGAGGATAAGCCTGATGAAAAAAAGGATGTTACTCCACCGGGATTTGGAAGGATAGCAGCTCAGACTGCTAAGCAGGTTATTCATCAGAAAATTAGGGAAGCTGAGAAGGGCGCGATTATGGATGAGTTTAGTGGAAAGATAGGAAGTTTGATTTCGGGGATTGTTTTAAGGTTTGATGGGCCGAATGTCCGAGTGGATTTGGGAAGGACGGAGGGACTTTTGCTTGCTTCGGACAGGATACCTAATGAGAGGCTTAATCCAGGACAGAGGTTGACTTTTCTTTTGAAAGATATAGAGGATACTCCGAGAGGAAAGCAGGTTTTGTTATCGAGAGCCGATACTGAGTTTGTGAGAAAAGTATTTATGAGGGAGGTGCCTGAAATTGCGACCGGCAGCGTTGAGATTAAAGGCATTGCAAGAGAGCCGGGGGTAAGAACAAAGATTGCTGTTGCTTCTTCGTCGCAAACCGGGGTTGATCCGGTTGGATCTTGCGTTGGCCAAAAGGGGGTGCGCGTTCAAGCTGTGACTAACGAGCTTGGTGGCGAAAGAGTTGATATTATTGCTTGGACGGAGGATAAGAAGGAGTTTATAAAAGCTTCTTTGTCACCTGTAAATATTTTGTCTATTAAAATTAATGAAGATGCAAAAGTTGCTGTTGTAAGCGTAAGCGAAGATGAACTTTCGCTTGCAATAGGCAGAGAGGGACAGAATGCAAGGCTTGCCTCTGAGATTACAGGCTACAAAATTGAGGTTGAAAAGGCGGACGAGAGCGAAGAGTCTCAAAAAGAGGATTAGCATGGGGCTTAGAAAGGCGAATAATTATGTTAAAGACGAGAAACCCGATTGTAACTGTTTTGGGCCATGTGGATCATGGAAAGACTACGCTTCTTGATGCTATCAGAAAGACAAATGTGGCCAATCGGGAAGCTGGAGGAATAACTCAGGGCATAGGAGCTTCAAAGGTTAATACTAAGCAGGGTGAGGTAGTATTTATAGATACTCCCGGGCACGCCGCTTTTTCCGAGATGAGGCAACGGGGTGCGAAGATTGCCGATATTGCTCTTTTGGTCGTGGCATCAGATGACGGAGTTAAACCTCAAACGCAAGAAGCTTTAAGTTATATTAAAGAGTCAAAAACGCCTTTTATGGTTGTATTTACAAAGACTGATTTACCTACAAGCAATATTGAAAAATCTTTGGGTGAACTTGAGGCGTTGGGAGTATTTTTTGAGGGGCGAGGCGGAGATACTCCTTATATTTCTGTTTCAGCTAAAAGGCAAGAGGGTATTGAGGATCTTTTGGAACTTATTAATTTGTTTGCGCAAGTAAATGAAATTAAAGGAGATCCCGATGGTGAGCTCGAGGGCGTTGTTATAGAGACCAGAAAGGATAAGCGCGGCCTTTTGGTTTTCGGTGTTATTAGAAACGGTACTTTAAGAAGAGGGGATGATATTGAATCCGGGGGCATACAAGCTAGGGTGAGAGGACTTTTTGATGAGGGAAATAAGGCGGTTGAAAGGGCTGGTCCGTCTGATCCTGTTGCGATAATGGGTTTTTCTGTTTCACCAAGTGTGGGAAGCGAAATTAAAAAAGATGATTTGATCGGCGAAAGGGAGAAGAATGTAGATAATTTAAGCGGCAATGTCGTTGCTAAAGCTAAAGAGGAGCAAATAGCAGTGGTGATTAAAGCCAGTAGTGCAGGGTGCCTTGAAGCAGTATTGGGAAGTTTGCCCGAGGATGTGATAGTTATCCGTGCCGATGTGGGTGAGATTAATGATGCCGATATTTTTTTTGCTAAAGCCGCTGGGGCAATGATATTCACTTTTGATGTAAAGTTAGGTTCTTTGGTAAAGAAGCTAGCTGAAACAGAAGGCGTTAAGATTGAGAGCTTTGAGATAATTTATGAGCTTATTAAGAGACTTGCTGAGATTGTTGATTCTAAAAAAAAGAAAATTTTGGGAAAGGGTGAAGTTCTTCAGGTTTTTCCTTATGAAAATAAAAAGGTTGCCGGAATTAAAGTTAAGGAGGGAAAAATTGCTTTGGGTGATACCGTCAAAATTTTAGAGGGTGGAAAACAGATTGGTGTTGCCAAGATTATTTCTATGAGAAAACAAAAAGTTGAGGTGAAAGTGGTTTCTGCGGGTGAGGAGTGTGGATTAATATTTGTTCCACAGCTTGATTTTGATAGGGGAGATGTGATAGTATCATTAGGATTTTAATCCGATAGTAGTATGGAAAATTCGTTTGGTAATTTTATTAAAAATTATAAATCAGCGCTGATACTATTACCCCAGAATCCGCAGCTTGATTTTGTTGCCTCGGGGCTATCGCTTTTTTTAGCCCTTAAAAAGGAACACGAAGTTAATATATCTTGCCCAAGCCCTATGACGGTTGCTTTTAATAGGCTTGTCGGCGTTGATAAGATTAGGGAAAGTTACGGGAACAAAAATTTGGTGATTAGTTTTGAAAACTATGATGCTACGGCAATAGAGCGTGTTTCAGCCGATAGTGATGATGGTTTGTTTAAGTTAACCGTAGTTACGAAAGAGAATTATGATCCGCCGCTTGATGAGAATTTGAAAATTTCGTATTCGGGTGTGTCTTCTCAGCTTGTTATTTTGATAGGTGGGACAAATCAGAAAGATTTTCCACAAATAACTTCCAGCGAGTTTGAGGGTGTAAAAATTGTACATATTGGAGTGACTGAAATTTCTCTACCTTCCTCTTTAGAGATAATTTCTTTTGCCAGGCATTCTTCATCTGTATCGGAGCTTGTCGCCTTTTATATTAAAGAATTTACAGAATTTGATTCCGATATTGCTTCAAATTTGTTGACAGGGATTTATAGCGGAAGCAAGAACTTTACAAGTTCCAGAGTTGGTGTTGATACTTTTAAAATCAGCGGGGAGCTTTTTGGTGCCGGGGGCAGAATTCCTTCAACAAACGAGCCTGCAAGGCAGCAAATGAGGTTTAACCCGGCTGATTTAAGGAGTGCTTTTTCTATGGAGAAACCTCAAGTTGAGAGTACAAATCCACCTTCCGAGTGGATGCAAACTCCAAAGATTTATAAAGGAACTAAAAATATTTCTTAAAAGGCGAAAAAATTTGTGTTTGACAAGACTTTTTTGTATGCTATTATAAGTTTCGCGATGCATGACTGGGAGGTGGTATAAAACCTCATCTCGGCTTGGCATGACAATATGGCATTAACTACTAAAGAAAAACAGACCATAATTAAAAAGTACGCAAGAGAGAAAGGGGATACTGGATCTCCTGAAGTACAGATAGCCTTGTTGACAGAGAAAATTAATAAACTTTCCGAACATCTTAAGCTACACAAGAAAGATGTTCACTCAAGGCGGGGACTTTTAAGCATGGTTGCAAAGAGAAGGAGGCTTTTGAGCTATCTTCAAAAGCGCGACGAAAAGCGCTTTGTTGATCTTAAGAAAATTTTGGGTTTGAAGTAAATGGGTAAAAAAATAGAGAAGACAATTGAATTGGGGGAGAGAAAATTAACTCTTTCTACTGGAAATTTAGCCGGACAGGCGGATTGTAGTGTTCTTGCTCAGTATGGTGAAACGGTGGTGCTTGTGACTGTTGCTAGTTCGGATTTGTTTGAAGACCGTGGCTATTTTCCGTTGAGCGTTGAGTATCAGGAGAGGCTTTATGCGGGTGGTCGTATAAAGGGTAGCAGGTGGGTAAAAAGGGAGGGTCGTCCTTCAGATGACGAAGTTTTAAAAGGAAGGCTTATTGATAGATCTATAAGGCCGTTATTCCCAAAGGATTACAAAAAGGATGTACAAATTACCGTTACTGTTTTGTCGGTTGATTTGGAGAATGATCCAATTTATCCTGCTTCTATTGCTGTTTCAGCCGCTTTGGCGGCATCGAAGCTTTATTGGATGGGACCTGTGGGAGTTGTTTCCGTTGGAGTAAAGGACAAAGCTTATTTTTTGAACCCGCGTGAATCGGAAAGGGCTTATTCGGATATGGACTTGGTAGTTGCGACGACGCGAGATTCAGTAGTTATGATTGAAGCCGGTGCGAATGAAGTAACTGAAAAGGACATTTTGGGTGGAATTGAGTTTGCACAAAAAGAACTAGTTCACATAATTGATTTTATCGAAGAATTTGCAAAAGCGGTAGGAAATAAGAAAGAAAAGGTCGAAAAAACGTCTCATAACGCTTCTTTAGAGAATCAGATTAAGAAAATTGTTGAGAAGGATCTTGACTCTTTGATTTTGAGAATGTCTTCAAAGGAGGGTGGATTTGCCGATTTTTTGGATCTTCGAGAAGCGGTTTTTGAGTCTGTTGGTGAAGAGAATAAAAAAGAAGCTGCTGAAACCCTTGATTTATTGGTGAAGCGGAGAGTAAGGGAAATGATTTTATCAGGTAAAAGACCAGACGGACGGAAACTGAATGAAATTAGAAAGCTATCTTCCGAGGTTGGTGTGCTTCCTAGGACACATGGGTCTGCTGTTTTTACAAGAGGAATGACACAGGTTCTGACTGTGACCACTTTGGGTTCACCTTCTTTGGGGCAACTTATTGAATCTGCGGAGGGTGAAGAGGAGAAGCGTTACATACATCACTATTCAATGCCTCCTTATTCGACCGGTGAAACCGGTAGAATCGGTTCTCCGTCAAGACGAGAAATCGGTCATGGGGCTTTGGCCGAGCGCGCATTGGAGCCTGTTCTTCCGCTCGAGGCTGAGTTTCCTTATGCCATACGTGTTGTGTCCGAGGTTTTAAGCTCGAACGGATCTACTTCGATGGCTTCGGTGTGCGGATCTACCTTGTCTCTTATGGATGCGGGAGTACCTATTAAATCGCCGGTTTCAGGGATAGCTATGGGTCTTGTGATAAATAACGAGAAGGAATACTCGGTAGTCTCCGATATTGCCGGGATTGAGGACTTTAATGGTGATATGGATTTTAAGGTTGCCGGTACTAAGAATGGGGTTACCGCTTTACAGCTAGATGTGAAGACGCTTAATTTAACTCTGCCGATATTATCTAAAGCAATGGAGCAGGCAAAACAGGGAAGAGCTTATATTTTAGAGTCTATGCTTAAAACTATTTCGGAACCAAGAGCAAAGGTTTCTACATATGCTCCAAAAATTAAAATTTTGAAGATTGATGTGGAGAAAATAGGCGAAGTAATAGGGCCAGGAGGAAGGGTTATTAAAAAGATAATTGCCGATACGGGAGCGGAGGTTGAGGTAGAGGACGATGGGACTGTAAACATAACCGGCATGACTGATGAATCAGTTAACAGTGCTTTGGAAAAAATTGAGGGATTGACGAAGGATGTTGTTATTGGCGAGATATACAGCGGTACAGTGAGAAGAATACAGCCTTTTGGCGTGTTTGTGGAAATATTGCCTAGCAAGGAAGGGCTTGTACGCATTGGCGATATGTCAACAGAATTTGTGAAAGAACCGTCGGATCTTGTAGATGTAAATGATAAAGTGGACGTTCGGGTAAAAGAAATTGATGACATGGGACGAATTAATCTTTCGATGATACTTGATCCTTCAAAAGAAAAAAACAATAATTCACGGGGTAATAGAAACGACAGGGGTTTTGACAGACGAAATCTGGGCAGAAACAGAAGAAGCGGGGGAAAATCGACACAAAGATCCGGTCCTCATTTTCCAGCAAGTAGACTAGTTTCTTCTGATAATAAAAAAGGTGGCTTTAGACGTTAAGAGAGTGTTATATTAAAAGTGTGGAAGGAAACGAGCTAATTACTTCATTGGAAGAAAAAATAAAGGCGGGTAATATCCCTGAGGATTTAGCCGAGAGTGTTTTGGCAAGGCTTGAGCAGTTGGCTAAATTAACGCAGTCTCCTACCTTTTTGCCGGAGCTAGACAGACTTAACAGATATGTTGATTGGATTACAGATCTTCCTTGGAATAAGAAAACCGAGGATTCACTAGATTTACCCCATGCTTCTGAGATTATGAATAAGAACCATTATGGTTTAAACCAGCTTAAAGACCGCGTACTTGAATACTTGGCTGTTATGAAATTAAAAGAGGAAAGCGGGCAAAATATTGCTCGTGCTCCGATCCTTTGTTTTGTAGGTCTTGTGGGAACAGGAAAGACAACTTTTGCTTATTCGGTGGCAGAAGCTTTGGGGAGGAAAATCGCGCGAATTCCTTTTGGCGGTATGGGAGACCCCCTTGACTTGAGGGGTCAGTCGAAGCTTCATCCCGAGGCTGAGCCTGGAAAGATAATAAAATCACTGAGATCTACCCAGAGCAAAAATTGTGTTATTCTTCTTGATGAGATTGATAGAGTAACAGATGAAGGCAGGGCTTCGATAATGGGAGTTTTGGTGGAACTTTTGGATCCCGAGCAAAATAACGCTTTTACGGATCACTATATTGACTATCCTTTTGATTTGAGTGAGGCGATATTTATTGCCACTGCCAATAATACGACAAATATTGCTACTGCTGTTATGGATAGAATTGAGCCAATACAAATGCCCTCTTATACGGATGAGGAAAAAATAGTAATCGGGCGCGATTACATTTTGCCAAAAGCTCTTTCAGAATCCGGTATTTCTACTGACGTTATTGAGATAGATGACGTTGTTTGGTCACAGTTTGTGAGGCCTTTAGGGTACGATGCGGGTATAAGAACTCTTGAGAGGACAATTAAGGGAATGGTTAGAAAAATTGCCAGAATGATAGTAGAAGGAAAGGGTGAAAAGTTTAAAATTACCAAGGATAATGTAAAAGAATATTTACCTACCTGGTGAAGGAGTGAAAGTGAATAATGGATAGATTAAAATTTATTGCGTTATCGGGGACTACTGCCGTTACCGAAAATTTTTATGTTTATGAGTATGGCGGCGATATGATTGTAATTGATTGTGGGGTAGGTTTTCCGGATCCTGAAATGTATGGAGTGGATTTGGTGATTCCTGATTTTTCTTACATTAAGGAAAATTCTTCAAAATTGAGAGGAATTGTTATCACCCATGGCCATGAGGACCATTTTGGCGCTTTGCCTTTTTTGTTGCGGGAGGTAAAAGCTCCGATCTACGCTTCGAAGCTAACTGCGGGATTTATTAAAGATAAGTTTGCCGATTATGATATAAAAGATTTCGAAATTAATGAGGTTGATCCTGAGAAAGATACTCCTTTAGAGCTTGGAGTTTTTAAACTTACTTCTTTTCGTGTTTCTCATTCAGTGCCGGATTCTATTGCTTTTTTTATAGAAACTCCTGTTGGAAATATGCTTCATGTATCGGATTATAAATTTGACTGGACTCCTGTTGATAATAAACCGTTTAATGTTAATAAAGCTGCATATCTTTCATCAAAGGGTGTAATGTGCTTGGCGTCGGATTGTTTGGGTTCGACTAGCCCCGGATATACAGAGAGCGAGAGGATGATTGAGGATCGAATTGAGGATATTGTTGAAAAAGCCGATGGGAGAGTGTTTTTTACCACAATTTCATCGAATATTTCAAGGATGCAGCAGGCTATTAATGTCGCGGGTAGGCTTAATAGAAAAGTTTGCATGGTGGGAAGATCCGTGGTTGCCAAAAGCGATATCGCAAAGAATTTGGGCTATCTACACTATCCTAATGATTTAATGATTAACCCAAAAGAGATTGGAAAATACGCTAGAGATCAGGTGCTTTATGTTATTTCCGGGTCTTACGGACAGCCTGGGAGTGCGTTATATAGAACTGCTATGGATGAGCATCAATTTTTGAAAATAGAAGAGGGTGATACAGTGATATTTTCCGGTGATCCTGCTCCTCCTGGATCAAAGGCAAATGTGGACTTTGTAGTTGATAGGCTTTTTGAGCTTAATGTTGATGTTCATTATTATGATATGCAGGAGGACCTTCATGTTTCCGGACATGGAAGCCAGCAGGATATTCAAATGCTTTTTGGCATTGCTAAGCCGAAGTACTTTGTACCGATCGGGGGAACAATTAGGCACATGAGAGCTTATAGGCGTTTGGCTGTTGATATGGGAGCTAAAGAAAGCGATGTGTTTGAACTGCTCTCGGGTGATGTTATTGAATTTAGCCAGAACGGAGCGCGTCTTGGGAGGCGGGTTTGGGTGAAAAATGTCCTTGTTGATGGGCTTGGTATTGGCGATGTTGGCAATGTCGTGCTTCGCGACAGAAGGATACTTTCGCAAGACGGGATAGTGGTGGCTATAGTTCAGATAGATAAAGCAAGAGAGAAACTTTTTGCAAACCCAGAGATAATAAGCCGCGGGTTTGTTTTTGAAAAGCAGACTAAGCATTTTCTTAACGACGCTTCGAAATTATTGGCTAAAAAACTTTCTTTGATAAGGGCACGGGATGCAAGACAGATAAAAAATGAGACAGTTGAAATTTTGGAGCAGTTTTTTTTCCGTGAGACCGGAAGAAGACCAATGATACTCCCTGTTGTTATTGAGATTTAATCCTTACTTTTAAGCTTTTAAACCCTGGTTTATAATGGTAGTTAATAAATGGCCAGAAGACGAAAGAGAAAAACAAAAAGCGAAAGAACAAAAGGCCTAAAATTGAGACTGCCTTTTAAAAAACATACTGCTTTGGGGATTATTCAGATCAGCCTTATTTCATTATCGGGTTTGGTTCTTGTGTCTTTTTCCAGGCAGGGAAATGTACTGGTAAGGCTAAATGATTATTTGGTTTTATATTTTGGTTGGTCTTCTATTTTTATACCTTTTATATTGTTGTCACTGGGCTTTTCTTTCACAAAGCTCGTAAGAGTACCTTTGGGCGAGCCGAATGTGATAGTCGGATCGATACTTTTTTTTGTTTCAGTGGCTACGTTGACCAGAGCGGGGTTTTTTGGCCGGTCTTCGTGGGACGGAGTGGTAACTTTGATAACAGCACCCGGTGCAGCAGTTGTTTTGGCGGGGACTACGTTAACAGGAATAATAATACTTTTTAATACTTCGTTTGATAGAGTTCTTCTTGTTTTTGCGTCATTTCTTAAGCTTTTGAGAAAGTATTTGGTGGGTGAGCCCGGGACCGCTTCGGTTGGTAGTAAAAGTGTTTTCCAGAAGCGGAGAAGTGAGTTGAGGGTTGTGGGTGGAGGGCAGAATTATAACCAGCAGGATGAGAAATCTATTGATTCTACTCAGGTAAGGCAGGTTAAAGAAAAAGGAAGCGATGAGCTTAGCCAGAAGCTTGTTAGTAATATGCCCGGGGAAGAGAGGCTTTGGAGTCATCCGCCATTGAGTTTGCTTAGCGATACTCAAGCGGGTAAGGCCGATAGGGGGGATATTAAAGGAAACGCGGATACAATAGAGGAGACTTTGGGATCTTTTGGAATAAAGGCTAATGTAGTAGAGGTAAATTTGGGGCCGGCCGTTACTCAGTATGCGTTGGAAGTGGCTTTGGGCACAAAGTTATCCAAAATTACAGCTCTTGAGCGAGATTTGGCGCTTTCTTTGGCTGCTCCCACAGGAACGGTACGAATTGAGGCTCCGATACCCGGAAGAAATTTGGTGGGCATTGAACTTCCGAATAGATCGCCCGAGTTTGTTCCTATGAAAAAGATGTTGACTTCAAGCGCAATGGATAGTGATAAGTCTAAGCTAACTGTTGCTTTGGGCCTTGATGTTGCCGGTAATCCTATAGCTGCCGATATTTCAAAAATGCCTCATGTTTTGATTGCCGGGCAGACGGGTTCGGGAAAGAGCGTGTGTTTGAACGCATTTTTGTCATCCATTCTTTTTAGAGCATCCCCTAGTGAGGTTAAATTAATATTGGTCGATCCAAAGCGTGTTGAGCTGACAGGGTACAATGATATTCCACACATGCTTGCTCCTGTAATTGTTGAGCCCGAGAAGGTTGTTTCGGCGCTTCGTTGGATTTTGAGTGAAATGGATAGAAGATATAAGCTTTTTGCTCAAGCCGGCGTGAGAAATATTGCCGGATATAACGAAATGAGCGGATTTCAGGCTCTTCCTTACATTGTTTTGGTTGTTGATGAGCTTGCTGATGTGATGCTTTTTTCGCCAGTTGAGGTAGAGGATTCTGTTACCAGGATTGCACAGATGAGCCGTGCTACCGGTATTCATATGGTTCTTGCTACACAGAGGCCTTCGGTTGATGTAATAACAGGACTTATAAAAGCTAATATTCCTTGTAGAATTGCTTTTGCCGTGTCGAGCCAGGTTGATTCAAGAGTTATTCTTGATACACAAGGAGCCGAAAAGCTTTTGGGGCGAGGAGATATGCTTTATCTTGCTCCCGATCAGGCAAAGCCAACAAGAATACAAGGCGCTTTTATATCTGATAAAGATACGCAGACATTAACTTCTTTTTTGAAAAACCAAGGAATTAGTCCGCAATACACAGATGAGGTGGTTTCGATGCCAAAACCCGGATCAACGTCTGTATCCGGTGTAGATGGGGATGTGGATGAGCTTTTTAAAGAGGCAGTTGAAATAGTTTGCCAGTATGAAAAAGCTTCTGCCTCTCTTCTTCAGAGAAGGCTTGCGATTGGCTATTCCAGAGCGGCCAGGATAATCGACCAGCTTCAAGATGCGGGTGTTGTGGGCGCTGCAGATGCTTCTAAGCCAAGGGAAGTGCTTATTCAGTCTCCTTCTGAGATATTTGGCTCTTCCGGTGAATCCGGTATATCTTAAAGGGCAGAATAAAAGATGAAAACAATAGGGAAATATTTAAAAGAAATTCGAATTAAAAAGGGGATAAGCCTTGATAGACTTTCGGAGGAAACAAAAATTAAAAAGGAATTTATAAAAGCTTTGGAAGATGAAGATTGGAACAAGCTTCCCGAGATGGCTGTTACTATGGGTTTTGTAAAAAACATAGCGTCACAGTTCGAGCTTGATAAAGGTAAGGTGACTGCTTTTTTGAGACGAGACTATCCACCTGGGCATGAGAGTGTAAATCCTAAACCAGATGCAACCGGAGGTTTTAGGTGGAGCCCTAAACTTACCTTTTTTTTGGGAGTATTTTTGATTGTAAGCGCTGCAGTTTTTTATTTGATGTTTCAGTATATGCGGTTTAATTCGCCGCCGGAGCTTGTGATAGATACCCCAAAGGAAGGTGAGATTATTGTGCAAAGGGTTGTAAAGGTTTCGGGAAAGACAGATTCCGGATCAAGCGTTGTGGTGAATAATCAGCCTGCGTTTGTTGACGATGAGGGTAATTTTGAAACAGAGGTTGAGGTTTCACCGGATACAGATAAAATAAACGTTAGGGCTGTTTCGCGAACGGGAAAAGCCGTTTCGGCTGAAAGGAATATAGATGTTGTTTTAGAATAACTATGGGGGATATTCAAACAGTTTTAATAGTAGTTGTGGTTGCGCTTACTTTGCTTTTGATAATTGTGGGGATACAGGTTGTTTTGATTATTGCCGATATGAGAAGGGCGCTTAAGAGATTAAACAGCATTCTTGATGATGCGATACTTGGTGGAGGGTTGATCAGCCCGGGAAGACTTACCGGAATTGTTGAGATGTTTAGAAGAAAAAAACATAAGAAAATGAAGCAGCATGGAGTTTCGGATGAAAGTTTGGTTGAATAGTTTATAATTTGGCATGAAAGTAGATGAGGTAAGAGCTTTATATCTTAATTATTTTAAAGCTCCACCCAGAAATCACAAGGAAATATCCGCATTTCCTTTGGTGATTGAAAATGATCCAACTACACTTTTTACATCGTCGGGGATGCAGCCTTTAGTTCCTTATCTTATGGGTGAAGCGCATCCTTTGGGCAGAAGGCTTGTGAATTCGCAACCTTCATTGCGTACCCAGGATATTGAGGAGGTTGGAGATAATAGGCATACTACCTTTTTTGAAATGCTTGGAAACTGGTCATTGGGGGATTATTTTAAGGAAGAGCAGCTTTCTTGGTTTTGGGAATTTTTGACCAAAAAGCTTAATTTGCCTAAAGAGAAGCTATGGGTTAGTGTGTTTGAGGGTGACGGAAAAATACCGAAAGATGAGACATCATATTTTTTGTGGCGTAAGCTTGGGGTGCCTTCTCGGCGCATATTTTATTATAAAGATAATTGGTGGAGCAGATCCGGAAAACCAGATGATATGCCTGTCGGGGAGATAGGAGGACCGGATAGTGAGGTTTTTTTTGAGTTTGACGAAGTTAAGCACGATTCAAAGTATGGGAGAGAGTGCCATCCAGCATGTAATTGTGGCAGGTTTCTTGAAATTGGAAACAGTGTTTTTATGCAATATTTAAAAAGGGATGGTGGAGTTTTTTCAGAGTTGCCGCAGAAGAATATAGATTTTGGAGGAGGTCTTGAGAGGTTGACGGCTGCCTCCAACAATAATCCGGATATATTTAAGATTGATGTTTTTGAGAAAATTATTAACGCTATTGAAAAGTATTCCGGCAAAAGTTATGGGGATAATTCTCGAGAGATGAGAATAATGGCAGACCATTTAAGGGCGTGCGTGTTTTTGGCGGATTCGGGTATTACTCCTTCTAATAAACTTCAGGGATATGTTATGAGGAGGCTTTTGAGAAGGGCGGCTTTGATGGGGATGAATCTTAATCAGGATTTGTTTGTTACTAAGCTTTTTTCGGATATTGTGTTAACTGTTTACCAAACTTATGTGGGGGTGCTTCTTGATGAGACTAAAAAGGAAAACGTCGTTGAAATAATTCGTGTCGAGATTGAGAAGTTTTCCAAAACTCTTTCGCGAGGGTTAAAAATAGTTGAAAAGCTTGAAAGAGTGGATGCGAAGACGGTATTTGATTTATATCAATCTTTTGGGTTTCCTTTCGAATTGATGCAGGAGATTTTTGAAAAAAAGGGCTTGAATTTGGAAAGGAGCGCTTTTGATAGCATGCTTGCTGAACATAAAGAGAAAAGTAAGACTTTGAGTGCCGGAGTTTTTAAAGGGGGGTTGGCAGATTCAAAAGCGGAGAGCGTAAAGCTTCATACGGCTACTCATTTATTGCACGAGTCCTTGAGGAGGGTTTTAGGTAAGGAAGCAGTTCAGAAAGGCAGTAATATTAATCCGAGCCGGTTGAGATTTGATTTTACTTATCCGACTGCCTTGAGCCATGAGCAGATAAAAAAAATTGAGGCAATGGTTAATAAACAGATTGATAAAAATCTTGTAGTGAGATGTAAATTAATGCCTATTGAAAAGGCACAAAAGCAGGGTGCTTTGGCTTTTTTTAAGCATAAATATGGTGAAGTAGTGAAGGTTTATTTTATCGAAGATGAAAAAAGCGGAGAAGTATTCTCAAAGGAGGTTTGCGGCGGCCCTCATGTTAAAAGGCTTTCGGAAATCGACGGACGTGTTAAAATTATTAAGGAAAAATCCGTTTCTCACGGAGTACGAAGGATATATGCTACTATTGAATAAATTACCTCATGGATAGCAAAAAACAAGAATATTATTGGTCGCTTGTAATTGAACCAGGGTGGGTTCAAGCTGCAATTTGGACAATAGAAGAAAGGCGGGCAAAAGTAATGATTACTAGTTCTTCTGTTGCCTGGGGTGATGATACCGAGCTTGTTGAGGCATGTAATTCAGCGCTTTCGTCCGCTTCACAGAATTATCCAGAAGAATTGATTGAGCCAAGTAAGACTGTTTTTGGTGTGGCTCCTTTTTGGGTTTCTGATGGGCAGATTAAAAAAGAGTATTTGGAGAAGATAAAAGAGGTGTGTTCGAAACTTTCTTTGGAGCCATCGGGTTTTGTGGTTTTACCAGAGGCAATTTCTCATGCGATTAAGCTTGATGAGGGAACACCGTTTTCCGGGATTGTAATCGGTTATGGCAAGGAAATGCTTGATGTAACTTTGTTTAAGCTTGGAAATATTGCAGGTACTGTAAATATCGGAAGAAGTGTTTCTTTTGCAGATGATGTTATCGAGGGGCTTGCAAGGTTTTATACAGGCGAGAATTTTCCTTCAAGAATAATTATTTACAATGGAAAAGAAGCCGAGCTTGAGGAAGCAAGGCAGCTTATTATTGATGTAGATTGGTCTGAAAAGAGTGCGGGTAAAGTGAAATTTTTACATACTCCTAAGATTGAGATATTTCCTCCAGAGAAAAAATTAACAGCGGTTTGTCTTGCAGGAGCATCCGAATTCGGAGAGATAGAAGGTCTTGCGAAAGCGGAAAATGAAGAGAATGAGAATTTACAAGCCGAGGAGGATGTTGAAGGCAGCAATGAGATGAATTTTTCCGAAATAAACTCGGTTGATCCACGGGATGTAGGATTTGTTTTTGGTGGTGATGTATCGAAAATAAAAAAAACAACTGTTGAGCCTGAAGAAGCGGGTGCGGAGCAGGAGTATGTGCCTGAAAAGAAAAAGGGTTTTTTAAAAAGAGTTGCAGGTTTTATCCATTTGCCGAGGTTTAGAAAACCTGTTTTAAGATTCCGAAGTTTTCCTAGGAAGGTGCTGCCTTTTGGAGGTTTTGGCAGGATTTTATTTATTGTATTGGTTTTGGGTATTATAGGGTTCTTTGCGGCTTGGTGGTTTTTGCCGAAGGCTAATGTTGTTGTTTTTGTTTCTCCAAAGCTTCTTTCAGAGAGTGTCGGCGTTACTTTTGAGAAGGATTTGGCTCAGGCTAATTATGATGAATTTTTGTTGCCTGCCGAGATTGTAACCGTTGAGGTTAGCGGAGAAAAAACAAAAGATGCAAGCGGGACTAAGACGGTTGGCGATAAGGCAAAGGGTGTTGTAATAGTTAGAAACGGAACCTCATCCTCTATTAAGCTTTCTGAGGGGACTGTTTTGGTTGGCCCGGGAGAACTAAAGTTTAGTTTGGACGAGTCGGCGTCGGTTTCTGCTGCCGAGAGTCCCTCGTCACCCGGAACTGATGATATAAATGTTACTGCAGAAGATATTGGCGCAGAATACAATCTTGCAAAAGACGAATCTTTTTCGGTTGGTAATTATCCCAAAAGCGAGGTTGATGCTGTGGCGAAAGAAGATTTCAGCGGTGGCTCGAGCAAAGATATTGTGGCGGTATCACAAGACGATATCGATAAGTTAAAGGAGGATCTTATAGATGAGCTTAAAAAACAGGGTATGGATAAAATTAGTGGACAAATAGGGAAAGATAAGATTTTTATTGAAGAGGACGAGGCTTTTGAGTACGAAATTGTGTCAGAAGAGTATAGTCACGAGGTGGGAGAGGAGAGCGGGAGCGTGGAGCTATTGATGACTCTGAAGCTTGAAGGACTGGTAATTTCAAAGAGCGCTATGAATGAGCTCTCAAAAAGACGGCTTGAGTCTCAAGTGCCTGAGGGATATACTTTGAAAGAGGAACAGCTTAATATAAGTTATTCTTTTCAAGGCTCTGGGTCTTCTTATTGGGATTTTGATGTTACTATTAAAGCAAATCTTCTTCCGCGAGTGGAACCTGATGAGATAAAGAAAAATATAGCCGGTAAAAGTTTTGATAGGGTTAATGAATATTTGGAGACGATACCCGGGTTTACGCGTTCCGAGATTAGTGTAAAGTACAAATTTCCTTGGATTTTTGGAGTTATCCCAAGGATGCATAAGAATATAAATATAGAGACAATAGCCGATAGAAATGTTTGAAGATGAAGAAAAAGTCAATAAGGTTTTTGGGAATAGTGTCTTTTTTATCCGGGATTGGTTTGCTTTTTTATGTTTTATATCCTATTTTTTCTTATGAGATAGTAAGTAGTTTAAAATATCCTACTTATTTGTCTCCGGTTCCTGAAGGACAGGGCCTTGAACCTAGCAGGCAAGCTGTCGATTTTACAAAAGCAAGCAACTGGTTGCCCTTGAAAGAAACGAATTTTGATGAAGCAAGTGCTAAATATTATACTTTATCAATACCTTCATTGGACATAAAGAATGCAACTGTTTCGATAGGCGGGGAGGATTTGTCTAAGTCGTTGGTACAGTATCCAGGCACTGCTTATCCGGGTAGGCGTGGCAATGCCGTGGTATTTGGGCATTCGGTGCTTCCGCAATTTTTTAATCCCGAGGATTATCTTACAATATTTTCGACCTTACCTACTATTAAGAAGAATGATTCTATTTTTATTGAACATGACGGGATTACTTATGAATATAAAGTGGAAAGTTCGTTTGAGGTGCTGCCTACTGACATTCAGATACTTGAGCAGAATACAAGCGATTCGTTTTTAACGCTTGTAACCTGCGTGCCGCCTGGGCATCCGCTTCGTCCTAAAAGATTGATTGTGCGTGCAAGAGTTGTTCCTTTTGGCGAGAGGATATGATGAGAAATTATTTGGGCATTGATTATGGTAAGAAAAGAACGGGTGTGGCTTTGTCTTTTGGGAAGTTTGGAGAGCCTTATTGCGTGTTGGAGCATAAAGATGATTTAGAGCTTATCGCAAAGATAACAGGAATTATAAAAGAAAAAAAAATTGATGAGATTGTGGTGGGCGTATCCGAGGGCGAGATGAGTGTGAAACAAAGGGAGTTTGCTAATTTACTAAAGCGTAAAAGCGGTAAAAAAGTTCATCTTGTTGATGAGACTTTAAGTAGTGTTGAGGCTTTGGATAAGGCTATTAAAGCCGGAAAGAGTAGGAAAAAAAGGAGAAATTTTTTGGATGCATATTCTGCCTCGTTGATTTTGGAGAGGTTTTTTGATTATAATTAGAAAATTTATGATTAAAAGCGTAATTGCTCCAATTCAAGCTTGGCTTTTGAGCCAGGGAAAGTGTGTAGGATGCGGGCGTGAGCTTAGCAAAGGGAAGGTGGAGAATTTTAAAAAGGGATACAAAAAGGTTACTTGCAAAAAATGCGGCAGGATTTTTATTTTTGATGAGAAAAAGAAAACATATCGCAGGGCGCTTCTTGATGAAGTTTCTTAAATTATTTATAACAGTTATTTTATTTTTTGTTTTATTTGTTAGTGGTTTTGTGTTTTGGTGGACAAATGCTACAGAAGCACCGGGTGTAGAACCTATTGAAAAACGATTTGTTGTTGTTAAGGGTTCTTCGGCTGAAGAAATAGCCGAGGATCTTTATGATCAGGGTTTAATTAAAAGTAAATTGGCGTTTAAGGTTTATGTACAATTTAAAGGTTTGTCAAAAAGCATACCCCCGGGTGAGTTTAATTTGAAGAATAATCTTTCTCTTTTTAGGCTTGTAAACGAACTTTTATCCGGGCCAAGTGAGTTTTGGGTAACTATTCCCGAAGGATTGAGGCGTGAACAGTACCCGATGTTGTTTATCGAATCCTTGGACATTAAGGGAGAGCGCGCAGAAGAGTTTGTTGAGAGCTTTTTGGAGGCTTCTGCCGGAATGGAGGGATATTTGTTCCCCGATACTTATCTTTTCCCCGGTGATGTCCGGGCTTTACAAGTGGTCGAAGTTTTAAGAAATACTTTTGATAAAAAGTTTGACATAGGTACGCATTCAACGAAGCTTAGTTTAGATGAAATTGTTACTCTGGCTTCTATTGTTGAAAGAGAGACCCGGAATTTCGACGAACGGGAAGATGTTGCCGGTGTTTATATGAAAAGGATTGAATCCGGCTGGACTTTGGATGCTGATGCGACCGTTCAGTATGCCGTTGCCAGCGAACGTTGTAGAGGGCGGGAGTTAGAAGATTGTGATTGGTGGCCAAGGCCATTAACCAAAGAAGATTTGGGTTCTTTGTCGATTTACAATACATATAAATATGCGGGGCTTCCTCCTTCTCCGATTGCGAATCCCGGTCTTTCTTCTTTGGAGGCGGTTTTAAATTATAGAGATAATGAGTATTGGTTTTATGTTCATGATTTAGAGGGAAATATACATTTTGCAAAGACGCTTGAAGAGCATAATGACAATGTAGACAAATATTTACGTTGATGGTAACTTATAGTTTGTACTTGACATGTAATTTGTCTTTAGTATAATTCAGACTAGGCGTACTGGAGTAGGCTAAATTGGCTCGCGGCGGCGGGCATTTTATTTACTCCCAAAAAAAAGGAATATTATATACCTCATGGCGGATAACAATAAGCGGCGTAATTTTGGTAAAGAGGAGAAAAACCTGCCAGAGCTTGATCTATCTCTTATTCAGAGAGAGAGCTGGCAGTGGTTTTTGTCGGAGGGAATTGCTTCTGAAATTTCTCACATAAGTCCTATTGACGATTTTACCGGAAAGAATTGGCAGCTTGTTTTGGGCGAGCATACGCTTGAGGAGCCTGAAATTACTCCAAAGAGTGCTATTGAAAAAGGTTTGACATATTCGGCTCCGTTTAAGATTCAGACGAGTCTGATTAATAAAAATACCGGTGAGAGGATTGACCAAGAGGTGTTCTTGGGCAATCTCCCCCAAATGACGGCTTCCGGGACGTTTATTATAAACGGCATAGAAAGAACCGTCATTAATCAGCTTGTAAGATCCTCCGGTGTTTATTTTTCGGGAGAACAGGATACAACTTCCGGGAGGATGCTTTATATGGCTGAAGTAAGGCCTCTTCGTGGTAGTTGGCTTGAGTTTGAAATAAATAAAAACGATGTTATATGGGCAAGAATTGATAAAAGAAGAAAAATAAATGCGGCTACAATTCTTCGTGCACTTGGTTATGAAAATAACAAGGATATTTTGAATTTATTTACGGATGTAGATACAAACAAAGAACATCAGTACATAAAAACAACTTTGGCAAAAGATTTATCTTCGACTCGCGAAGAAGCGCTTTTGGAAATTTACAGGAAGTTAAGACCGGGTGAGCCGGCTGTTTTGGAAAATGCCGAGGGTTTGTTTAATAGTTTGTTTTTTGATCACAGAAGGTATGACCTGGGTCGTGTGGGGAGATATAAGATAAACAAGAAGCTTGGGCAGGATGTTCCGAATGATGAACAAAATTGGGTTTTGATAAAAGAGGACTTTGTAAACACAATATCTTATTTGGTCGGTCTTCAAAACGGTGTGGGTGAAATTGACGATATTGATCACCTTGCGAATAGAAGATTAAGAAGAGTTGGCGAGCTTGTAGCTACTCATGCATTTAGAGTGGGACTTTTGAGGCTTGAAAGATCCGTTAAGGAGAAGATGAGCCTTATTTCACCAGACGATAAACCTCAGCCTCAGAATCTTATTAATGCAAGACCTTTGATTGCTTCAATTAACGAGTTTTTTAGGTCAAATCAACTTTCGACGATACTTGATGACACAAATCCTTTAAGCGAGATTGATAATCTCAGGCGCGTATCGGTTTTGGGTCCTGGGGGTATAAATCGAGAAAGGGCTTCGTTTTCAATACGTGATATTAATTCTTCCCAATATGGAAGGATTGATCCTGTAAGAAGTCCTGAGGGCCCGAATATTGGACTTGTTACATATCTTGCTTTATATGCTCATATAAATGAATATGGTTTTATTGAATCTCCTTATAGAAAAGCAGAAAAGGTAAAGGTAAAAGGAAAAACCGAGGTAAGGGTAACTGATGAGACGGTTTATTTAACGGCTGATGATGAAGAGAATTATCACATTACTCATTCAGATGTCACGTTTGATAAGCGTGGGTTTATCCAAGAAAAAAGACTTGCTTATAGGTATAAAGGGACTTTTGTGGAGGGGCCTTCCAGTCTGGTTGATTTAATTGATTTGACCCCCAGGCAGGTGTTTGGCGCTTCTGCTGCCTTGATTCCATTTTTGCCAAATGACCATGGGAATAGAGCTCTTATGGGTAGCAATATGCAGTGTCAGGCCGTTCCTTTGATCAGACCTTCCTCGCCAGTTGTGGGTACAGGTATGGAGGAGATTGTGGCCGGAGCGATGGGTAGGGTAATAAGGGCTTTTTATCCCGGGACGGTAACGCATGTTGATGCTGAGCGGATTGATGTGAAGCTTGAAAAGAAAATTGAGAGTAATGGAAATTATGGAGCTAATATTGAGATAAGCGACGGCGGTAAAAAGATAACTTATTTTTTGACTAAGTTTAAGAGAACTTCGCAGTCAACGTCTTATAATCAGAAGGCAGTAGTAAATGTTGGAGCGAAGGTTAAAAAGGGAGATCTTTTAGCAGACGGACCTTCTTGCGAATCGGGAGAGCTTGCTTTGGGGCAGAATTTGGTTGTAGCTTATGCAAGTTTTGAAGGATATGGATTTGAGGACGCAATTTTGGTTTCCAGCAAACTTGTAAAGGATGATCTTTTGACATCGGTTCATATTAAGGAATATCAAGCGGATGTTGTAGAAACTAAATTGGGTCCTGAGGAGTTGACTCGGGATATTCCAAACGTTGCCGAGCAGGAGCTCGCTAATCTTGCTGAGGACGGGATTGTTGTGATAGGTGCTGAGGTGGGGCCGAACGATATTCTGGTTGGAAAAATTGCGCCTAAAGGTGAGACGGAATTAACCTCAGAAGAGAGGCTTCTAAGAGCTATTTTTGGAGAGAAGGCTCGTGAAGTTAGGGACACTTCTTTGAGAGTTCCACATGGAGAAGGCGGTATAGTTGTTGATGTGAATATTTTAGATAAAGATAAGGGTGACGAGCTGGGTCCAGGGGTGATAAAAAGCGTGATCGTAAAAGTTGCGCAGCTTAGAAAGGTGATGGTTGGAGATAAATTAGCCGGTAGGCATGGAAATAAAGGTGTGATTGCACGTATTCTTCCAGAGGAGGATATGCCATATTTGGAAGACGGAACTCCGGTTGACATAATTATTTCTCCATTATCTGTGTTGGCTCGTATGAATTTGGGACAGCTTCTTGAAGCTCATCTTGGATGGGCTTTGAGCAAAAAGGGCGAGAAAGGCGCGATACCGGTTTTTGACCGTATATCCGAGGATGTAATTACAAAAGAGCTTAAATCAGCGGGGCTTCCGGTTGACGGTAAAGCAAAGCTTTTTGACGGTAGGACAGGTGAAGCTTTTGAGGAGAATACTGTGGTCGGTGTGGGTTATATCCTTAAACTTAAGCACATGATTGAGGATAAAACCCATGCTCGTTCGACAGGACCATATTCGCTAGTGACACAACAGCCTTTAGGCGGAAAGGCACAAATGGGTGGACAAAGACTTGGTGAGATGGAGGTTTGGGCGCTTGAAGCTCATAGGGCTGCTTATGCTTTGCAAGAGATGCTTACAATTAAGTCAGATGACATTATTGGGCGTGCCCAGGCTTTTGGTGCAATAGTGAAGGGCGAGCCTATTCCTGAGGCACGGGTTCCTGAGAGCTTTAAAGTATTGATTAGGGAGCTTAATTCACTTGGATTGTCCGTGAATATTGAGGGAAGAGTTGCAATGAAAGAGGAAGGTGAAGAGGAAAATGGCCGGGAATTGGAAAGTATGGAGATAAAAAGTGACCAAAAAATGGACCCTTTGGCTGTACTTAAGAGCTTGGATGATATTACTTCTTTACAGATTAAACTTGCTTCACCTGAGGAAATAAGAGCTTGGTCTAGGGGTGAAGTTATAAAACCCGAGACTATTAACTATAGAACGTTAAAGCCTGAAAAAGACGGTCTTTTTGACGAGAGAATATTCGGTCCTACAAAGGATTATGAATGTTATTGCGGTAAATATAAAAGAATCAGATACAAAGGTGTTGTATGTGATAAGTGCGGTGTTGAAGTAACAGAGTCTAGGGTTAGAAGAGAAAGAATGGGCCATATTGAACTTGCGGCACCGGTTGTCCATGTTTGGTACTTTAAAGGTGCACCATCGAAAGTTTCACTTCTTCTTGGGCTTCCGCCTCGGGCGGTTGAACAGGTTGTTTATTTTGCCAGATATATGGTTATGAGTGTTGATGAGGAATTGAGAAAAGAGGCGCTTAAGAATATTGAAAATATTCATGTTGAGAAGATAAAGGAGATAAGAGATATATACCGAGATCAAAAGCAGATTGTAGAAACAGATGCAAAGGAGCGAAAAGAGCGTGTTAAGTCCAGAGTTAAAGACAAGGACCAGCTCGCTTTGGCGTTGGGTGAGGTGGATTTGGGATTGCGAAAGAAGACAACTTCAATTGCTGAGGAAGAAAAAAGTTCGATTGAGAAGACAGATGACCTTTTTCAGAAAATTAAACAGCTTATTAAAGATATTAAAAAGTATGGATTTTTGACGGAGGATGAATATGACAAGCTTTATGGATACGGCGTTGCCGATTTTGTTGAAGTGAAGATGGGTGCCGAGGCCGTGCTTGAGGTGCTTAAGAGCATTAATCTTGAAGAGCTTTCTAAGGAAATAAGAAAAGAACTCAAAGAAATTAAAGGTAAAGGCCCTAGATACGTAAAATTAACAAAGCGGCTTAAGATAATTGACGGAATGAGAGATGCAAAGATAGATCCGTCTTGGATGATTCTTAAGGTTCTTCCTGTTTTACCTCCGGATTTGAGGCCTATGGTTCAGCTTTCAGGAGGTAGGTTTGCGACGAGCGATTTGAACGATCTTTATCGAAGGGTGATTAATAGAAATAATAGGCTTAAGCATCTTATTTCTCTTGGAGCGCCTGAGATTATTTTGAGGAATGAAAAAAGGATGCTTCAGGAATCTGTAGATTCTTTGATTGACGCATCGCAGAGAAAAGCAACCAGAAGAGGCAGGGGAAGACAGCCCTTGAGATCGTTGTCCGATATGCTTCGTGGTAAGCAAGGAAGATTTCGACAAAATTTATTGGGTAAGCGGGTTGATTATTCGGGTAGAAGTGTTATTGTCGTAGGTCCTGAGCTTAAACTAAATCAGTGCGGTATTCCAAAAGAGATGGCTTTGGAGATAGCAAAACCATTTGTTCTTCGTGAAATGATTTCAAGAGGTATAGCCCCGAACGTGAAGAGTGCAAAAAATATGCTTGAGAGGAGACCTTCCGAAGTCTTTGATATACTTGAGGAAATAACGAAGAACCATCCAGTTCTTTTGAACAGGGCGCCGACTCTTCATAAGCTTGGTTTTCAATCTTTTTATCCGGTACTTATTGAGGGTAATGCGATACGTTTGCACCCGGCGGTGTGTAAAGGCTACAACGCCGATTTTGACGGGGATCAGATGGCTGTTCATTTGCCTTTATCAAAAAATGCTATACGCGAGTCTATTGAGCTTATGATGTCGGATAAGAATATGTTAAGACCGGCAGATGGGTCCCCGATGGCTGCTCCTGCCTCTAAAGAAATAGCTCTTGGACTTTATTTCTTGACCAGCCTTGACGAGCGTATTACCAAATCTAATGTTATCTTTTCTGATTTTAATGAGGTGATTTTGGCTTATGGGCTTTCAAAAGTTAATCTTAGACAGAAGATATCGGTAAGATACAATGGAAAAATTATTGAAACTACGCCTGGAAGAATTTTGTTTAATGAGATATTACCGCCTCAATTTGATTATGTTAACGAAAATGTAAGCTCGGATGTTATTAAAAGAATTATTGATGATGCTTTTAGTAAGGTGACTCACGAGGAGCTTGTCGGAATGATTGACGATATTAAAGACCTTGGTTTTATGGGAGGGACAATATCCGGACTTTCTTTTGGAATTACCGATGCGATAGTTCATCCAGAAAAGGATAAAATTATTGAGAGGGCAAATAAGCGTGTTTCCGACGTGGAGAGCAATTTTGCTCAGGGGCTTATAACCCGTGAGGAGAAAAAGAGGCTAACAGAGAGTATTTGGATTGAGACTACAGAGGAGATAGCTGATAAAACTTGGGACCTTGTTGATCCTATTGGGTCTATTAGGATGGTGATTGATGCTAAAGTGGGTAGAACTTCCAGAGAGCAGATTAAGCAGCTTTCCGGAATGATCGGTCTTGTTGTAGATCCTTTGGGAAAGGTGGTTGAGCTTCCTGTTAAGTCTAATTTTAGAGAGGGACTTTCTGTGTATGAGTATGTAAACGGAAGCCGTGGAGCAAGAAAAGGGCTGACTGATACTGCTCTTAAGACTGCTGATGCAGGATATCTTACACGCCGGCTTGTAGATGTTGCCCACGATGTCATTGTAAGGGAGGAAGACTGTGGTGCGGAAGAGGGACTTTTGGTTACAAGATCTTCTAGGCCAAAGGTGTTTTTGAGAAGGATCGTCGGAAGAGTAGCCGCTAACGATATAAAGGATGCAAAGGGTAAAGTTATAGTTGCAAAGGGTGAAATTATTGAGGAAACAAAGCTTTCGGATATTGAAAAGGCCGATATTTCACAGGTTTCTATTTATTCTCCATTGACTTGTAATTCAAGATATGGCGTTTGCAGAAAATGTTACGGATGGGATTTATCTACCAAGAAGCTTGTTGATATTGGTACTCCGGTGGGAGTTCTGGCGGCTCAGTCTATCGGTGAGCCTGGTACGCAGCTTACTATGAGAACTAAGCATAGCGGTGGTGTAGTGGGAGTTGACGTTACGCAAGGTTTGCCTAGAGTTGAAGAGCTTTTTGAATCGAGAAACCCTAAGATTCAATCTTCTTTGGCTGAAATTTCCGGGAAAGTTAAGATTGAGGAGACAGAAGTCGGGTGGAATGTGATTATTAGAAATTCCGGTGCAAAGCCACCTGAAGAGAGAGAGTATTTTGTTCCTAAAACCCAGAAGTTGATGGTAGAGGACGGAGAGAACGTGGAAGTGGGAGTCCAGCTTTCAAGTGGATACCTTGATATTAAGGAAATTTTGTTAATTAAAGGGCTTAAGGCGGCACAGGAATATTTAGTAACAGAGCTTCAAGCTGTTTATGAATCACAGGGAATACCAATCAATGACAGACATTTTGAGGTGATAGTTAGAAAAATGAGTGATGAGGTTAAGATAATTACTGCGGGAGATACTGATCTTCTTCCTGGTGAACAAACTGAGAAGGCAAAATTTGAAGAGGAAAACGAGAGAGTTTTGGCGGCAGGAGGAGAGGCTGCTACTGCTTCACAGATAATACTTGGGATTACCAGAAGGGCGATGTATACCGAGAGCTGGCTTTCTGCAGCAAGTTTTCAGCAAACGACAGATGTACTTTCCGATTCGGCATTAATGGGTAGAACTGATAAGCTTATTGGCTTGAAAGAAAATGTAATTATTGGTAGGCTTATACCTGTTTCGCCTGAAAGGGCGATGCTTTAAATTTTAATTAATATGCCAACAGTTTCTCAATTAGTACGAAAACCCAGAAAAAAACAAATTAAAAAGGCTAGAAGCGTAGCCTTGAAGAAGTGGTTTAACGCGAAGGATAGAATTTATAAGGTTTATTCTTCGCCGTTTAAGCGGGGTGTTGTTTTGTCTGTAAGGACAATGACGCCAAGAAAGCCAAACTCCGCTTTGCGTAAAGTTGCTCGTGTAAGGCTTTCGAATAAACAGGAGGTAACAGCATATATTCCGGGTGAGGGACATGAGATATCGGAGCACTCTATTGTTTTGGTTAGATCGGGACGTGTTAAGGACTTGCCCGGAGTAAGGTATCAGGTTGTTAGAGGTAAATATGATGCAAGAGGAGTGGTGGGAAGGAAAACTTCCAGATCAAGATATGGTACTAAAAAGCAGGGAATAGCAACTGGCGGGGGGAGCTCTAATGCTGAAGGAGGAGAGGAGTAAAGAAACATTATGCCTAGACGAGGTTATATAAAACAAAAAAAAGTTGAGCTCGATCCTTTATACAATGATTTTATGGTGGCTAAGCTTATTAATAGATCGATGAAGGACGGAAAAAAGTCTGTTTCTCAAAAACAAGTTTATAGAGCTTTTGAGATTATAAAGGAGCGGACTAAAGAGAATCCTTTGGAAGTATTCAAAAGGGCGCTTGAGAATATGAGGCCTACTATGGAGGTACGTCCGAGAAGAGTAGGAGGCGCTGCTTATCAGGTGCCCATGCCTGTGAGAGGTAGCCGTCAGGATTCTCTTGCTATACGGTGGTTAATTACTGCCGCAAGAAGTAGGCCAAATAGTGAGTTTCATACTTATGCCGAAAAACTTGCTACCGAGCTTGTTGAAGCCTCAAACGGTGAGGGCGTTGCTATCAAAAAGAAGCAGGAGGTAGAAAGAATTGCCGAAGCGAACAAGGCTTTCTCGCATTTTAGGTGGTAAATTATTATGGCTGTACAACAAACTAAGAAAAAGGCTTCTCTTGCGTCTATTGTAACTGAGAATCGTGAGGTTCCTTTAGAAGAGATTAGAAATATTGGGATTATTGCGCATATTGATGCAGGAAAGACTACGACTACAGAGAGAATTCTTTTTGAAACAGGAAAAACTTATAAGCACGGTTCGGTAGATGAGGGGACTACGGTAACTGATTGGATGGAGCAGGAAAGGGAGCGCGGGATTACTATTGTGAGCGCTGCAATAACAACTTTTTGGGATCTTCAATCTGACTCTTCCGTAGAGAATGGACATTACCGCGTCAACATTATAGATACTCCGGGACATATTGATTTTACTGCCGAGGTTGAAAGGTCTTTGAGGGTCTTGGATGGGGCGGTAATGGTTTTTGACGGTAGAACCGGAGTTGAATCGCAATCAGAGACCGTTTGGAGACAAGCCGATAGATATCAAGTACCTCGAATTTGTATTTTGAACAAGCTTAATTTAATAGGCGCTGATTTTGAAGGAAGTATTAAATCTATAAGAACCAGGCTTGGTGCAAATGCGCTTCCTATACAGATGCCTATTGGCATAGAGCACGGTTTGCGAGGCGTGATTGATATTATAAACATGAAGGCTTACACATATAAGGGAGTGGATGATAATAAGCTTATTGAGGAAGAATTTCCTGCTGATTTGAAGGAAAAGGCCAAACATTATAGAGATGAACTTATTGAGGCTGTTGCAGAGTATGATGACGGTGTACTTGAGAAATATCTTGAAGGTCAGGAGCTGGAGCCTAAAGATATAAAAAAAGCCATACGTGCGGGAGTGATTATGGGTAAATTTTTCCCAATTCTTGGAGGAGATAATAGAATGGTGACTGTAAGAACGCTCCTTGATAGCGTAGTTGAATATTTACCCTCTCCTATTGATCTTCCACCCGTTGCCGGTGTTAATCCTAAAACAGGAAAAGAGGAAACTCGGGAGAAAAATTTGGAAACACCGCTTTCCGCTCTTGCTTTTAAGGTGGTTACGGATCCGCATGTGGGGAGGCTTGTATATGTAAGAGTTTATTCAGGTAAGCTTAAGGCGGGAGAATCGGTTTATAACTCGAGTAAACAAACAACTGAAAGAATAGGAAAGCTTGTGCTTATGCATGCTGATCAAAGAGAGCTTATTGATGAAGCTTATTGTGGAGAGATTGTGGCTGTGGTGGGAAGCCGTGATTTAACAACGGGAGACACGATATGTGATCCGCGCAGCCCAATAGTGCTTGAGTCGATTTCTTTTCCGGATCCTGTTATATCCCTTGCGATTGAGCCTGCAACAAAGGCCGATCAAGAGAGAATGAGCCTTGCTTTAAATAAGCTTTCGGATGAGGATCCTACTTTTAGAATAAAAACAAACCATGAAACCGGTCAAACGATTATATCCGGGATGGGCGAGCTTCAGCTTGAAATTCTTGTTGATAGAATGAAAAGGGAATTTAACGTTGATGCAAAGACGGGAGCTCCACAGGTTGCTTATAAAGAAACTGTTAAGAGAGTTGCGACCGGTGAGGGTAAATATATAAGACAGACGGGTGGGCGCGGACAATATGGACATTGTTTTCTTAGAGTTGAGCCTTTGGGAAGGGGCGAGGGGATTGATTTTGTATCTGAGATAAAGGGTGGCGCGATTCCTTCCGAGTTTATACCTGCTATTGAAAAAGGTGTTAAGGAGAAGCTTGAGGCAGGTATACTTGCGGGATATCCTGTGGTTGATTTGAAGGTTGCTGTTTACGACGGGAGTTTCCATGATGTAGATTCTTCCGAGATTGCCTTTAAAATTGCCGGATCTTTAGCGCTTGAGGAGGCTGTGAAACAGGCGGATTTAGTGCTTTTGGAGCCTATTGTTAAGGTTGAGGTTACCACACCGGATGAATTTATGGGAGATGTGATTGGCGATCTTTCGAGTAGGAGAGCCCAAATACAGGGTACTGAAGAAAGAGCTGGTTTGTCCGTAATTAATGCAATGGCTCCTTTGGCTGAGCTTTCGGGTTACGCAACAAGACTTAGGTCGCTATCGCAAGGAAGGGCGAGTGCTTATATTGAACCAAGCCATTATGAAGAAGTGCCGGCAAATATTTCTGTAAATATTGTTTCTCAGTCCGGCAGGGGATCTGCCTCTTGACAAGGCTTGGCGGCATTGTAATAATACGCTTAATTTCCGCAAAAGGCGGAAGTGATTTTTCGCCTAAAATTGGGGCTTGAAAAAGTTTAAAAGATATAATAAATTAACTATCATGGCATCAGATACAAAACAAAAGTTTGAAAGAAACAAGCCGCATGTAAACGTCGGCACTATAGGGCATGTTGATCACGGTAAAACCACTTTAACTGCTGCAATTACCAACGTTCTTTCAAAGCAGCCCGGCAACAGCACTAAACCTTTTAAATTTGAAGATATTGATAATGCTCCTGAGGAGAAAGAAAGAGGAGTAACAATAAATATAACTCATATTGAATACGAAACGGAAAAGAGACATTATGCTCACATCGATGCTCCTGGTCACGCCGATTATATTAAAAACATGATTACGGGCGCGGCCCAGATGGACGGAGCTATTTTGGTTATATCCGCTGCTGATGGACCCATGCCTCAAACGAAGGAGCATGTTATTTTGGCACGACAAGTTAATGTTCCTGTTTTGATTGTGTTTCTAAACAAGGTTGATACGGTTGATGATCCTGAGATTATTGATTTAGTTGAGGATGACGTACGGGAGCTTCTTAAGAAGTACGAATACCCAGGTGATGAAGTTCCTGTTATTCGCGGATCCGCTCTAAAAGCTTATGAAGGTGACCCAGAGGCTGAAAAGCAAATTTTGGAGCTTATGAAGATAGTTGATGAGTATATTCCCGATCCCAAGAGAGAGACTGATAAGCCTTTTTTGATGCATGTTGAAGACGTATTTTCTATTAAAGGACGAGGAACAGTAGCCACGGGACGTGTTGAGAGAGGGAAGCTTACTGTTAATGAGGAAGTTGAGATTGTCGGTATAAGGGATACTCAAAAGACTGTTGTTACCGGACTTGAGATGTTTAGAAAAACTTTGGATGAAACCCAAGCGGGAGACAACGTAGGGGTTTTACTAAGAGGAATTGAGAAAGATCAGATTGAGAGAGGCCAGGTAATTGCAAAACCCGGATCTGTAACTCCTCATACCGAGTTCGAGGCGGAAGTTTATATTTTATCCAAAGATGAGGGGGGAAGGCATACGCCATTCTTTACCGGATATAAGCCGCAGTTTTTTGTACGAACTGCGGACGTTACCGGCGAAGTTACCCTTCCTGAGGGAATTGAGATGGTTATGCCGGGTGATAGCGCTAAAATGAAGGTTAAGCTTATTACTCCGGTTGCAATGGAGGAGGGGCTAAGATTTGCGGTTCGTGAGGGTGGAAAGACGGTTGGTGCAGGAGTAATCACCAAAATAATAAAATAAAATCTTCGCACTTTAATTAAAATGGCTATAGGACGCATTAGGGTGAAACTTAAGAGTTATGACCATCGAGTAATTGATGAAGCTGCTTCTAAGATATTGGATACGGCCATGGCAAGCGGGGCAAAGATAGCAGGCCCTACGCCGCTTCCTACAAAAAGAACTATTATACCTGTTCTTGAATCTCCGTTTAAGCATAAAGACGCGCAGGAGCATTTTGAAATCCTGGTTCATAAAAGGCTTATTGATATTCTTGAACCTACAGAAAGAACTATCGATTCTTTATCTAATTTAGATCTTCCAGCAGGAGTTTCGGTTGAGATTAAGATGTAATGGGGAGTTTTGTCTCAAGAGGTGGAGAAAAGCTTCAAGCGGCTTTGGAAGCTTTTAATATTAATTCCGACGGTTTAATAGCTGCTGATTTTGGTGCTTCAACGGGTGGGTTTACAGATTGCCTTTTGCAAAATGGCGTTTTACGAGTATATGCAGTTGATACATCTTATGGTGAGCTTCACTGGAAGCTTAGGAATGATCCGCGAGTTGTTGTGAAGGAGCGGACTAATGCAATGCACGTAATTTTACCTGAAAAGGTAGATATAATTGTGATTGATACCGGTTGGACTAGACAAGAAAAAATTATTCCAAATGCTCTAAAGAATTTAAAAAAGAATGGGTTGATTATAACTTTGATTAAACCTCATTATGAAGCTAATCCCAGCTTGATTCGTAAAGGTAGGCTTTCTGATGAGAGCGTTGAACAAGTGCTTTCTGCCGCAAAACTCAACGTTGAGATGCTTGGAATTTGTGTTTCTAAGATTATTGAATCTCCGATTACCGGAGGACGCGCCGGCAATCGGGAATTTTTAGCTCTTCTTGCTTGATTAACGGCTATTTGATATAATCAGCCTCACATGGAGGTGGTTTTGATATAGACCTCTAGAAACTGGTCGGAGAGCCGAGATTGGGCGCCTCTGGCGCTTTTTTTAATGCATAAAAGCCATGTTAAATACTATTTTGGGACAAAAAACAAAAATGTTACAGGCATTTGTTGAGAATGCTAGAGTTCCCGTGACCGTGGTGAAAGCGGGACCTTGTGTGGTTACGCAGATAAAGAATTTAAAGCGGGACGGATATTGGGGTGTTCAGCTTGGTTTTGGTGAAAAAAAGGTAAAAAATATTACAAAACCAATGAGAGGACACTTAAAAGGCGCTTTTGAAGGCAAGAAAGCGCCTTCTTTTTTGGTGGAGATAAGAGTTGATGAAAAGCCAGAATTTAAAGTTGGTGACAAGATAGAGTTAAATCAAGTGCTTTCGGAGGGAGATCTGGTTTCCGTAACAGGCAAATCTAAAGGAAAAGGTTTTGCAGGAGTAGTAAAAAGATGGGGATTTGCGGGGGGTCCTAAAACTCACGGGCAGTCTGACAGACATCGTGCGCCGGGGTCTATAGGACAGGGAACAGACCCTGGTCGTGTAAGAAAGGGCAAGAAAATGGCCGGAAGAATGGGACAGGATAGGGTTACCGTTAAAAATTTGAAGGTTATTAAACTTGATTCCGAAAGGGGAGAGGTTTATTTATCAGGTTCTCTTCCCGGTTCAAAAATGACTCCTTTGATAATTAAAAAGATTTCATCGGGTGAGGGTGTTCCCAAGAAAGGAGAGGAAAATGCCGAAAGTTGATAAATACGCGGTTGGTGTAAAAGCGAAGTCAATAGGCGAGATCCCTTTGGACTTATTCGAAAAAGAAGAGAATGATTATTTGGTTGCTCAAGCTATGCGTGTTTATACAAACAGGGCCTATAAAGCTTTGTCTAAAGTTAAAACAAGAGGCGAGGTTTTACTGACTAAATCCAAGTGGTATAGACAGAAAGGGACTGGGAGAGCAAGACATGGGGCAAAATCAGCCCCTATATTTGTGGGCGGCGGCAAAGCACACGGTCCGAGAGGTATTAAAAGAGAGCTTGAACTGCCTTTGAAGATGAAGAGAAAAGCTCTTGCGATTGTTTTAAATAGGAAACTGAAAGATAAAAAAATATTTCTTATTGACGGAGTGGCAAAGATTAAAAAGACAAAGGAGTCGTATGAGCTTGTCCGACGAATAGCGGGGGATAAAATGGCAAGAACAACCGTAGTTTTATCGATGAAAAATAAGGATAAGGCAAAGTTTTTTAGAAATATTGATAATTTATCCGTTTTGGTTTTTGAAAGTCTTAATGCATACAGTGTATTTTATGGCGGTTTGCTTTTGTTTGATGCCGATGTGTTTAAGGCAGAAAAGAAAGAGGAGAAGAAGAAATGATAAAAATAAAGCCGGTATTAACAGAAAAGAGTATTGCCGATGCGAAGAATGGCAAATATACATTTTGGGTTCCCCGCGGGCTTAATAAGCCGAAGATAAAGAAGGTTATTGGTGAGATTTTTGGAGTTTCTGTTAAGACTGTTTCGGTAATGAATTACAAAAGTGTTGTTAAAACTAGTATGTGGAGAAGGAGAAAGACGGTCCAACCTGCTAGAAAAAAAGCGGTTGTTGTGCTAAAGGGCAAGGACAAAATTGACCTTTTTGCAGGGGAGGAGAAGAAGAAAAAATGAGTAAGTTGATTCAAATTTTACCAAAAAAGTCGGGGCGATCTCGCGGTAAAGTTACTGTAAGACATCAAGGTGGGAGACATAAAAGGTATTTGAGAAAAATAGATTTTAAACGTGATAAAAAAGATGTTTGGGCTACAGTTGAACGCGTTGAATATGATCCAAACAGGAATGCGAACGTGGCTTTGCTTCTTTATAAGGACGGGGAGAGAAGATATATAATTGCACCGGTTGGTTTGATTAAGGGACAGAAGGTGATTTCATCTGCTGAGGCTCCTATTGAGGTTGGTAATGCGTTGCCGCTTTCGAAGATCCCTGTGGGTACGAGCATACATAATATAGAAATAAGGCCTGGTAAGGGTGCTCAAATTGTAAAGAGTGCCGGTTCTTCGGCTGTGGTTCAGGGTAAGGAGAAAGATTTTGTATTAGTGCGGCTTCCTTCAAGTGAGATTAGAAGATTTGATCCATTGTGTTATGCTACTATTGGACAAGTTGGCAATGCCGATTTCCGAAGTATAAGAATCCCGAAAGCAGGTACAAAAAGAAGGCGTGGTATTAGACCTACGGTCAGGGGGACTGCGCAGCACCCTGGTTCTCATCCGCATGGAGGAGGGGAAGGAAGAAGCGGAGTTGGTCTTAAATACCCCAAAACTCCTTACGGCAAGTCTGCTGTCGGAAGAACGCGAAAAAAGGGAAAGTATTCGGATAGATTGATTGTTCAGAGGCGAAAGCCCGGCAAACATGGTAGTTAAAAAAAATGAGTAGAAGCATTAAAAAAGGACCGTATGTAGATGAGAGAATATTAAAGAAGGTTGCCAGTGGAATGGGTGAAAAAGCAAGCCCCATAAAAACTTGGGCACGAAGTTCTCAGATAGCACCTGAATTTGTGGGTAAATACTTTAAGGTTCATAACGGCAGAGTGTTTATAGATGTTTTTGTGTCAGAAGATATGGTTGGCCATAGATTCGGTGAATTTGCGCCAACAAGAACTTTTAGAGGACATGGTCAAGTGGTTAAGAGAATTATAGAGAAAACTTAATATGGAAGTAATTGCGAAAGAAAAATTTATTCGAACATCGCCGAGGAAGATTAGGCTTGTTGCGGATGTTGTGCGCGAAATGACTCCCGTACAAGCTTTGGAGATGCTGCCTTTTTTGAGAAAGAGGGCGGCTAAACCTTTATATAAGGCGATAAAAAGCGCGGTTGCAAACGCTAAAGTTAAGGGGCTTGTGGAGAAAGATTTGGTTTTTAAAGAGATAGAGATAAACGAGGGGCCGACGCTTAAGCGCGGCAGGGCCGTTTCAAGAGGGCAGTGGCATCCTATTTTAAAAAGGACAAGCCATATAAGAGTAGTTCTGAAAGGAGAGAAAAATAATGGGACAAAAAGTTAACCCCGTAGGTTTTAGGACAGGAAGATTTGTTAATTGGAAATCAAGATGGTTTTCGGACGACAAGCGATTTAAAGATTTTTTGATAGAGGATATTAAAATCCGTGGATTTTTGATGGAAAGACTTAAAACCGCCGGTATAAGTAGGGTGGATATTGAAAGGTTGCCAAAAAGTATAGCTATTTCTCTTACTGTTTCAAGACCCGGTGTAGTGATCGGAAGGGGTGGAACGGGCATAGAAGATTTAAAGAAAAAAATAATTGAAATAATAAAAAATGTTAGAGGAGAGTATCCAAAAGATTTGAGGGTGGATTTGCAGGTTACAGAGATTAAGAATCCGGAGCTGTCTGCTCATTTGGTTGCCGGAAGAATAGCATCCGAGCTTGAAAGAAGGCTTCCTCACAGGAGGGTGGTTGCCAAAAGCATAGAGCGGGTTATGCAATCCGGAGCTTTGGGGGTAAAGATAGTACTTTCCGGAAGGATAGGAGGGGCCGAAATAGCACGATCCGAGAAATATTATGAGGGTTCTATACCTACGCAAACTTTGAGAAAGAATGTTGATTATGCTCAAGTTCCGGCACTTTTGAAAAGAGGTTATGTTGGAGTAAAGGTTTGGATTTATAAATCCGAAGATAAGGAGTAAATAAAATGTTGCAACCGAAAAGAAGAAAATACAGAAAGGATTTTAGAGGAAGAAGAAAGGGTCTTTCTCAAAGAGGAAGCAGCCTTAGTTTCGGTGAATTTGGTCTTAAGGCTATGGGGCGGGGATGGCTTAAGTCTAAGCAGATCGAGGCGGGAAGGCGAGCAATAACAAATACTTTGAAAAGAAAAGGTAGGGTGTGGATTAGGGTATTTCCCGATAAGCCCATAACGTCTCGTCCAGCAGGACAAAGAATGGGTCAGGGGAAAGGCGATATTGATACTTATGTTGCCGTGATTAAGCCCGGGAGGATAATTTATGAGGTAACAGGGCCTAATGAAGAAGTTGTAAAAAGCGCGATTTCCAAAGCGGGAGACAAGATGCCTTTTAAAACAAGGATTGTTGCAAAAGAGGATAGACTTAAATGAAGAAAAGAGAACTTAGCGATATTAGAAAAAGCACGATTAAAGAGCTTAAAGAAAAGGTTTTTAAGCTTAAGAAGGATGCTTTGAAAAGAAGTGTTAAAATATCATCTGGTGAGGAGAAAAATCTGAAATCGAAAAAAGTGCTTGCTTTAGATATTGCCCAAATTATGACTATAATATCAGAAAAGCAAAGACAGAAAGAGAGTGAGAAAAAGAAAGGAGAAAAATGAAAATATTTACAGGTAAAGTTGTATCAACCAAGATGCCTAAGACCGCATGTGTAAGTGTAGATCGTGTGTTTGTGCATCCTGTTTACAAAAAAAGGTTTAGAAGAATAAAAAAATATTTTGTGCATGATGACATTGGGGTATCTGAGGGGGATATTGTTAATTTTTCCGACAGCAGACCTTACAGTAAAACAAAGAAATGGAAAATACTTGAGGTTGTTAGAAAGGATAAAGAAGATGGTACAGCTAAGAAGTAATTTGAATTTGGCAGATAACTCTGGAGCTAAAATGCTTCATGTAATTGGAGTTTCTACAAAGATCGGCAAAAAGGCAACAATTGGTGATGTTGTGCGTTGTGTTGTAAAAAAGGCGGATCCTGCGGGTGTTGTTTCAAACCGTGAACTTGTGAACGCTGTGATTGTTCGGACAAAGAAAGAAGTAAGAAGAGAGGACGGAAGTTATATAAGGTTTGATGATAATGCTGCTGTAATTATTGACAAGCAAGGTCTTCCTCGGGGAACGCGAGTTTTGGGACCTATTGCAAAGGAAGTAAGGGATGCCGGATATACAAAAATAGTTTCGTTAGCCAAGGAGGTAGTTTAATATGTTGAAGTATAAAGTTGGAGATAAAGTGGTAGTAATTAGCGGGAAAGATAAAGGGCGTGAGGGTAGTATTGAAAGAATTTATCCAAAAAAAGGAGTTGCTATTGTGAGTGATGTAAATATTTACAAAAAACATGTTAAGAAAGCTTTGGCAAGAGACGGCAAGGGAGGTATTTATGAGATACCAAGACCTATTGATTTATCAAAGTTAATGGTTGTTGATTCCAAAAGCAGTAAGCCAACAAGGATAGGTTTTAAAGTAGAGGGTGGAAAAAAACTGAGAATTAGTAAAAAGTCCGGTGTGATTGTAGACAAGAAATAAAAATATGAAGCAAAACAGATTAAATTTAAAAGAGGTTTATGAGAGCGAGGTTCGTTCGAAGCTGATGGATGAGTTTGGAATTAAAAACAAGATGGCTACACCTTATGTTTCCAAAATAGTTGTAAATATGGGAACAGGCGAGCTTTTGAAAAATAAGGAGATTATGGAAAGGCTTGTGAAAGATATATCTTTAATGTGCGGACAAAAACCGTTTGTAAGGCGCGCTCGGATATCGGTTGCTGGGTTTGGTATTAGAGAGGGAAATCCTGTTGGTTTGAGCGTTACTTTAAGAAGACAGAAGATGTATGATTTTTTGGCAAGACTTATAACCATAGTTTTGCCGAGACTTAGGGATTTTAAGGGACTATCTAAAAGCAGTTTTGATGGGGATGGAAATTACACAATAGGGCTTGAAGAGTATTCCGTTTTTCCCGAGATTGGCATTGGGAAAACAGATAAAATGCAGGGGATAGAAATAACACTTGTTGTTAAGAATTCCGACAAGAAAAAATCGGAGAGGATGCTTTCTTTGATGGGTATGCCTTTTGAAAAGGAGTAAATATGGCAAAGAAATCAAAAGTCGTAAGAGAGACAAAAAAATTAAAATATAAGACAAGATATACAAATAGATGTCGAAAATGTGGACGTTCGCGCGGATATATGAGAAAATTCGGTCTTTGCAGGATTTGTTTTAGAGAATTGGCTCATAAGGGTGAAATTCCCGGGGTAAAGAAAGCGAGTTGGTAAAATGACAAATTATCCAATAGGAGATTTTTTGATAAAAATTAAAAATGCGGCAATGTCCGGAAACCGTGAGGTTGAGGTGGTTGCGACCAATTTTATTGTATCTGTTGCCAATGTATTAAAAAAGCTTGGATATTTAGAAGAAGTCAAAAAAAAGGATAATATTTTACGGGTAGTTCTTGCTTTTCATAAAAAAGAGCCTGTGCTTATTAATCTTAAACTTGTTTCTAGACCCGGCCTTCGGACTTATATTAATTTTGATGAGCTTTCCAAGAGAAAGGGGGCGTCTTTTTTGATAATTAGTACGCCGAAAGGAGTAATGTCGTCAAAAGAGGCGTTAAAGTCCGCGGTGGGAGGCGAAGTAATTGCGGAAGTTTGGTAAATTTAAAAAAATGGGAAGATTTGGTAGATTACCAGTTGAATTCGGAGAGAACGTTAAGGTTGATATTAGCGGCTCTGAGATTTTGATTAGTGGGCCAAGGGGAAGTATTGCACGAACTATTCCGAATGGAGTTGATGTCAATATAATTGATAACAATAGTATAGTTGTTGAAAAACGAAAGAAAGGGAAATTTTTTGATGCGCTGCAAGGCACTGTGAAGGCTCATATAAGGAATATGGTTTATGGAGTGACTGAAGGGTGGAAAAGGTCTTTAGAGGTAGTGGGAGCCGGGTATCGGGTTGAATTGAGGGGAAAGACTTTGGTATTAACTGTGGGCTACTCTCATCCTGTTGAATTTGAGGTTCCTGATGGAATTCAGGTGACGATTGAGAAGTCGATAATTAATCTTGAAGGAATTGACAAAGACTTGGTTGGTGGTTTTGCTGCTAAAATTAGGGCAGCTAGAAAACCTGAACCATATAAGGGTACTGGAATAAGATATATAGATGAAGTTGTTCGAAGAAAGCCTGGAAAGCAGGCAGCAAAGGCGGGAGCCGGTTAATTATGAAAAGCAAGCTAGAAAAAAGATATAGAAGAAAAAGAAAAGTAAGATCGAGAATATCGGGGAGTTCGGATAGACCCAGAATTAGTATTTTTCGATCGAATAAGTATTTCTATTTGCAATTAATAAATGATGAAAAGAGTAAGACCTTAGCGCATGTTTTTGGCAAAGATCCTGTGAAAACAGGTAAAAAAATGCTTGAGCTTATGTTAAAAAAGAAGATAAAGCAGGCTGTTTTTGATAGGGGCGGATACAAATATCATGGAAATGTTAAAAAAATTGCAGAGACGTTGAGGGAAGGAGGGGTTAAATTATAATGGATGAATTTGACGAAAAAGTAGTTGAGATTAATCGCATATCAAAGAAAACAAAAGGCGGGAATACGATTCGTTTTAACGCTTTGGTGGTGGTTGGTGATAAAAAGGGAAAAGTAGGTGCAGGGCATTCTAAAGCCTTGGATGTGAGAGGGGCAATACAAAAAGCCTTTTCTTATGCAAGAAAGCACATGTTTGAGGTTCCGATTAGGGGTAAGACCATCCCTTTTGAAATAGAAAAAAAATTTGGTGCGGCACATATTATTCTTCGCCCGGCTCCTCCCGGAAGCGGAATAATTGCTGGTGGGCCGATGAGAGTGGTTTTGGAGTCGGCAGGAATTTTGAATGCTTCGGGGAAAATTTTGGGAACAAAAAACAAGAACGCTAATGTAAATGCGACACTTGAGGCATTGAAAGATTTGTCCAGATTGTCAAAAAGAAGGGAGGAGAAGTGAAGAATGGATTTGCCAAAAATAGTGAATAAAAGCAAAAAAAGAAGGGGGAAGGGTTACGGAAGCGGAAAAGGCGGGCATACCAGTGGCCGTGGAACCAAGGGACAGAAATCCAGAGGGAAGATAGGCATTCTTTTTGAGGGGGTAAAGGTCAAAAAATCTTTATTAAGGAGGCTTCCCATTTCCAGGGGGAAAGGTAAATTCAAAGCAAAAGATAAACCTGTTGTTATTAAGACCGGTGAGCTTAACAAATTGAAAAGCGGAACTACTTTAAGCATAAAAGCTTTATCTGATGCAAAACTTGTTGATGAGAAGAAGATCGGGAAAGGCGGGGTTAAGATATTAGCCGGAGGGGATAAGCTTGAAAAGAAATTTATTTTGGAATTGCCGGCTTCGAAGCGTGCTGTTGAAATAATAAAGCAGGCTGGGGGAAGCGTTAAATGATATCAAAAATTACAGACTTTTTTTCTAAAAGCATTAAGTCTCCCGCAGTAAGGAAAAAGATATTGATTACTGCGGTGGTTCTTGTTTTTTTTAGATTTGCAGCTCATATTCCTGCTGCCGGGATAGATAGGACTTCTCTGAGGATTCTTTTTGGGGGAAGTGCTTTGCTTTCTCTATTAGATGTATTTTCTGGAGGAACGCTTGCTAATTTTTCAATAATGGCTTTGGGTCTTACGCCTTATATTAATGCGTCGATTATTATGCAATTGCTTACTTTTGTGGTGCCTCGATTTGAAGAGCTTTCAAAGGAGGGTGAGTTTGGGCAGGAAAAGATTAATCAATACACAAGATTTATTACGATTCCGCTTTCGGTTTTTCAGGCATTTGGAATGTACATGCTTCTTAAAAGCCAGGGGGTAATTCAGGGGCTTTCTGCTCTTTCCTTGGTTGCGCTCGTTGTTACCATGGTGGCGGGCACGATGCTTGCTATTTGGATGGGCGAGCTTATTACAGAGTACGGTGTTGGGAACGGGGTATCTTTTTTGATATTTGCGGGCATAGTTGCCAGGCTTCCGGTTTCTGTGGGTAGATCTTTTTCTACTTACCAATCCCAGAATTTATTTAGTTTATTGATTTTTGCCGCACTTTCTGTAGTTACAATAGCTCTTATTGTTTTTGTAAATGAGGCTACAAGAAAGATTCCTATAAATTATGCCAGGCAGTCGAGACGGGTTGTTAGCGGTATTAATTCAACCTATATTCCCTTGCGTGTTAATCAAGCCGGGGTAATACCGATTATTTTTGCGGTTTCTTTAGTTTTAATACCTTCTATGTTAGGGCAATTTTTAGGTGCGGTAGAAAATCCGGGTGTTTCAAGTTTTGCAAATCGACTGGTTACGCTTTTTGATCCGCAATCTTTTTTGTATAATGCGTTTTATTTTCTTTTGGTTGTTGGTTTTACTTATTTTTATACTTCGGTAGTTTTTAACCCAGAAAAAATTTCGGAAAATTTACAAAAAAATGGCGCGTTTATTCCGGGAATAAGGCCAGGAAGCCATACTGTCAAATATTTGAACTACGTGCTTAATAGAATTACTTTGGTTGGTGCCGTGTTTTTGGGACTTGTGGCCATTCTACCTTCTTTGATGCAAGCTTTTTTAGGAATATCGAATCTTGTTATCGGAGGCACAGGGATACTTATTGTTGTTTCTGTGGTACTTGAGGTGACTCGAGATCTTGAAGCTCAGCTTGTGATGCGCAAATATGAGGGAATATTAAGAAAATGAATTTAATAATAATGGGGCCTCAGGGCTCGGGAAAAGGAACACAGGCTGATCTTTTGTCTGAACGAATGGGATTTTATCATATTGAAAGCGGAAAACTTTTGCGAGAATTAGCGCAGAGGGATAGTGGAGTTTACGAGCTTATTTACAAAAAGGGTGAGCTTTATCCTGATGAGAATACGCTTAATTTGATTGCTCAAGATTTGAAGGCAAATAATTCTCTAAAAAAACGGAAAGTTTTTGACGGGTTCCCTAGAACCAAAAGCCAATATTCGATTTTGAAGAGGTGGTTATCCAAGATTAATCAGAGGATTGATCTTGTTGTTTATATTAATATAAGCGAGGAGGAGACGGTTAAAAGGCTTTCTGCCAGAAGAACCTGTGTTAAGTGTGGAACTGTTTATAATCTTATTACTAATCCTCCGAGTAATCCGGGTAGATGTAAATGCGGGGGGCGTTTGGTGCAAAGAGCCGATGATAAAAAGGAGACTATTAAAAAGAGGCTTAGTTTGTTTAAAAGAGAAACCAAACCACTTATTTCGGAGATAGAAAAAGATGGGATTTTGATCGAAATTGATGGAGAACGTCCGATTGAAGAGATTTTTTTGGATATTAAAAATGCTATAGAAAAGGTTAAAAATGAATAAATTGAGTATAAAAAGTAAAAAGGAATTAGATATTATGAGAGAGGGTGGCAGAAAGCTTTCGAGGGTGAAGCATGAGGTTTCGAGCCTTGTTCGCTCTGGTGTAAGTGCTTATGAGATTGAAGAAGCTGCTACAAATTATATAGAAAAGCTTGGCTGTGAGCCTTCTTTTAAGATGGTTCCGGGATATAAATGGTCGACATGTGTTAATGTGAATGAGGGAGTTGTCCATGGGATTCCTAAAAAGGATGTTATTTTTAGGGACGGAGATGTTGTAAGTATTGATCTTGGGATTTTTTATAAGGGGTTTCATACAGATACATCTGTGTCTTTATTGATAGGTGATAATTTGGAGAAAGAGAAGTTTTTAGAAGCGGGAAGAACAGCTCTTTCGGGAGCAATTTCTTCAATTAAATTGGGTGGCAAGATAGGGGACATTTCTTATGCAATTGAAAAAACCATAACTTCATTCGGTTATACTCCCCTTAGTTCGTTAACCGGACATGGAATAGGTAGGCGTTTGCATGAGGACCCGAGGATACCTTGTATTTTGGCCGGGACGCCGGATGAGTTTGTGGAGATTAAGGAGGGTATGGCTTTGGCGGTTGAGGTAATGTATACAATGGGCAGAGATGAGCTGGTTACAATGGGTGACGGTTGGACAATAAGCACAAAAGATGCTAAAATATCAGCGCTTTTTGAAGAGACCGTGGCCGTTTATGGCAACGGTCATGTTGTTTTGACTGAATAAATAATTATGGTATTAAAAAATACAATTTTAATTGGTGAAGTAACCGAGCTTTTGCCGAATACTATGTTTAGAATTAAGCTTGACGATGGGCGTTTGATATTGGCCGTGCCTTCAGGAAAGATGAGGAGAGGTTTTATGCGAGTTATGCCCGGAGATAAGGTAAAGGTTGAGGTAACTCCATATGATGAGAACAGGGGAAGAATTGTTTATAAGCTTGGAAAAAAGGAGGATTCATGAAAGTTAGATCATCTATAAAGAAAATATGCAATAATTGCAAAATAGTAAAAAGAAAGGGTGTTTTGTATGTTATTTGTACAAACCCCAAGCATAAACAACGTCAAGGATAAAAATGGCTAGAATTGCAGGAATAGATTTACAGGACAGTTGGAGAGTGGGTTTCGCCCTTACAAAAATTAAAGGAATAGGCTGGAGCAGATCGGATGAGGTTGTAAGTTCGCTTAAGCTTGATCCGAGTCTTCGTGTGAAGGATCTTTCAAACGAAGATTTGACCAGGATTGCAGGTAAGCTTGAAGAATATGCTGTTGAGGGAGATTTGTTAAGAAAGGTAAGGGAGGATATTCAGAGATTAAAATCTATTGGAAGCTATCGGGGAATAAGACACACACAGGGTTTGCCGGCTAGAGGGCAGAGGACGAAATCTAATGCGAGAACTAAGAGGGGGAAGAGAAGAACAGTGGGTGCATTTAAGAAAGAGGCTCTTGCAAAGATGGGTCCGACCAAGAAGGAGGAAAAGTAAAATGGCTAAATCAAAAAAAGGGGGAACAAAAGTAGTTAAAACCGGAAAAATTTATATTTCCGCAAGTTTTAATAATACTCTGATAACAATAACAGACGAAGAAGGTGCTGCTATTTGTTGGGGTTCTTCGGGAAAGAGTGGTTTTAAAGGCACGAGAAAGGCAACTCCTTATGCAGCTACTTTGGCGGTTGAGCAGGTGGTTCGAAAAGCAGTTGAAGAATACGGTATGAGTGATGCGGATGTTTATATAAAAGGGCCTGGTCCGGGAAGAGAGGCTTCCCTAAGGGCAATAAAGGCTGCGGGAATTAAGATTAATATGATTGCTGATGTTACACCTATGCCCCATGATGGGCCGAGGCCAAAGAAGAAAAGGAGGGTTTAAAACATGGGAAGGTACACGGGTCCTAAAGACAGATTATCAAGAAGAGAGGGTTTTGATCTTTTTTCAAAAGGTTCTAAGCTTACCCGCGTAAATGTTACACCAGGCGTGCACGGCCCGAAGGGTACTCGTAGAGCTGCTTCCCAATATGGAAGACAGCTTAGGGAAAAGCAAAAAGTAAAGAGATTTTACGGCCTTTATGAGAGACAGTTTAAAAGATATATGGCTCAAGCTTTGAAAACAAAGGGTAATACTTCGGATGCATTGTTTTCGATATTGGAAAAAAGACTTGATAACGTTGTTGCCAGATTGGGGTTTGCAAATACAAGAGCGCAGGCCAGACAGCTTGTAAGCCACAGACACGTATTGGTAAACGGCAAGAAAGTAAATATCCCGTCGTATTTGGTTAAAAAAGGTGATACAATAGCCCTTTCTTCGAAGGCTATTGAAATACCGTCGGTTGCCAAGCTTTTGAAGGAGAAGGATTTAAAGATTCCCGGTTGGTTAAAGAAAAAAGGAGCCGCGGGCAAGATTGATCGTGAACCTGTTAGAGATGATGTTAATGAGCCTTTTAATGAGGCAGATATAATTGAGTTTTATTCCAGATAAAATTGAGCGAGGAGGTGACGCATAATGGAGCCATTGTTTGAGATTAAAGAAGAAAAAAGCCAAGAAAACTACGCAAAGTTTGTTTTGAGCCCTTTGAAAGAAGGCTATGGATATACATTGGGGAACTCTTTAAGAAGAGTGCTTTTATCCAGCTTAAAAGGAGCTGCAATTACAAATGTAAAGATTTCAGGAGTTAAGCATCAGTTTTCTACTCTTAAGGGAATGAAAGAGGATGTTTTGGATTTTTTATTGAATCTTAAAAGGGTGAGTGTTTCTTATGACGGAGATAAGCCTTTAAAGGCGACATTAAGCGCAAGAGATGCGGGTGAGGTAAAAGCTTCGGATATTAAAATTTCTGGAGATGCGAAGATAGCAAATCCGGATCTTGTTTTGGCTAATCTTTCAAAGGGCGCTAAGCTTGACGTTGAGATGGAGATTAAAAGCGGTGTCGGATATCTTTCGGCTGATGAACGAGATGAGGATAAAGCTATTGGAATAATACCTTTGGATGCCAGTTTTTCCCCTGTTTTGCGCGTGAGCTATAAAGTTGAAGAAACCCGTGTGGGTAGGGTAACTAACTATGATAAGTTGACTGTTGAGATTTGGACTGATGGAACAATAGAGCCTGAGTTTGCTTTACGTTCGGCTGCCGAGATATTGGTTGCTTATTTTAATCAGATTGTTAATCCTAAAAAGGTAGAGAAAAAAGAGAGCGAGATAAAAGATGACGGACTTGGAATGGTAGGTAAGCTTTCGGTTGAGGAGATAGGCCTTCCTACTCGTGTAGCCAACGCTTTGAGTAAAGCTGGTTATGAAACTGTAGAAAAGCTTGTAAAGGCAGATCCGTCTGAATTGACGAAGGTTAGAAATCTTGGTGATAAGTCGATAAAGATAATTAACGCTGCTTTAAAGGAGAAGGGAGTAGAGTTTAATGCGTAAGAGGGTTTACGGAAGAAAGCTAAATAGATCACGAAGATCAAGAACGGCGCTTTTTAGATCTTTAATCCGTTCTTTGGCAAAAAACGGAAGAATTAAGACTACTTTGGCAAAGGCCAAGGCGGTTCAGCCCGAAGTGGATAAAATGATTGGCCTTTTAAAGCAAGAGACGGTTTCTTCCAGGAGGTCGGTTTATTCAAGATTGGGAAACGACAGGTTTACAACAGACGAGCTTTATAAGGTGAGCAAGTTTATGAAAGACAAAGTGTCTGGGTTTACGAAACTTACCCACCTGTCTTCCAGAAGCGGTGATAATGCCGAAATGGCGATGCTTGAGTGGTCAAGGAGCGTAGGCTCTTTAGAGAGTGAGAAAAAAAAGAGGGTTAAAAAGAGTATAAAGAAAGGAAAGGATGAAAAAGACGTACCAGCCAAAAAGTAAAGATGTTGTTCGTAAGTGGCACTTGATAGATGCTAAAGATGTAGTTCTTGGCAGACTTGCAACGCGTGTGGCGAATCTTCTTATGGGTAAGCATAAGAGAGTCTATGCGAACCATATTGATATGGGTGATTGGGTGGTGGTAATTAATTCAAAGGATATCAAAGTTACAGGAAGGAAAGAATCCCAAAAGATTTATTACAAACATTCGGGATATCCGGGAGGATTTAAAGAAGTTTCGTACGCAAAGTTAAAAAAAGAGCGGCCTGAGAGAATAATTGAACTTGCTGTATCCCGCATGCTTCCTAAAAATAGGCTTCAGAGCGTTCGTATGGGCAGATTAAAGGTGTTTGCTGGAAGTGAGCATGTTTATAAAGAAAAATTTGGAAAGGGGGAGAAAAACAATGCCAGCTAAGGGAAAAACCAAAAGGAACTATGTTTACGCCGTTGGGAGAAGAAGATCTGCTTCTTGTAGGGTGCGCTTATTTAAGGGAGATAAAGAAAGCGTTGTAAACGGAGAGGTAATTGGTAAGTATTTTCCAGGTGAGGTTATGAGAAAGGCTTGGCTTAGACCTTTTGAGGCTACCGGGACTTTAGGAAAATATTATATTAGTGCAAAAATAGTTGGTGGTGGGAAAAAGGGGCAGCTTGACGCACTTGTTCTTGCTATTTCCCGCGCATTTAGTAAGCTTGATACTGAAAAGTATAAGCCTCTACTTAAAAAGCAGGGGCTTTTAAGCCGCGATGCGCGTATAAGGCAAAGAAGAATGGTGGGCACAGGAGGGAAGGCGAGAAGAAAAAAGCAGTCTCCAAAGCGTTAATATTTGAATATTTTACCTACAGTTATTCCAATTAATACGGCTGTTCCGCCGAGAAGAAACATTTTTATTGCGTGTTTAAGAGAATTGATTTTTAGAAACTTGGCGCTTATTAACCCAAGAGAAAAAAGGCTGGTTAAGGATACGGCTATTGAAATTAGGAGCGCTTTTGACGGATTAAAGACCAGATACGGAATGAGTGGAATGAATCCTGAAAAAAAATACGCAAGAAGCATAATAATTGCTCCTTGTACGGAGCTTTTTTGAGAATTTTTTGTTTTGAGGAAATCTTCAGAAATATCTTGTGACAGATAGCTTCCTATGCCCATTGAAGTTGCTTCTACGAATATTAAAACAACACCTGTTAAGAAAATTTCGTTTTTATGTAGACCTGCCGTTGCTACACCAGAGAGTAATCCTAGCGTTGAGACTAAGCTATCTTCTACCCCGAAAACAAAGTTTCTTATATAAGACTCTTTTTTTTGGGCATTTATCATCTAGTATTTTTGATTTTATTATCTTCTGCTTTTACTGTTTTTTTGGCTTCGCTTTTTTCGGTATAGAAGTTCATTAGCGAGAATGTAATCATGCTTGCAAATATAACGCCTGTTGTGTTTACAAGAAACAAAAGAAAAGATCCGCTTATTAAGTCCCAGTTGAATTTAGCTATACCTATGCCGGTAGTTGCCAGAGGAGGAATTATTGCTACAGAAATTGCTATACCAGGGAGTGTTTCGTTTAGTTGGGGTTTTACTAAAGCAAAAGATCCGGCAAAGCCTACAATAAGAGCAATGATTGCATAAGAGAGAGTCGGATGCGCTCTGGAGACGATTTCTTGTGTGATGCTTGTAAACTGTGTTGAGAAGAGGAGCGTTGATATATTCGCTACTGTTATGGCAAGTGCTATGGATTTAACTAATGTCCAGAATGATCTTGAGATCAGTTTGAAATCGGCAATTGTAATACCCAGAGATAGGGAGAGAATGGGGTAGAGTATTGGGGCTATCAGCATGCTTCCGATTATTACGGAAACGTTATTTTGAAGTAGGCCGAATGTGGCTGTTAATATTGACAGGACTATCATTAAAAAAAAGTCCTGGCTTGGAGTGCTGCCTTTAATTAGCCTATCTACAGCCTCAGTTTTGTCGTTTTTTGTTAAGCTTGTAAAGAGGGTTATAGCCATATTATTGGTTTAATAATAGTCTATTTATGCGCTTTGGTAAACTTATAAAATTTGGCTACTTCTTGACAAGCTGGGGTGAGGTAGATTATTTTTAGCTTAGTCTAAGCAAAAATCGAGAGGGGGTGATATTAATGAATTCGGTACAGTTTTATGATGTTAAAAAGCGTGCGAAGGTAGATGTCCCGGTAAGTCAATGCTGGAAGACTAAATACGAGAGACAGACTAAAGACGGTGGGATGCAAGTAAGGTATGCTGTAAAAGCAGAAGTTGACGGGAGCAAACTTACTAAATTTGTAAGCAAAGATGCTTGGGACAGCCTGAGTTGCCCCGAAAAGTAAGATTGAAGCTTACTAAAAAACAAAAGCCCCGTTGGAGCTAACCTGCGGGGTTTTTGAATTTGAAGAAATTCAGTCGGGGTACCAGGAATTGAACCTGGACCGGACGCACCCCATGCGCCCATTCTACCTTTAAACTATACCCCGTTGACACTGATATTTTATCAGATTAATTTTTTAATTTAACTGCTCCTTTTCGAATGAGTCTTATTTTGTCTCCTACTACTTTAACTACAGTTGACGGTTCGCCATTTAGAAATCCTTCGTTTACATAGAAATCCACATTGTTTCCAAAATAGTTTTCTGCTTCTTCCATAGTTGTTGCAGGCTTTTTTCCTTCGGGGTTTGCCGATGTAGATATTAAGGGACCTGTTTTTTCCAGAAGTTTTCTTAGATCCGGTTTATCCGGGATTCTAATGGCTAGGCTTTTTGTTCCTTTGTGAAGGTATTTGAAAAGGTTTTCTTTGGCAGGCAAGATTACGCTTATTTTTCCCGGCCAAACTTTATCTAAAAATTTTTTAATTTTGGGGGACGTGCCAATTTTAAAGATTGCAAGATCAAGAGGAGATGAAATAAGGATAACGAAAGGTTTATGGCTGTCTCTTTTTTTGATTTTGTATATTTTTTCAATTGCTTCCGGGATAAAGACGCTTGCATGAATCCCGTAGATTGTGTCTGTCGGAAGAATACCTATTTTTCCTTCTCTTAAGAGTTTTACAATTTTTTGGTTATCCAGGTTTTTTGAGTCCATTTGATGCTTGTATTATCCTTTAGTATGTGCTAAAAGTAAAGCCAAATGCCAAGGGGTAAGAATAAAAAAGAGGAAAAAGTGAAATCGGATTCTTCTTCCGGATCTTCTCAGAAACTTGCCGCTATAAAGCTTGCGATGGAGCAGATCGAGAAGCAGTATGGACGAGGATCAATTATGAGGCTTGGAGAGCGCGCCAGACAGCTTAAGGATGTTGATACAATTCCGACGGGGTCTATTGCTCTTGATTTGGCTCTTGGAGTAGGCGGGCTTCCGAGAGGCAGAATAGTTGAAATTTACGGACCCGAGGCTTCGGGGAAGACTACTCTGGCTTTGCATGTTGTTGCCGAGGCTCAGAAACGGGGCGGGCAGTGTGCTTTTGTAGATGCGGAGCATGCGTTAGATCCTACAAGAGCTGAGACTATAGGTGTTAATCTTGACGATTTGCTTTTAAGCCAGCCGGATACAGGAGAGCAGGCTCTTGAAATAACTGAGACTCTAGTAAGATCGGGAGCTTTGGATGTGGTGATTGTTGATTCGGTTGCCGCATTAGTTCCGAGGGCTGAACTTGAGGGTGAGATGGGTGATGCCGTGATTGGGCTTCAGGCAAGGCTTATGAGCCAGGCACTAAGAAAGCTTACGGGCGCAATTAATAAGAGTAAGACGATTCTTATTTTTACAAATCAGATTAGACAAAAGATAGGTGTGATGTTTGGGAATCCCGAGACAACGCCTGGTGGGCTTGCATTAAAATTTTATTCATCGGTCAGGCTTGATATCAGAAGGATTGAGACTCTTAAGGAAGGAGATCAGGTTTTTGGTTCGAGGCACAGAGTTAGAGTTGTTAAAAATAAAGTTGCCCCTCCGCTTCGTGTTGCTGAGTTTGACATTGTAAATGATGAGGGCATTTCAAAGCTGGGTGGAATTTTGGATGTTGGAGTGGAAATGGGGATTGTTGAAAAAAAGGGCTCGTTTTATTCTTATAACGGAAAAACTTTTGCCCAGGGAAAGGAAGCGGCGAAGGAATACTTGAAGGCAAATAAAAAGATTTGTGATGAGATAGAAAGAAAAATTAGAGAGGTTCTTGTTTCCGGTAAAGATTTGCCTAAAGAGCTGGGTGATGAAAAAGAATGATAATGAGTTTGATCTTTTTTGGGAAAAGTGTGTAAAGTTTGCTACTTTAAGGCCACGGAGTGAAAAAGAGCTTGACTATTGGTTTGAGAAGAAAAATATTGAAAAGGTTTTGGTTCAAAGTTTAAAAAAGAAACTTCGTGATTTCGGACTTTTGGATGATCGTGAGTTTTGTGAATGGTGGATAACGCAGAGAATGGAGTTTCGTCCACGATCCAGAAGAGGACTTATTTATGAGCTTTCCCAAAAAGGCATTAAAAGAGAGCTGGTTGAAGAAGTTTTGAAAACGATAGATTTTGATGAAGTTAGCTTGGCAAAAAAAATTATAGAAAAGAATTCTTATCGTTGGGAAAGGCTTGGTGAGCGTGACAAAAAGAGAAAAATAGGAGAATTTTTGAGCAGACAGGGGTATTCTTGGGAGGTAATTAAGAAGGTAAGCGGTTGAAAAATATGTTTTTAGAGAGTAAAATTATAGACGAAGGAAAGATTATGGGGGAAGATTTTAGATTTAAGTCTCCATCATTTTTGCAGGCCGGAAGTTAAGAAAATACGGTTTTTCCTTCGTTTGGTTTTTATTTAATAAATTATGGTTAAAAGTGAAGAAAAATTAAAAGAAGAGCTTATTAAAAAACTTGAAGATGTGTCCCGCATGAGTCGCGAGGAGGCAAAAAAGCAGCTTTTGGCAGAAGTTCAAAATGAACTTACTTCCGAGATTGCAAAAAGAATAAGAAATGCCGAGGACAGAATAAAACAAGAGGCAAACGAAAAAGCTCGAGAGATACTTGTGGATGCAATGAAACACGGTGCTACCGACTATGTGGCTGAGTATACGCTTTCGTCCGTGGCTTTGCCTAATGAGGAGGCTAAGGGAAGAATAATCGGTAAAGAAGGCAGGAATATTAGAGCTTTTGAGAGGGCAAGCGGAGTTGAAATAGATCTTGACGAGGGCAATGAAATAAAACTTTCAAGTTTTGATCCAATCAGACGTGAAATTGCAAAGCGTGCTTTGGAGATCTTGATTAAAGATACGAGAATACAGCCATCGAGAATTGAAGAGGTAGTTGAGCGGGTAAGGGCTGGTATGGATGATGTGCTTTTGGAGGAAGGAAAAAAGATTGTGGAAGCGGTTGGCGAATACGGGCTTTCTCTGGAACTAATTAGATTGATTGGAAGATTTAGATTTAGAACTTCTTACGGCCAGAATCTAGCGATTCACACTATTGAAGAGACGAAGATTGGTATGGCTATCGCTCGCGAACTTAATGCTGATTTGGAATCTGTGCGTCTTGGTGGGCTTTTGCACGATATCGGAAAGGTGGTTACTGATGATGAAGGGAATCATATACAAAAGGGTGTTGAGATTGCTAAAAAATTTGGAATACCCAAAAAAGTTGTGTCAATAATTGCCGAGCATCATGAAGATAGGCCTTTTTCTTCTATTGAATCGGTGATAGTTTGGATAGCCGATGCGATTTCGGGTTCAAGACCGGGTGCCCGTTATGAGCCTCATGAAGACTATGTGAAACGCATGAAGGCTATAGAGGAGATAGCTTCGCGATTTGAGGGGGTAGTTGAGGCTGTTGCGTTTCAGGCTGGCAGGGACGTGCGGGTAATTGTTAATCCGGAGGAGGTTGATGACGATAAGTTGACGATACTTGCGAGAGATATTGCAAAGAGCCTTGAGAAAGAAGCAAATTATGCAGGACAGATAAAAGTGACTGTTTTGAGAGAAACAAAAGCTTCTGAGACAACAAGTGCCAAATAGCTTGACAATTTGGGTTAATTGGTTTATGATTTTTTTAGAATATGACAAAGAGACAGCTTATAGATCAGGTTGCCAGAAAGGCACATTTGCCCAAAAGGGCTGCTTCAGAAGCTGTAGATGTATTTCTTGATGAAGTCGGTAGGGTTCTTGCAAAAGGTGAAAAGGTTGTTCTTTCGGGATTTGGGACGTTTAAAGTTAAAAGAATGGTGGGAAAAACAGTAAAGATCCCTAATACCGAAAAGTTTGTAACGGTTAAATCTCATAGACTTCCGAGATTTACTCCCGGTAAGGCCCTCAAAAGAAAAGTTGCGCGATAGAATCTTCATAAATGCTATAATTTTTTAGATGGAGAGAGCGATAATTGTTGAACGCTTGGTTAAAAATTTTGAAGTAACCGAACGTAATGCGGGTTTTTGGGAGGCTTTAGGCTCTTTGATTAAGCCGAAGAAAAAAACAGTTGAGGCTCTAAAGGATGTTTCTTTTTCGGTTTCAGAGGGAGAATTTATTGGGTTAATCGGTCCGAATGGAGCCGGTAAAACAACTATTTTGAAGATACTTTCTGGAATACTTTTTCCGACACACGGCTTTGTTCAGGTTATGGGATACACTCCCTGGGAAAGGAAAGAGTCTTATCTTAAAACAATATCCATGGTTATGGGACAGAAGAACCAGCTTTGGTGGGATCTTCCTGCAACAGACACTTTTGAGCTGAATAGAAGGATATATGACATTCCCGATAGGACTTATCAGAAGAATTTGCGTGAACTTGTTAATCTTCTTGGAGTGGAGAAGTATGTGAAGAGGCAGGTAAGAAGGCTTTCTTTGGGTCAGAGAATGCGGCTTGAGCTTGTTGCCGCTTTGATACATAAGCCAAAAGTTGTTTTTTTGGATGAGCCGACGATTGGGCTTGACGTAATTGCACAGAAGAAACTTAGAGATTTTATTAAAAAGTACAACAGAGAGCATAAGGCTACAATTATTCTTACGTCGCACAACATGGATGATGTGATTGAGCTTTGCAGGCGTGTAATTGTAATTAATGAAGGGGAGATTGTTTTTGACGGAGATTTAAAGGATCTTATTGCTAGGCATGCTAAGGAGAAGGTGATAAAGTTTTCGGTATCTTCGGAGATTGATACCAAGAAGCTTGCTAAGGTGGGAAGGGTGGGAATTGCAAAATATCCTTATTATGAGCTTTATGTTTCAAGGTCTGTTTCTAAGGTAGCTGCATCAGAGCTTCTTTCTAGTTTTCCTGTTTCGGATTTAACGATTGAAGAGGAGCCGATAAATGAGATTGTGGGTAAAGTTTTTTCCTCGAATGCATAAATATTTTAAGCTTTACAGCGTAGCACTTCGGCAAGAGTTTGCCTACCGCGCTAATTTTTTGACTTCGCGATTGCGAAATTTGTTTCAGATATTTTTGGTTTTTTATCTTTGGAGTAGCGTTTTTTCTCAAGAGCAGGATTTTTTTGGCTATGATAGGGCGAGAATTTTAACTTATGTATTTGGAATACTTATTGTTCGATCTTTGGTATTAACTACGCGTGCTACAGAGGTTGCTGGTGAGATAGCGCGCGGAGATTTGACCAATTATCTAGTTAAACCCATTAATTATTTTTATTATTGGTTTAACCGTGATATTGCGGTTAAGTTCCTTCATTTGTTTTTTTCTTTTTTTGAGTTTTTAGCCCTTTTTTATATACTTCGCCCCCCGTTTTTTATACAGACTGAACCGGTAGCTATAATCGGATTTTTACTATCTTTGATAATTGGAATAGTTTTGTTTTATATGATTGTTTTTATTGCCGGACTGGTGCCTTTTTGGGCTCCTGAGGCTAGTTGGGGAGTTCAGTTTGTTTTGATTTTCGTTGTTACTGAGTTTTTAAGCGGAGCGCTGTTTCCTCTTGATATATTGCCGAGACAAATTATGGATATACTTTCTTTCACACCTTTTCCGTATTTACTTTTTTACCCTATAAAAATTTATCTAGGCCAGATTGGCTTATTTGGGATTTTGAAAGGCGCTTTTGTTGGTTTTTTGTGGATTTTGATACTAAACTTTTTTATGAAGAAGGTTTGGGCAGCAGGAATCCGGGTTTATAGAGCGGAGGGAAGGTAAATTGAAGAAGCTAAAATATTATTTATTAAGCTGGATTATAATGACGAAAAACTCTTTTTTGTCCGTTTTGTCGCAGAAGAAGGTGCTTGCGCTTTTTTTGGTAGGAAAGATTGTTCGTTTTTTGTTTTTTTATCTTTTTGTTTATTATTTAATTCGTGAAACGGGTAGCCTGGCCGGATATAATTTTCATCAAACTATTTTTATATTTTTGACATTTAATTTGGTAGATATTTTAGCTCAGTTTTTGTTTCGGGATGTGTACAGATTCAGGCCGAAGATAATTTCCGGCGAGTTTGACCTTACGCTTCTTAAGCCGCAGAGCGCGCTTTTCCGATCCATGATGAGCGGGGCAGATGTAATTGATTTTGTTACGCTACCTTTTATCTTTTCTTTAACTATTTATTTTGCGTTGTTTTTAGACCCCGGTGTTTTGGAGGTCGTGCTTTATACTGCTTTGGTTGTTAACTCTCTTTTTATAGCAAGCGCATTTCATATTTTGGTTATGGCTTTGGGAATAATTATTTTGGAGGTTGATTATTTGATTTGGATTTACAGAGATGCGCTTAATCTTGGGAGATTTCCAATAGAGATATTCGGCCGAAATATGAGGGCTTTTTTGACTTACTTAGTTCCTCTTTTTACGATGATAACGGTTCCGTCTAGGGTTATGATGGGGGTTATTGACTTTGGTGTAGTTGCAGTTTCTTTTTTTGCGGGGGTAATTTTGTTTTTTTTATCGCTTAGGTTTTGGAGAGTTGCTTTGAAGCGCTATACCAGCGCGAGCAGTTAACCAGTGCTTTTTGGATTTTGGCTTTTTCGGGATTCGTTTCTTTTTTTTACCAGTTTGCCTAGATTACGTTCTGCTTCTATTTTTTCAAGTTCTATAAACATTTTTGCGAGTTTTTGGATCTGGGGATTGTTTGGAGGAAGATTTTTTTTGCACAAATATACATAAAATCTTTGAAGCACAGTATCCACTCTGTCGAGATTGGGGATATTAAGAGTTTGCCAAATTGTGTCACAGCTTTTTTGGTAGTCATTTATGATTTCTTCTTCGGGAATGTTTTCAAAACCATGCATTACTTTTAGCGCTTTTATCCTTGCCCGTTCACCAAGAGCTACTGCTAATACGCTTTGGGATGCGTTTAGAAGTAATGGATTTGATTCTCTCCCTGCCTCAATTGCTTTTTTTTGGCCTATTTCTATCGCTTGTTGGTAGTAATACTGAGCGAGGTTTAGATTGTTTTTTGAAACTTTTGGTCTTCTTTCATATGTTCTTGCGATATTTCGTGCTATTTCTGCATTCCACACGATTGGTCCGTGTGGAGTTCGGTTTATGTTTTCAAGTCTATCTGAATAAGCGTTTAGTTTATCGAGCCAATCTAATGCTTGGTCAAGAGCGCTATTTCGCTCTTCGTCGGATTTTAAGGTGTGGGCTGCCATGCTTTCCAGGGTGCCGGATGCCATAAGCGCGGAAAGGGCGACTAGAATTGTTGAGTCGGCTTGGTCGGGATCGTTTGATCTTGATAAAAGAGCTGTTGCTTCGTTAAATGCTGTGGTTGCTATACCAAGAACATCTTGGTAATTTTGTTTTTTGGCTGTTTCCATTTCACCGCCCGCGGCGGCTCTTTTTTCTTCCGCAAATCCAAGAGTTTGGCTAAGTATATCTTGGGCTTCTTTTACCGATAAACTGTATTCAATACTCATTGTTTTATATTATACTATAGGAATGATTGGAAATAAAAAGGTTCTTATTGTTTGCGGGCCGACGGCGACGGGGAAAACCGATTTGGCGATTTATCTTGCTAAAAAGTTTAAAGGAGAAATAGTGAGTGCGGATTCGAGGCAGGTTTATAAGGGGATGGATATAGGAACGGGCAAGGATCTTCCAAAAAATTCCAAATTCAAACTTTCAAATTTTAAAGCGGGGAAGGAGGTGGTTGGATATTATAAAGTAGATGGTTTGAGGATTTGGGGATATGACCTCGTTGATCCTACCAATTTTTTAGAAAAGAATTTTAGCGTCGCACAATATCGAAAGATAGGGGAGAGAATAATTGTTGATATTTTAGCGAGAGACAGGCTTCCGATTATAGTAGGTGGAAGCGGGCTTTATATTAATGCTTTGATTTATGGGATGGAAACTTTTCAAGTTAGTCCTAACTTCAGGCTTCGAAAAAAACTTTTTGATAAAAGCACTGATTATATATTTTCCTTGTTAAGAGAACTTGATTCTAAAAAAGCATTGGAAATGAATAATAGCGATAGAAAAAATAAAAGACGCCTTATAAGGGCAATTGAAATAGCTCGAAGTAAGCACAAAATTGAAAGTTTGGAAAGAAAGCCTAATTATCAAATTTTGACCGTTGGGATTAAATTGGAAAGGGAGAAGCTTAAAGACAGAATACAAAGACGCGTGCAAAAGCGCGTAAGGAGTGGGATTTTTAATGAGATTGAGAAGCTTTTGAAATCCGGTGTTTCGTGGGAAGATCAGTCTATGCAAGCTTTAGGTTATAGGCAGTGGAGGGGATATTTTGAAGGTACAGAAAGCCGTGAAGATGCTATTTGCCGATGGATAAATGAGGAATGCAAGTACGCAAAGAGACAGATAACATGGTTTAAAAAGCAAGAATTTATCCGCTGGTTTGATGGTGGCTCTTCTTTATTACGAAATCAGGTAGAAAAAGAGGTAAAAAGATGGTATAAATATAAAGTATAAATATGCCAAGGAAGATTGAAATATCTCACAGAACAATTGTTTTTACAGTATTTTTCCTGACTTTTTTGTGGCTTCTTTATCTTATTAAAGAGGTTATTTTACAGATTTTTGTGGCCTTGCTTATTATGACGATACTTAATCCGACGGTTAGTAAACTTCATAGGAATCTAAAAATGCCAAGGACAGTCGCCGTGATTTTTGTTTATTTGATTGTTTTTGGCTTATTGATCAGTTTTTTTGCGCTTCTTGTTCCACCTTTAATTGAGCAAACGGGTAGTTTTGCAAACAGTATCCCGGAGTATGTGGAGGAGCTTAAAGTTCCGGAATTTGTAGCACAGGGAATCTCAAATGAGGCAACAAGCCAGCTTGCAAGACTCCCCTCTCAGCTTATAAAAATGAGTATCGCAATATTTTCGAATGTTTTAGCTATTTTTTCTGTGTTTATTTTTGCATTATACTTTTTAATTTTTAGAGAGCGGCTTGATGAACAATTAAGCGCCTTTTTTAAAAACGAAAAGAACGAGAAAAAAATTGAAAGGGTGATTGACAAGCTTGAATTAAGGCTTGGAGGCTGGGCTAGAGGCCAGATTGTGCTTATGGTGGTTGTGGGGCTTGCACATTACATCGGTTTTGTAATCATAGGTCTTCCTTTTGCAGTACCGTTGGCTCTTTTAGCCGGTCTTTTTGAGATAGTTCCCAATATAGGCCCTGTTATAGCTGCGGTGCCGGCGATTATTGTAGCGTTTGGTGTGTCCCCTGTTACTGCTTTGGCTGTCGCATCGCTTAGTGTGTTGATTCAGCAGCTTGAAAACTATGTATTGGTGCCGAAGGTAATGGAAAAATCGGTTGGTGTAAATCCTATTATTACGCTTTTATCGTTGGTCATCGGCCTTAAGCTTGCCGGTGTAGTGGGTGCGCTTTTGTCCGTACCAGTAGTAATTACGCTTCATGTATTTTTTGATGAGTTTTTGTTTAATAAGAATTAGATATTTTTGCCTCGAAATGCTATAATATATCCGCCTTGGAGGAAGGGTGATTACTCCGATATTGTATCGGAGAGGAAAGTCCAGGCAGCAGAAGGCAGGGTGCCTCGTTCATGTAATCATGAAGGGGACGCGTAAGCGCTAGATAGTGCCACAGAGACAACGACTCACCGGTGTACTTTAAAGGTATACGGGAAGAGGGTGAAAAGAGGAAAACCTCCCCGCTGCAACCTGCGAATGTCCCGCCCCTGTTTTGTACAGGGAAGACGCCTTCTACATATCCTGATTTATCAGGAGGCGGGACGAAGACAGGGCATCCCGTATTGATTCGGGAGTCCCCGATAGATATCGGGGAGAGACAGATGATCACCGAGAAACAGAACCTGGCTTACTAGCCTCCAAGGCAAAAAACATATAAAATACCCTTATGCGTTTAGTTGTGCAAAGGGTGAATAAAGCGAAAGTTGAAGCACAAAAGCGGGTTGTGGGAGAAATCGATAAAGGGCTTTTTGTACTTTTGGGTATAGGAGAGGGTGATACAAGAAAAAATGCCGAAGAGATTGTTAAAAAACTTCTTAAGCTTCGAGTAATGGCTGATTCAAATGATAAAATGAACCTTGATATTAAGGAGGCCGGGGGGTCTATACTTGTTGTATCGCAGTTTACACTTTATGCAGATATGAGCCGTGGCAATAGACCTTCTTTTATAAAGGCTGCAAAGCCTGATGTTGCCCGAGATTTATATAAATATTTTATTAGCCTTCTTGTTGAAGCCGGAGTTTATACACAAACCGGAGAATTTGGTGAATATATGGATATTGATTTGGAACTTGATGGTCCGGTAACGATATTGATGACTAATGACCCGCCTGCCGGTAGGCAGACTGATGATTAATAAATGAGAGCGGTTTTATCTACAGTATTGAGAGTATTTTTGATGAGTGCTGTTTGTGTTTTGTTTGTGGTGTTTATTGGGAGTATATATTTTGTCGGTTATTTACATGGTTTTAATAATGCTTTTTTGCGAATCGGATTTATGGGGCAGGAGAAAGAAGCCGGGGTGAAAATTTCTTCGACAATTCCCTCCCCTACTCCGATTGTTATTGAACGGCCTGTTTATCCAAAAAAGAGCACGCCTAGTTTTGGAGGACCTGAGCTTTGGGAGGCTGTGAATAAAAGGAGAACTGAACTTGGAGTTAATCCCCTTTCAAGCCGGTCGGAGCTTTGTACAATTGCTTCTATAAGGCTAAATGAGCTTCTTGAAATAGGATCTTTGGACGCGCACGAGGGTTTTAGTAATATGCCCGAAAGAAGAGAAGATTTAAGATGGATATTTGAGGCATATAATTTGACCGAGTTTTTGATACAGGGCGCCGGTACAGCCGAGGAGGCTGTTTCTTCTTGGGAGAATACTTTGGGGCACAGTAAGCTTTTGACGGGCGGTGAGTATGTTTGGGGGTGCATATACGCACAGAGCGGGTTTGGTGTTGCTATAACAGCTTATTAGTTTGTAAGATTGTTTTTTTGCAAGAATTCTAGAAGTTTTTTTTTGCTTTTGTATTGCCTCCCGATGCTTACAAAAAGGCGATTTAAGTCTTTCCATTTTTTTTGGGGGATAATTTTTATGAGTTCTTTTTCAGTCTGATTCGGGTTTTTGGTGTTAACTAAACCTAATAAATTGCTGATTCTGTGGACGTGAGTATCAACGGCAATTGCCGGTTTGCCAAAAGCTCTGTTTAGGACTAAGTTTGCGGTTTTATTTCCTACTCCGGGAAGTTTAAGCAGATTTTCTTTTTGGTCGGGAACGATTCCTTTGTATTTATCCAAAATAATCTCTGCAAGGGTTTTTAGATGTTTTGCTTTGGTTTTGTAGAAGCCGACAGGGTATATCAAATTTTTAATTTCTAATTCCTCTAATTTACCTAAACTTTGGAGGTTGGGGGCTTTGGAGAATAAACGTTTGGATGCGGCGAGGGTGGTGTCGTCATTGGTGCGTGAGGATAGGAGGGTGGATACAAGAGTTTTGTAAGGGTTATTGCCGAATATTTCGAGGGGTACTTCTTGGTAATTTTTTTTGAAAACGCTAAAAACCCTTTGTATTTTATTTTCTTTTAAGTTAGACTTTGATAGCATAATTAAAGTGGTTGAACAGATAATAGAACTTTTACCGGTAATATTAATAGGTATTATACTTTGGCTTTTTGGATTGACTGTTGTATTTTACTGGATTTTTGTGCATTATAAAAAACTTGGGAGGGGTGTTAAATCTGGGAATCTTGTCAAAGTCATTGATGGCTTGGTTGATATTGAGAAATCAAACATAAAGGCGATTGATGAAGTTAAGACTGCGATAGCAACGATTGAAAAAGATTCTTTAAAGCATATACAAAAACTCGGGCTTGTCAGATTTAACCCTTTTAACGAAACGGGTGGAGATCAGAGTTTTTCTTTGTGTTTATTGGATAACAAAGAAAATGGATTTATGATAAGCTGTTTACATACCCGGGACAGAACGCGTGTTTACGCTAAGCCTATAAGCGCAGGAAAGAGCGAATACGATTTTTCGAAGGAAGAAAAAAAGGCGCTTGATTTGGCAAAAAAATCTTAAAAATATGAAGAATATTATTGAGTCAAAAAAATTTTTAGCCACGGTTGGTATGCTTGGTCTTTTTATGCTTTCGACAGGGTTTTCTTGGGCCGCCTTTAGTTTTTTGGCGAAGGATTCGAGTGGCGGTGGAGATAGCCTGAGCGGGCTTGCCAAAGATCGTTCGAAAATATCTGAAGCTCCAAAAACCGAAGTGTGTCCTATAAACGGTGAGATGTTTAGTAAGGCCGAGCGGGATATTTGGGAAACGAGAAGACCGATGGCTGTTGTAGTTGAAAATCATTTGGATTCGCGGCCGCAGTCCGGTTTGTCTCGCGCAGATGTGGTTTACGAAGTGGTTGCCGAAGGTGGCATAACCCGTTTTTTGGGAATTTTTTATTGCGGGGCTTCTGCGTCTGATATAACTATTGGCCCGATTAGAAGCGCAAGGACTTATCTTATTAATTGGGCTTCGGAATATGGAGAAAGCCCACTTTTTGTGCATTTTGGCGGTGCTAATAATATTTGTGGAGATTGCCCCGGTGGGGTAAAACCAAGAGGTACGGTGGCACCTGAAGTTATGGCGCTTGAGACTTTGATAAAAATGGGGTGGAGGCATTCGCGGGGCAATGCACTGGATGGTGGTGCTAATGTAAGCTATCCTGCTATAAAGAGAGACCAAACTCGTCTTGGGGGTGTGTCTGCATGGGAGCACTCTGCTATTGGATCGAGCGATCTTTTGTTTGATCTTGGTATTGAACGAGGTTTTGGATATGAACAAGATGGGGAGCCTTGGCACTCTAGTTTTGTCCAGTGGAAGTTTGAGGACGACTCGCCTGTTTCCGGTGTGAATGCCTCGGAAATAGAGTTTGAGTTTTGGAGTAACAAGCCGGATTACAACGTCCGCTGGGAGTACGACTCATCCTCTAACAGTTATAAAAGATTTAACGGGGGTGAGGCGCATACCGATTGGGAGTTTGATAAACCTCAGCTTAATGCCAAGAATGTAGTTATCCAATTTGTTTTTGAAAAAGGACCGGTTGATCGCGAGCTTCATATGTATTACGAAACCGTTGATGAAGGAGACGCTTTGATTTTTAAAAATGGAGATGTAATTGAGGGGACTTGGGAAAAAGACTCGGCGTCGGGAAGAACTATTTTTTATGATGAGAACGGAGATGAAATTAGTTTTGTAAGAGGCAAAATTTGGATTGAAGCCGTACCTCGAGGAAATGATATCGAGTACAATTAGTTTACATTTGTATTAATTTAGTATAAACTCCCCTTAAATATGTCGGGATTAGGAGATTTTATAACTTCAAAAGTGCGGGTTAAGATACTTGAGCTTCTATTTTCTAATCCATCCGAAATGTATCATGTAAGAGGTATTGTACGCGAGATTAAAGAGGAGATAAATGCGGTAAGGCGTGAGCTTGCCAGGCTTGAGTCGGCAGGGATGATTAGGAAAGAGTCGAGGGGAAACAGGGTTTACTATTGGTTGAGAAATGATTATTTGATGTATGGAGATTTGATTTCCATGATATCAAAAACAACTGGTCTTGGATCGCAGATAATTCAAAACAGAAAAAAAATTGGTAGGCCTTTGTTTGTTATGTTTTCGGGGCGATTCGCACGATATAAAGAAAGAAAAAGAGATGATGAGGTGGATGTTTTGGTGGTTGGAGATATTGTGCTTCCAGAGCTTGCTACTTTAATAAGGGTAGAAGAATCAAAAAGATCTGTTGAAATTAATTATACGGTGATGAGCAGGGAGGAATTTGAATTTCGTAAAAAAAGGCGTGATCCGTTTATATTAAGCGTTCTTTCCGGCAGCCGTGTGATGGTGATTGGGGATGAAGAGCTTTTAGTAAGTTAAGAAATGTATAGAAAAACCGGAAGACGTATTGTCGTAATTTTAATAATTACATTAGTATCGCTTTATATTAGTCTTCCAAATATAATTCCAGTAAAAATTAATTATAAAGATAAAAGTATAGTAGATACCGTATTGAAAAAAAGATTTCTGGCTAATGATCTTAAGCTTGGGCTTGATTTGATCGGCGGCAGCTATCTTGTGTTTGAGGTGAATACTTCGGACATTTCCCTTGAGAAGCGCGCAGATGCTTTAAGCTCGTTGAAAGACGTTATGGAAAAGAGGGTAAACTTGTTTGGTATTGCCGAGCCTAATATTCAGCTTTCTTCGTTTGAGGGAAGAGATAGAATAATTGTTGAATTGCCGGGAGTACGAGACACTAAGGAAGCGATAGAATTAATCGGAAAAACCGCTCAGCTGACTTTTGCAGAGGTTGTTGAACCCGCAGAGGAGGGAGAGGAAGCAAGTTTGGCAATTACCGACTTAACGGGTGCAGATTTGATTGATTCTGAGGTGGGTTTTGACCAGGTAAGCGGAAAGCCCATGGTAGTAGTTAGATTTAACGATGAGGGGAAAGAAAAGTTTTCGAAATTGACTGAAAAAAATATTAATAAACCGCTTCCTATTATTTTAGATGGACAGGTGATATCTGCGCCTGTTGTCCAAGACAAGATTGACGGAGGGACTGCGCAGATTTCAGGAGATTTTACTCTTGATGAAGCAAAAGATCTTAGTATTCAGCTAAATGCAGGAGCTTTACCTGCCAGCGTTGAGTTGATTTCCGAAAGGACTGTTGGTGCTACTTTGGGAAGAGAATCTGTTGAAAAAAGCGTTAGAGCAGGGGTTGTCGGGCTTTTATTTGTTTTGGTATTTATGGCGGTTTTTTACGGCAAGCTTGGATTAGTTGCCGATATAGGTTTAATAATATTTGGATTGATTACGCTTTCTCTTTATAAGCTTATACCGGTTGTTTTGACGCTACCTGGGATTGCTGGGTTTTTGTTGTCTGTAGGTATGGCTGTGGATTCAAATATTTTAATTTTTGAGAGATTTCGTGAGGAGCGAAGAGGAGGGGTAAACATAATTTACGCGCTTGAGACTTCGTTTGACCGCGCTTGGGATTCGATAAAGGATGCTAATATTGCTACTCTTTTGACTGCTTTTGTTTTGGCAAATCCATTGAATTGGAATTTTCTTCATACGTCAGGGCCTGTGCGGGGTTTTGCAATCACCCTTGCTTTGGGTATTGGGATAAGCCTTTTTACCGGCATTTTTGTGTCCAGAAATTTACTTCGTTATTTTATTAGAGAAGGGAGTGACAACAAATGAATTGGATGAAATACAGACCTTTTTATTTAGTTCTTAGTGTTTTCATGATTGCACTGTCTTTTTATGGGATTATCAGGTGGAGTATCAATTTAGGCGTTGACTTTTTGGGCGGGGCTATGATCGAGTACTCATTTTCCGAGGATGTGTCAACAGAGGATGTTTCAAGTTCACTAAACGAAGAAGGGTTTGATGTAGCTAGTGTTCAGATCATTGGGGACGGGAATATTTTGATTCGCCTTGCTGAAGTAGATGTGGAGTCGCGTGAGAGGATTAAGGGGGTTCTAGGTGAATTGGACGGTGGTGAAGTAGCAGAAGTTCGCTACGAGAGCGTGGGGCCTTCTATCGGTCCAGAGTTAATAAAAAAGACCGTTTATGCCGTAATTATTTCAGCCGGAGGGATACTTATTTGGGTTGCATTGCAGTTTAGGAGTTTGAGATTCGGCGTTTCGGCTATACTTGCGATGTTTCATGACAGTTTTATTTTGGTTGGCAGTAGCTCGATTTTAGGCTATTTTTTTGGGATGGAGGTTGATTTCTTGTTTGTTACGGCACTTTTGACCACTCTTTCTTTTTCGGTGCATGATACTATCGTAGTTTATGATAGGATACGCGAGATCAGAAGAAAAAGGGGTGGTGAGTTTGATGATATTGCAAACAGGGCAATATCAGAAACAATGAGAAGATCGATAAATAATTCTGTTACAATAATCCTTATGCTTTTGGCGCTTGTTATTTTGGGCGGCACTTCTACTCGCTGGTTTGCGCTGGCGCTTCTTGTGGGTACTGTTCTTGGAACATATTCTTCTCCTTTTGTGGCTGTTCCCCTTTTGGTTACGTGGGGAGAAGTGGCTGAAAAGTTTAAGAGAGTATATAATAAGAAAGTATAATTTGAGAGATGGTTGACTGGATCAAAAGAAATAAAGTTTTGAGTTTTTTAATTCTTCTTATTGTTTCATATTTTTTGTACTCAAAATCGGTTAGACCCTTTTTGTATAATAAGCAGAGCTTTGGACTTGCCGGTAGCTATTTGCCTGAATCGGGAGGAGTAGCTTTGAGAGATACTGCTTCTACCTCTGATAATTTTATTAAAATGCCAAGCGCCGAGAGCGGAATGGTTATTCAGAATTCTAGTATGTCTCTTCTTGTAAGTAATGTGCGTGAGGCTGGAGACAAGGCGGTTTCTTATGCAAAAAATATCGGCGGCTTTATGGTAAGCTCGAGCTATAGCAGGCCGGATGAATCGGCTTTTGCGACCATTACTGTGCGGGTGCCGAAATCGAGATTTGATGAGGCTATGGCTTATTTCCGATCCCTTTCGATAAAGGTTACTAACGAAATGCTTATGGGTGAGGATGTTACTGAGGAGTATGTAAATATTGAAGAGAGATTGGAAACGCTTGAAAAGACGAAAGCTAAGTTTGAAGAGATACAGGATCAGGCAAGCGAAGTAGATGATATTTTGCAGGTAACGAGGGAGCTTACTAATTTGCAGTATCAGATTGATGCGTTGATCGGCCAGAAAGAGGCGATTGAAAAGAATGTGGAGTTAACCAAGATTACTTTGTACTTATCAACCGATGAGCTTTCGCTTCCATATACACCTGACGATAAATTTAGGCCGAACGTTGTCTTTAAGCTTGCGGTGAGAAGTCTAGTTAAAAGTTTGATCGGAGTCGGTAAGGGACTTATTTGGATTGGGGTTTATGGCGTTATTTGGCTTCCTATCTTGGTAGTTATTCTTCTTGTTAGAAAAAGGAAGGGTTTCAGGAAGCAAAGTTGACTTTTGCTATTGGGATTTTGTAAAGTGAAGCTATGATAAGAAGATTTCTTTTTTTGTTGGCTTGTTTAAGTTTGGGTATATTCGGGCTTTATCAGGCTCGTTGGAGCGTCTTTGCTGACGAGGAAAGGCCGGATGGCGGTGTTTTTTCGGGAGCCGATTCCAGATTGAAACAGGCTTACGATTTTTTGGTCGGTAAGGGAGATAACTATGGTGTGACTGATGCAGCGGATTGGGATAGTACGACTAATAATTGGGGAACATATTGGAATAGAATAATGGAGGCGGCTGCCTGGGAGCCGGACGGCTCGGCGACAGCCGGTGATGTTCCCAGCGGGTTTACTTTTTATGCGGGGAATGGGGATAGAACTATTAAGACGGGTACGATGTTTGAGCTTCAGGCAAATATTGCTTATGATGATTATAGGTGTTCGAATAATAATCAGGAAGCAGAGGGAACATGTGCTATTGACAGCGGTGACTATGAGTATATTGATGAGGAGGGGGTTTGGACTCTGGTGTCAGACCCGGGGGGCACTCCAGCCAGTGTGACTGGGGGTGTTCCCGAGGTTACTGTATCTTTGCTTTCAAATAAGGTTTACCAAGACAATTGGACAAAGCTTTATTGGACTGATAGAACTAATGAGCAAGTAGATAACGAATTTAAATATGTAAACGGTGCTGATCGCGTAGATCCGGGTGTGGGGGTCGAGTCGTGTAATTTTAACTCGCTGGGAACTGCAAACCAGTACTGTGATAATCAGGATCCACTTAATGCCTATGTGGAGGATGATGATGTTTCGGCCGCTGAGTTTTGCTTAAACCTTTCTCTTGACGACGGCAGTGGTGTCAAAACAGACTGGAGGCTGCCTACCCAAAAAGAGCTGATGCAGGCGTATATTAATGGTGCGGCTAACAATTTACCCAATGTTGCTGCCAGCCATTGGTCCAGTACGGAGTACTTTTTTAGCCAGAGCTATGCCTGGAGCGTGGACCTGATCTACGGCTACACGATCATCAGCACTAAGGATTCGGCCTCCAGGTATGCTCGATGTATTCGCCGAGACTAAAATAGAATTTAAACTATTTATTTTTTATAATTTTGACGCTATGCTAGAAGTAGCCTAAGATTTTATCTTTTCAACCCCAAAGGGGCAATGGGAGATGAAGATAGTTTTTAAAAATTAGTCTGTTTTACCACGCCTTAAAGGCATTAAAACCAAACAAGCTTTTTTGTAAAAACCAGCTTGTTGTAGATTAGAGAAGAAGTTGGTGAAAAGATGCTGCCAACCATTGGTCCAGTACGGAGAACTATAATAGCCAGAGCAATGCCTGGAACGTGAACCTGAACAACGGCAACACGAACAACAACACTAAGGATTCGGCCTCCAGGTATGCTCGATGTATTCGCCGAGACTCATGTTTTAGAAACTTGGTTACGAGCCCACCTTAGCCAGCCGGAGAGCATTTTACCAATCTCTTCATTCTGGACGATTAGGCGGGCTTGTTGTTTATGGGAAATAAGCTTAAGCTCGTGTGCCATGCGAAGGCGGGTTTTTAGCTGGTCAAAGTTGGCTGAGGCTTTGATGATCTGCGTTGTCTTTTTGTTGTTAGGCAGGCTATTGGCTAAAATTATATGGTCTAGAGTTTGCCAGGCCAAATCCAGAATATTCTGTCCGAGGGTGTATTTATAAGTGCGTGGAAGATTGCCTGTTAACTGATACAAATACAAAATAAGTTTGTAAAGTTTTAGATAGAGCGGTAGGTTTGAGATTTTGTTCACCGAAGTGTCAGATGGGTATATTTAGGCGCTGGCTTGGCGTATTTTTTTAGTTTCTGGGCACGGCGATGGTAGATATTTTGTCGGAGCTGGAAGCAATCGCCTTGTCTAAAATGGCCGAAATATGAGTTGACTGTTTGTATCATGATTTTGGGGTCGGCATTTTCGTTCTGATTGAAATAATAGAGCTTTTGTTTCAAGGCGTTGACAATTCGTTTGCGACAAAGCATATAATCCGGTTTTACAAAATAGCCGACAAAATCGATACCTTGGTAAACGGAGCCGTATTTATCCTTTTGTGGGTGAAGTTTTAGTTTTAGCTTTTCTTGTAAAAAGAAATTAATCTGCTCGCGCCATTTATAAATTTGAGATTTATCTTGGCATAAAACCACAAAGTCATCGGCGTATCTCAAGTAAAACTTTACTTTTAATTTGTGCTTGATGTACTGATCGAGATGGTTAAGATAGACATTGGCGAAAAACTGTGATGTTAAGTTGCCGATGGGCAGACCTTTGGTCTTATCGGCATAGAAAAGAGATTTGTGCGGGGGAATGCGATCAAATAGGTTTAGATTCCCCTTCGTTTTGTAGTTATCGGCTGGGTTATGAAAAATAATGGTTTGAAGCAAATAATTTATTTCTTGTTGCCAAAGCTTTTGCTTTTTCATTTTTTGAATTTCTTGGGAAAGCATATTAAATAAGATAGGTTTATCGATGGAGGTGAAAAAGCTTTTAACGTCAAACTGACCAAAATATGCAGGCTGTGTTTGGTTACGAGTAACTTTCAATATAGCCCTTTGTAGGTTTTTTGCTGCTAAGTGAGTACCCTTTTTTGTTCGACAAGCATAGGAGTGGTAAATAAATCGGCGTTCAAAATAGTCTTCTATTTCTTTTACCAGGAGGTGATGGACAACTCTGTCCGTAAAATCAGCGGCAAAGATTTCCCGTAGCTTGGGCTTGGTCACGGCAAAGCAGATTGAAGTACTGGGACAGTAGGTTTTATTTATAAGCTTTTGCTGAAGTTCGACTAAATTTTTTTCCAGGTTTTGTTCGAATTTAAGAGCATTTATGGTGTTTCGTTTGCGCTTTCTGCAGGAGATATAGGCAGAGAGCAACTTGGGCATTGTAAATATGCTGGTTTGTGGTAGTGTGTGTGTGTGTGTGTGTGTGGATATTCCTTACCCGAGTGTGTTTGCATTTTATTTATTGTAACAAAAATATTGGTCGTTACGCGTGTTGCGTTCGCCGAGACTAAAATAGAATTTGTCCGCCAGAGGCGGACGGGAGTAATTTAAAATTTAGTATTTCCCACAATATCTTTGTTACTTGACAATGGTATCAACTAGTACCATATTGGTACTATGAGTAAACCAAGCTCAACAACAGTAAAGATAAATCTCCCTGAGGGTATATTGCAAAATAGTGCAAAAGAAGCCGATAGAATTGGTATTTCCCTGCAGGATTTTATCCGCATGCTATTGGCGACCTATTTTTCTCGTTCTGAGGCTATTTCTTCTATTTCAAGAGACGGGGTGCTTTTGGATAATGCCAAACGCGAAATCAAAGAAAAAAAATACGTCGAATTTACAAACATCAAAGAGTTGAAAGAGTACCTTCTAGAGAGATAAGCATGCATTAAGTTACGGCTTACAGAAAGTTTTGAACGAGAGTTTGTAAAAATCACTAAAGGCAATACTTCATTAAAGAAGAAAGTTATTAAGCAGCTTGATCTTATAACTAAAAATCCCAAACATCCGTTTCTGAGGCTTCACAAGCTGGGGGGCGAGGAATACTGGTCGATATCTGTAGACAGAAGCATCCGAATTCTGCTCGTGTTTAAGCGTGAAATAGTTTATCTATCATATCGGTAAACATGAGGATGTTTATTAGATAAATTATAGAGTTTTTTGAAGACTTAAATGAGTTAGATTATTTTTAATAAGGTTGTTCTCTACTTTATAACCCTGTACATAATCAATCTGTTCTGAGTAATCTATATCTTTGAAATAAGAAAGCTGTTCTCTAAAAAATTTTTCATTAAACTCGTTTTTAAAAATATTTTTAGTGTTTTTAACTAAATCTGATAACGAATACTTTTTCAAAATAAAAAATAAATCAACATAATCTTTCCATTTTGCCCTCCTGCCTAAGGCGTACGCTTTCATGGAACCAAGCGTAAGTAAATCCGGCATAGAAATATATTGTTTAAACTGTTTTTGAAATTTGATTTTAAAGGGATATTTGAAGAAAGTCAGCTTAACAGAGTTGGCAACAACTGTAAGTTCGTTTGGTTCATCGATCAGCGTGTGCTCTATTGGTGTAAACTGGCGGATGGTATCAGCTATTGTGTCGTTTTTAATTTCGCCAGTTTTAGCTAGATCAAAATCTATAGATTTTCTATGTCCGATTTGAAGTGCAATTGCAGTTCCTCCAACCAAACCAAATTCAGGTGAAAATTTACGAATTAAAGACAGAAGTTTTTTTTGTTGATCTGATAAAACAGATTCATGCATATTTGGCAAAGTAATTTTGAAAATATAAGATCGTACGCGGTTTAAGGTTTTTTCTCTTTTTCTGGATAAGTTTTTCAAATAAACTCTTCATTTCAGAAATCCCAATGAGTTTTTCTGCCTCTTGAATATCGTCCCAGTCGCCATAAGCCAAGATGTGCTCCAGTGAGCTTTCGTCAGATAAATTACCCGCATTTTTGATATCCCAGGCCAAGTAAGGTTTTTGTTTAATGATTTTTTGCAGCATATTAAATTATACCAATCAGTTGTTTTATATGCTACACTGAAAAAGCCTAAGATTTTATCTTTTCAACCCCGTTAGATAGTACTTGAATGATAGATTTGATCTTGTTTTGAGTATTATCTAATGGGGTAATGGGAGATGAAGATAGTTTTTAAAAATTAGTCTGTTTCGCTTTCACGAACAACAATACTAAGGATTCAGGGAGCCGCTATGCATGTTGCGTTCGCCGAGACTTATGTTTTAGAAACTTGGTTACGAGCCTACCTTAATTAGCCACTAAGCATTTACCTATTTCTTCAGGAGCAGGAAGCCGGTCAAAGTGTGAGCAAGTTGCTTTCAAGATTTAGTTTAAATTCGACGAGAGCGTTGATGGTGGTTCTTTTATGTCGGAGGCAGGCAAGACAAGCAGCCAGCACAACTTGGGCATTGTAAATATACTCGTTTGTGGTAGTGTGTGTATTTACTGGAGTGGTTATTGACATTTTTGACTTATGGCTTTGACGTCTCGAGGCGATGAAGACGTATTTGATGGTTTTTAAGCATATTGTCGTGTTTTTCTAGACGATGGTTTATTATTACTCGTTCCTCTCGGCTTGCTTGGACTTCTTTGAGTATGGGATCAATTCTGTCGTAAAATTCGCTTCTCCAGAACTGAAATTCTTGTCTGATTTCTTCTTTTATGTCTTCAAGATCATCTTTAGTAGCAAATCTTTTTAGATCATCTTTAGTAGCAAATCTTTTTAGATCATCTTTAGTAGCAAAAATGGTTTTAAGTTTTTTTATGTCCTTATCTGTTATTGCCATAATTCATTTTACTTTTTGGTTAATTATTTTCAAGGATCAATATATACATAATTTGTAAAAGGGTAAAATTATGTGTTATGGTAAAGAGATGAACGGTGGATAGATTTGTTGCAATGAAAAAGGTTTTAACTGCTTTAGTAATAGAGATCGTTATTTTTGTGGTTAGTGTAGGTTTTGTTTCAGCGGCTTCGGTTTCTGTAAAGGGGCGTGCAAGAGTGATAAATACAGACGGCTTTCTTGATTTTACTAATTACAATTCAAACGTGACTGTTGATAACGAGGGTGGGAATTTTTCCGGCTACGCGTTCTTAGAAGATATCGGCTGGGTGGATTTTAGCGGGGTGACTATTGATTTAGCGAGTGGAGTTGTTAGCGGGAGCGCTGAGATTTCCGCAACGAGCGGGATTTTGGATTTTACAAATTATAATTCCAATGTGTCTGCTAATATAAGTAGCGGTGTTTTTAGTGGTTATGTTTTCTCTCAAGACTTGGGGTGGATTGATTTTTCTGAACCTGGTGTGAACACAAATAGCATAACACTTGATACGGTTGCCCCATTGGGATTTTCTCTAGATAGCCCCGGGGGAGATACTTATACTACAAATACTCGACCTACTTATAGATGGAAGACGACGAGTGATGAACTAACTAATATTGCTTCTTATAGCCTGGAGGTTGATAACGGCGACAGTGGTGATTTTTCGATTGCTAATATTCCGGCAGAGAGAACGGAGGATTGGGTTACTGCCAAATATACGGCAAAATACAGCGGGTTTTCCGATAGTGATACAGACAATAATTATATAAGCGTTTATACGCATTCTTCGAGCGAGTGGGTACAAGAAAATAATGACGGGGAGCTTAAGGAGGGAAAACGCATTTGGAAAGTTAAGGCTAAGGATTCAAATGGTAATGAGCGGGTTGAGACAAGAACGCTTTTTGTGGACTTAACAGCCCCAACGATTGGTGAATTGTATGTAAACCAGAAAAGTTATACGTCGAACTTGGCAACACCCGATGTAAGACCTGTTATTTCCGGAAGATTGATTGACTACTTGGCGGGAGACAAAGATGAAAACAAAGTTGCCTCCGGCCCTAATGAAATTGAGATAAAAATCGAGAAACAGAATTTTTCGGGTTTATATGAGATTCATAGTTTGGTAAATATAAAGACTCCAAAGTCGTTCTGGCTTGAGACGCACGAGGAGATAATTGATAACGGCAAACAGCTTTATGCAAAATATTCTGATTTTTCTTTTTCTCCGGCTGAAAACTTTGCAAGAGGAAAATATAGGATTAGTCTGAAGGGTAAAGATTCGGCGGGAAATATGGGCAGCGAAATATTTTTTAATTTGGAAATTGTCGGTGAAGAAAAAATCAGAGAAATTATAGAAAAAGAGGAGGAAGATACGGCCGATATTGGAATTGAGAAAGAGAAAGAGAAGATAAGTGAGAAAGAGGCGGAGGATTTGGTAGTTTCTATTCCTGAAGAAATTGAAGATGGGGAAGGTTTTTTAGCCAAACTTGGTGGTTTTGTAAACAGAGTGTACTGGAGAATTGTCGGTACTACAAAGTCAGGTATTACTTTTATTGCCCAGGTTTGGAAGGGGTATAGTGGATTTGTCCACGAGGCAAATGAAAGATCGCTTGCGTTTGTCGGCAGGCAGATTAGTGCGACGGGGCAGACTCTAGCCGGTACTTATAATTCTTTGACGCAAAAAGCTCCGGGAGTCGTTGGCAGGGCAATGTTGGCGTTTAATAATGCGCTTGGAAGGTCGGGCACTGCGATAGCTTCCGTATTTAATTCAACGACAGATCTTATTGCAAGTACTGGCTGGGGAGTTGTCGGTTATTTTAGTCCAATGGTTGATTCGGCGGGGCAATTTGTTTATAGACAGCAGGTTAAGATTTCATCTATTGCCGAGATTCTTTTTGATGAAGATCCAACTGTCATTTCAAGCGTAAAGGTGGCCGAGGTGGGCCGTGATTATGTGGTTATCACTTGGGAGACGAATCATTATACAAAAAACAATAAGATCAATTATGGCAGAGATTTGTCTTACGGGCAAGACGTGATTTCCCAGGAGCGAGCCCGGCGCCATGAGTTTAAGATAGACGGCCTTGAGCCGGGAACTAAATATTATTTTGAAGTAATGAGCCAGAACAAAAATTATGTTTATGATGCATACCATGAGTTTAGCACACTTAATGAATGAAAAGTGCTAAGCAAGCTCTTTTAGTCTTTTTAGAAGCTCACCCCTTTTGTTGTCAAGTTTTTTGTCTTCGACTTCTTTGAAAAGTGTTTCTAAGATTTTACCTACTTTTGGGCCGGGTTTTATACCAAGTTCTTTCATTACGTCGTGACCTGTTATTTTTAGATCGTGGATTGTAAATGGAGTTTTTTGTACTTCAATGAGGCGTTTTTTAAATTCCTCCGTGCGCCATGAGGTTTCGCGGGCACCACTTCCTAGCCTGTCTGCCCTTCTTAATTCAAGCATATCCTCGACATTTTCGAGTCCTACTTTTTTTATAAATCTTTTTATTGCTTTATCGCTTTGGTTTTCGTCAACTGTGAATTGGTGATAGCGCACAAGTTTGTAGAGTTTTTCCTCTTCCTTTTTTGATAGCCTTAGTCTTGATGAAATGTTTTTCGCAATTTTAGCCCCGACTATTTCATGATTATAGAAAGTGATTACCCCTTGATCTGTTTTTTTGTAGGTTTGAGGTTTTCCTATGTCGTGGATAAAAGTGGCTAAGGCAACAATCGGATCCCTTGATCTTAGGTTTTTAAGGGACATTAGAGCATGGGTTCCTACATCGTAGATATGATGCCTTTGCGGAGAAACCTGATCTACACCAAACATTTTTTCTGCTTCCGGGAGGATTTCTTCTAAGAGATTTGTTTTTCTCATAAGCGTAATACCCTGAATCGGGTTCGGTGAAATTAGAATTTTAAAAAGTTCGTCTTTTATTCTTTCTTTGGCGATTTTATTTATTAAAGCGGCGGATGATTTAATTGCATTGAGGGTTTCGTCTTCGACTGAAAATCCAAGCTGCGATGCTATACGCAGTGCGCGCAGAAGCCTAAGGGCATCTTCTTTTATGCGTTCGTTTGGGTCACCTACGGCTCTTATTAATTTTTTTTGAATGTCTTTTTGTCCGTTAAACGGATCAATAATTGAGAGGGTATTTGGGTCAATAGCCATGGCGTTGATGGTAAAGTCGCGGCGGGTAAGGTCTTCGGTGAGACTTTTACCCCACTTGATTTTATCGGGACGGCGGGAATCGGAATAGCCCTCCTCCGTTCTAAATGTAGTTATTTCATGGGGTTTAAGATCGGGGTCTTTTGCTGGGATGCCGACTGTTCCGAACTTATTGTCGTAAAATGCGTTTTTGAATATTTTAAGAATTTTGTCTGGTGTGGCGTTTGTTGTGAAATCCCAGTCGTTTACCATCTTGCCCATTAAAATGTCTCTAACGGCTCCTCCGACTATGTAAACTTCAAAGCCTTTTGAGTCTAGTTTACGTAGAATTTTTGTAACTTCATCTGGCAAAGATATCTTCATATGCTAAATTATACGATATGGGGGAATATAAGTGGGAGGTGATCAATAAGTCAAAATCTAATGACATTGTTGATGCTCTTCTTGATAACAGGGGTATAAAAACAAAAAAGGAGAGGAAAGAATTTTTTAAACCGAGACATCCTGACGAGATAACTCTGGAAGAGTATGGGATTGATCCAGTGATGTTTGAGGAGGCAATTAAGCGAATTAAAAAGGCTCTTTTCAGAAAGGATAAAATTGTCGTTTTCGGAGATTACGATGCGGATGGAATTGCCGCGACTGCAATCGTTTGGGAGGCTCTTTACAAGCTGGGTGCTAATGTAATGCCTTATATACCCGATAGATTTTCGGAAGGGTATGGGATGAGTACGTCTAGTATAGATATTTTGCTTAAGAAATATCCGGATTTATCATTATTAATAACGGTGGACAACGGAATTACTGCAAATGAGGCTATTTCTTATGCAAAAGAAAATGGGATTGACGTTATTGTTACAGATCACCATCAGCCTGGAGAAAAGAAGCCTAAAGCACACTCTTTTGTTCACAGTACAAAAATTTGTGGATCGGGGGTGGCTTATGTTTTGGCAAATAAACTTATAAAAGGTGATTGGCTTGAGCTTGCTGCCATTGGTACAATATCAGATCAAATGCCTCTTTTGTCTGTTAACCGGTCTATTGTTAAATACGGCTTAGCCGATCTTTCTATGACAAAACGCGAAGGACTTATTGCGTTGTTTGAGCAAGCGGCGCTTGAAACTGATTCTATTAACGCTTACCATGTGGGTTTTATAATTGCTCCAAGGTTAAACGCTATGGGTAGAATGAGTCATTCGCTTGATTCGCTGAGGCTAATTTGTACAAAAGATTCCAAGAAAGCAAAGAGCTTGGCGATGCTTTTAAATGAGATGAACACGAAAAGGCAAAAAGTTGTGGAAGAATCATACTCAGTTGCAAAGGAAATGGTTTCATTGGATCCCGGTGGAATAATTGCCGTTTCTCACGAGAGCTTTCATGAGGGAATAATTGGGCTTATTGCTTCCAATCTTGTTGAAGAGTTTTATAGGCCGAGTATTGTTATTTCAAAGGGAAAAATACTTTCAAAAGCTTCGGCGAGATCGATTGCAGGTTTTAATATAATTGAGAGTATTAGAAAATTTGATAATTATTTGGTCTCGGGTGGGGGGCATCCCATGGCTGCCGGGTTTACTATCCGTAGCGAAGATGTTGACAAATTTATAGATGAGTTTAATGATTTTGCAAAAGATTTTCTTAATGATGATATACTTCGAAAAACGCTTAGGGTTGATCTGGAGATAGGGTTTGATGATATAAATTGGGAATTGCAGGAAAGAATTGAAGATTTCGAACCTTTAGGACTTGGAAATCCAAGGCCCAGCTTTTTGACGCGAAAGGTGTGCATTGTTGAGAAAAAGGCAGTAGGCAAGGATGGAAAACATTTAAAATTTAAGCTTGGCCGAGACGGGCGTGAGTATAGCGCGATTGCTTTTGGATTTGGTGATATAAAAATAGACGAGGATGGAAAGATTGATTTGGTGTACGGGATTGAAAAAAATTCATGGAATGGACATGAGGAAATACAGCTAAATATAAAGGACGTGAGGGTATCGGATTTATGAAAATTAACTATTTGGATGATTTGATTTATAAAGTTAAGGAAAATGATATATCTATTGACTTAGATGTACTAAAGAAGGCGTATGAATTTGCCGAAATAAGCCATTACGGGCAAAAAAGAAAAACCGGAGAGGACTATGTTTCGCACGTTGTTGAGGTGGCTAAGCTTCTTTGTGAGTGGAAGCTTGATCAGGATACTATAGTTGCCGGAGTTTTGCATGATGTTGTCGAGGATTGTGGAATTAAGATTGAGGAGGTATCGAAGGAGTTTGGTAGCGATGTAGCCTTTTTAGTTGACGGTGTGACAAAGGTTTCCAATGTTAGATTGAAGGGAAGCCATGAACAGGAGTTTGTAGAGAATTTAAGAAAAATGTTTTTAGTAATGGCTAAAGACTTGAGGGTGGTGCTTCTTAAGCTTGCCGATCGGGTTCATAATATGAGGACATTGGAACCTTTACCTGATGGTAAAAGGGTTAAAATAGCTTCGGAGACGCTTGAAGTGTTTGCTCCGCTTGCCGAGCGTTTGGGTATGGGTGAGATAAAAGCAGAGCTTGAAGATTGTGCTTTTCCTTACGTTTATCCTAAGGAATATAAGGAGGTTTTTCAGAAATCAAAACCTTTTTATCGTAAGGTGGAAAAGCATATCGAATCTATGAGGAGGGAGATATTAAAGGAGCTTGCAAGGGCTGGGATTGAAGACGTTGATATACATGCGAGAAAGAAGCATCTTTATTCTTTATGGAAGAAGCTTGAGAGGCGTGAGATTGACTGGAATTTTGATAAGGTTTATGACATTGTGGCGATGAGGGTAATTGTAGATACTATTTCATCGTGCTATGTGGTGCTTGGAATAATTCATTCAATTTATAAGCCAGTGCCTCATGTCGGGGTAAGTGATTTTATCGCACAACCAAAGCCAAATGGCTATAGATCTATACACACGAAAGTATTCGGTCCGGGTGGAAGGATAGTTGAAGTGCAAATTAGAACTAAAAGAATGAATTATCAGGCTGAGTATGGTTTGGCTGCTCATTGGGCGTATTCTGAGGCAAAGGCAAAAGGAGCGCGGGATGAGGTTTTAGAAAAGCATGGGGTAAGTGTTCCAGTGGATAAGCTTGTTTGGGTGAAGCAGCTTGCAAAGTGGCAGGAAGAAGTAAAAGATAGTAAAGAATTTTTGAATTTTGTGAAGCTTGATTTTTTCAAACACAGAAATTTTGTTTTTTCTCCAAAGGGCGATGTGTATGATCTTCCTAGTGGCGCGACACCTGTAGATTTTGCATACGCCGTTCATACCGGCTTGGGGAAATATATTAAGGGAGCCCGAGTGAATGGCCATATTGTAGCTTTGGATTATGAGCTTAAAAGCGGTGATGTTTGTGAAATAATTAAGGCAAAAAATCCCGGTAAACCAAATAAAAGGTGGCTTGATTTTGTGGTGACTAATACTGCTATACGCGCCATTAAAAAGGAATATTGACTCGGAGAGCCGCTAAACTTACAATCAGGAAGAAGCTTGGGTGAATATGCAGAGAATACTTGTAAAAAGAAGCGTTTCGAAAAAAGATAAAAAAGTTCTACTTATGGGGTGGGTGGATAAGATAAGGGAGCATAAGCGCGTGGTTTTTATCGATCTAAGGGATATGAGCGGGGTAGTACAGTGTGTGTTAGATCCTAAGGATTTTAGTCAAAAGATTACTCTTGAAAGCGTTATTGAGATTACTGGATTAGTTAAAAAGCGGCCTGAGAAATTAATAAATCCGAATCTTGAGACGGGAGATATCGAGATAGAGGTTAAAGAAATTAATGTTTTATCTCCTGCCGGTGAGATACCTATTCCTTTAACAACCGATGGATATGAAATTGACGAATCCGTGAGGATGAAGTACCGGTATTTGGATCTTCGAAGAGCAAGAATGGCTCGGAATATTAGAGTGCGGTCAAAGGCAGTGCAATTTATCCGTGAATGGCTGCATGAAAGGGAGTTTGTGGAGGTTGAGACGCCGATATTGACAAAGACAACTCCGGAGGGGGCAAGGGATTTTTTGGTTCCCTCAAGGCTTCAGCCTGGAAAGTTTTATGCTTTACCCCAGTCTCCTCAGCAATATAAACAACTTTTGATGATTGCTGGTTTTGAAAAGTATTTTCAGATTGCGCGCTGTTTTCGCGATGAAGATCCTAGGGCAGATCGCGCATATGGCGAATTTACACAGCTTGATATAGAAATGAGTTTTGTTAAACAGGAGGATATTTTAAGATTAACGGAGGAGTTATTTACTCAATTAGTGAAGAAAATATTTCCTCATAAAAAAATTACTCAATTTCCTTGGCCTAGAATTTCCCATAAAGAAGCTATTGAAAAATACGGGAGTGATAAACCTGATTTGAGAAAAAACAAAGAGGATAAAGATGAGCTGGCTTTTGCCTGGATAGTTGATTTTCCTTTGTTTGCGAAACAGAGTGAGGATGATTATTTCTACGGATCGGGTGAAGCGCGCTTTGCTCCAAGCCATCACATGTTTACGGCGCCTCATCCTGATGATTTTACCCTTTTGGATAAAGATCCAATGAGAGTAAGAGGGCTGCAGCATGACATGATTTTGAACGGTTTTGAGGTGGGGGGAGGAAGTGTGCGAATTCATGATGCAAAGATTCAGGAAAAGGTGTTTGAACTTATTGGATTTAGCAAGAAGCAGCGGGATCAGTTTGAGCATATGCTGACGGCTTTTACTTACGGCGTGCCTCCACATGGCGGGATTGCTCCGGGGATTGATAGGTTTATTTATGTTGCTTTGGGTGAACCGAGTATCAGGGAGGTTATAGCTTTTCCGGCTACATCTGGAGGACAAACCGCCGTAATGGATGCTCCAAGCGGTGCGGACGAGAAGCAATTATCTGAGTTGGGTATAGAAGTAAAATCCGAAAAATGACGTTTTTTCAATATTTAAAGAATAAACTTTTGTATTTTTCTATGGCCTCTTTTATATTTGTGGCTTCGTTTGCGTTTTCGAGCAGTTCGTTTGCAAAAAGTCTAAATCGGGAGATTGTTTATGAACCGAGATATGACCTTAGCCCGATACCAACGCTTAAAGGTAAAGTATCTTTTCCTGTACTTTCTGCGTGGGGGGTTTACGCGATTGATCTTGATTCCAGAATTTCTCTTTTTGAAAAGAATTCCGATATAGCCTTTTTTCCGGCTTCTACAACTAAGATAATGACTGCTTTGGTTGCGATTGAGAATTATTCAACAGGTGAGCGAGTCAGAATAAACGGAGAATATATTCCCGGCCAAAAAATGGGACTTATTGCGGGAGAGGAGATTGCTGTGCGGGATCTTTTGGATGGACTTTTGATTTTTTCCGGCAATGATGCTGCCGAGGCGTTGGCAAACCATTTTCCAAACGGGAGAGACGGATTTGTTTATGAAATGAATAGGCGAGCAAAAGCCTTGGGGCTTAAAAATACTTATTTTTCAAATCCTTCGGGGTTGGATGAGGTTAACCACTTTTCTACGGCACGCGACCTTGTTACTTTAACGGAGTTTGCTCTTGATAATCCTATTTTTTCGGAAATAGTTTCTACGGAGTCAAAGACTGTTACAAGTATTGATGGAACCGTAGTGCATAGACTTACTAATTTGAACGAGCTTCTTGGAGAGGTAGATGGTGTGTTGGGAGTAAAAACAGGGTGGACGGAGAATGCAAGGGAGAATTTGGTTACTTATGTAAATCGTGACGGCAGGCGTGTATTGATTTCACTGATGGGCAGCCAGGATAGATTTGGAGAAACGAGGGAGCTTATTGAGTTTATATTTGAAAATTATAAATGGGTTTATCCATCGGCTCCGGCTTCGATTTCGCCGTAATAGTCGGAGCTAACAGCGGGAACATAACCTACAAATCCTCCGTCTCCTTCAAATACAACTATGGGTTGGAAAAATTGCGAGGGGACGTTTGGATCGTAATATGCGAGATAAATATTTCTTATTGTGATAACGCCTTCTTTGTTGAGGCCGAGGCTTGCGATATAGCCCTTGCCATTTTTAAGATCATCAAGTGCTTCCTGGCTTGTTTTGATGGGGTATGTTTCGTTTTGCTCTTCATCTATTGGATAGTAGTGGAATTCGGAACCTATTATTCTTTTTTCAGTTTCCCTTGCGCCGCTTATTATAAACCAGACGTTTGCTTCGAGCGGATTTTTTGTTAAGCTTTTGTATTGCCCTTCTTGACCGAATGATTTTCTAAACAAGTTTACTTTGACGAAGTTTGCCTCCGAAAGAGACAGGGCGCTTACAAGTTTTTGGTTTTCCAGTTTTAGAAATTGTGCGTTGCCAAAAACAGTGAGATCTTCGGGAAGACTGCCGGCTCTACTTAATGTGCTTTTTGTTATATCTTGGGCAGTTTCGGGAAATGGCGGTTTGTTGTTTAAGGGAGACGGGTCTGCCGCTAAATTATAGCTTGTGGAAAAGGTGCCTGTTATTATATTCATTTCCATTGAAGCCGGTACTTGTGGGTGGCTAAATCTATAGAGTGTGGAGCTTATTTCCGTTGGATTCGGGCTAAAGCCTAGTGCTTTTGCTTTTTCTTTGGCGATGTCAACTGAGTTTAGGTTTGCCGAAGATTTGGGCATATAATAAACGGGCATAGAGATAGGGAAATCAGGAAGAGTGCCCGTTGATGTTTCTACGGTAAAGGTGAGAGAGGGAATCGAAGCATCTTTTTCGGGGAATGGTATTTGTGGAAGGCGGCTGAAGCCAACCGTTGGCGGCGGAGGCGCGGGAGGGAAGAGTTTGAGTCTTAAGTTATTGCCTGTATTTATGGCAAATCGTGCGATGATTATAAAAATCATGAAGTAGATACCGTATCTTATTGATTTTCTTGTTTTTATAGCAATATTTGTTAATTTAGTGGCCATATATCTTTGAGTATAACTTTAACAGATGGTAGAATTCAATTGAAATGGTAAGAGTAAGGATAGCGCCTTCGCCAACTGGATTTGCTCATGTAGGTACTGCCTATACTGCTTTGTTTAATTATGCTTTTGCTAAAAAAAATGGCGGGAAATTTGTGCTTCGGCTTGAGGATACGGATATTAAAAGAAATGTTGAGGGCGCTGAAAAGGCGATCTATGAGGGATTAACCTGGCTTGGCTTAACTTGGGATGAGGGACCTGATATTGGCGGGAAATATGCGCCATACAAACAATCCGAACGGCTTGAAACTTATAAACAGTATATTGAGCGGCTTTTGGATAGTGGTATGGCTTACCGTGATGAGGGGGCGGTAAGGTTTAAGAATACGAACTCGGAGATTTCCTGGAATGATAAGGTTCGAGGCAGAATATCCTTTCCCGGTGAAGAAATAGGCGATTTTGTTATTTTTAAGTCCGACGGGTTTCCTACTTATAATTTTGCTGTTGTTATTGATGATATTTTGATGAAGATAACTCATGTAATTCGCGGAGAGGAGCATATTTCAAATACTCCGAGGCAAATTGCAATTTATCAAGCTTTGGGGGAAAAAATGCCTTTTTTTGCCCATCTTCCTACTTTGAGAAATAAGGACAAAAAAAAGCTTTCAAAAAGAAGGGATCCAGTTGACCTTAGGATTTTTAGATCTCACGGATATTTGCCCCAAGCCTTGGTAAATTTTCTCTGTCTTCTTGGGTGGTCTCACCCAAAGGAGAAGGAAATATTTGATTTGGGTGAGTTTGTTGAGCTTTTTAACCTTGAGAGAGTTAGGAAAGCGGGGCCGATTTTTGATACGGAGAAGCTTAATTGGATTAATGGTGAATACTTGAGGAAAATCCCGAAATCAAAAGTAAAAAACCAAATATTTGAATTTTATAAAGGGAAATATCCGAAGGAGTTGATTAGCAGGATAATTCCTTTGGTTCAGAACAGAATGAGGAATCTTACTGAGTTTGAATCGTTGGCGGGATTTATGTTTGAACGCAAAAAACCCTTGAGAGTAACGGATAGTTTTGAGTGGCATATAAAGGCTGCTTTTGATGCTCTTTCCGGGATAAAAAAATGGGAAAGACAAGCAATTGATGAGGGTCTTATTAATAAAGTTAAGTCTGAAGGGTTTAAGACCGGAGACTTTTTTATGGATTTAAGGGCTTCGTTGTCCGGAAGTCGAGTGACTCCACCGATTAATGATTGTATTTATATTCTTGGAAAGGACGAGGTGCTAGAGAGGCTTTCTTTGTCGCTAAAATGAAAAAGAAAAACAATGAGATTGTTAAGGTTAAGGATGAAATAGTAAAGTATGATTTTGAGAATATTCGGGAAAAATTAAAGTTAAAAAGCTTTGATACCAAAAAGTCTTTTGGCGAGAAATATACAAAAGCTGATAGTTATTTAAAGTCAAAGGGGTTTGATATATCAAGGATTAGGGAAAATTCGGCAAAGCTTGTTGGTGCAGGGGCGCTTGCGGGTTCTCTCTTATTGTCGCCCCCTACTTCTTTGAAGGACGGGCTAAATCCCGAAGAATTTGTTATTGAAGGGCTTAGAGATGAAAAGAGCGTGCCCATAGCCATGCCCGAGGAGAGTGTTGTTGATGCGCTTTCAAAGCTTTTACCAAAGAAACCTCGACCTTTATCAAGAATAGAGGAAAAATATTTGGAGCGGGTTTTTGAGGATATTATTGGTGTACCTGCGCGGGCTACGCTTGAGGGAGAGCACCTTAATACTACTTACGGGTATATTGGTGCGGAGCAGCATTTAAAAAGATACCCTGGGGATAGATTGGCTGATCACCTGCCGCGAGAGGGTGAGTACGGGTCTGATAACCCGCAAGAAATTGTAAAGGAGGGCATTGCTCCCGGACTTGGCGCGTGGGGATATTTTGCTCCTTCAAGGGAAAAGCTTAGTGATGATCTTCGTGAGGTTGAAAAGTGGTATGCGGTTGTTCAGACGCTTTATCTTCCGGATTGGAATACGCGCGCGAAATATTTGAAGGATTGGTACAAATACAGAAAGGTGTTGATTGTAAATCCTGAAAATGGAAAAGCGTTGGTCGCTTCGATTGCCGATTCCGGGCCTGCTGCTTGGACGGGAAAGCATTTTGGGGGAAGTCCTGAAGTGATGGATTACCTTGGTGGCGTAAAGTACAAAAAGGGCGCTGTGGTTATTTTTTTTGTTGACGATCCAAATAACAGTGTATCTTTGGGGCCTGTCAGTTATAATATAGAAAGGTTACCGGGACTTGAAACATGAGCAGTGTATTTTACGATCATTTAATAGATTTAAAAAAGGTTGAGAAACATATCAAAAAAGTTGCTAAAACTCCCGAGGAGCGGGAGGAACTTTATAAATTGGTTGATGAGATAGTTCATCATAGGGTGATCGGGTGTATTCTTGATAATTTGCCCGCGGATGATCATGAAGCTTTTATGAGAAAGCTTGTTAAAAAGCCACATGACAGGGGAATTTTAAAATACTTGGCAAAGAGAGTTGCTGAGGATGTAGAGGAGTTTATAAAGCTTGAGATAAACAAGCTTGCGGTTGAGCTTTTGAGTATCGTTGAGGAGAAGACAAGGCCTTCAGAAAAATCCGAATTGAATTAGTATGAAGAGGGATTACGGCGGGGTAATTTGGACGAACCACGCCCTTGAGAGATTGCGGGAGCGAGGTATAAAGCAGGGGGATGCGTGGGCAGTGTTTAACCGCTCGGATCAGAGTAGATACGCAAAATCAAAGAACGCCTGGATTTACTATAAGACTTTTGATAATCAAAAAATTGAGGTTGTGGCGAAGAAAAATGAGGAAGGTAAGTGGATAATACTATCTGTTTGGTCAAGGAGCGTGGATAAGAAGTCTCCCGGTAAAAAGAACGGAAGGAACGGACTTTTATCCGGTTTATTAAGATTTTTTAGGGGTATGTAGGCTAATTTGTGGTAAAATAGGCATAATTATTGCCTGGTGGTGTAATGGTAGCACGCCGCGCTCTGGACGCGGAAATCGGGGTTCGAATCCCTGCCGGGCAGCCAAGACGGGCACCTCAAGTGACCGAGGTGCCTAGAATAGCCCATAAACACCTGTAAAACCATCGTTTTGAAAACCTCCAATTAGAACCGTTTTTACCCCTTGGAAAAAGTCGTTCAAACCCATTTGTTTTAGGTCAAAAAGAGCTAGTTTGTTGTAGTTACAAATTATTACCAGATTTTAAGTTTGGAGGTATAATATAGTTATGAAAATCGGTAAACATAGCACATTAATTTTGGTTGTAGTTTTTATCGCATTGACTGTTTTCGTTTTTCTGCGCTCTAAATCAACTTCTGCTCCCAACGGTTTAAGCTCAGACGAACAGGCTGAAACTGAAAACAGTGACTTAGCGTCTATTAGATCTTTTATGGGAGACCCCAATCTTGAGCTTTCTTTCGTTAATACAGATTTACCAACGCCATACTTCAGAGTTGGTAAAGTCACCAAAGTGGATGGTGGAGAAAACATGGAGGCAGTGGACGGCTGGATCAGAAAAGTAAATGTTTACAATCAAAAAGAGCTCATTAATGGCAAGTGCTCCGTTTATGAATATCACACTGACGAGCGAAACCACAACTTAACAGCAGTCTTAATTAAGGGGTTAAAACCCAACGAAATTGATGCTCTCAAGGAAGGCGGAATTATTTGTACCCCTGACACCAATACTATGTCAAAAGTCAGCAAAGCAGAGGCAGAAACAATCGCTATGGAGTATTTAACGCGTGCTCTTCCAAACTATGACCAGATTAAGGATGATTTTGTCTATTCGCAACAGCTAAACGGCGAATCTCATGAATGGCTGTGGGAAGACAAAAACTACAAACTTCCAGAAGGTCTAAGTGCCAGGCCTTACTCAAATCCTATTATCCGTATCTCAGTTTATGGAGATAACTCCATTCAATATTGGAATTGTCAAGTACCCATTTTGTTGCACACTCTTTCTAAACGGGCAAGTTTAGGAATTTCTGTTTGAATCTGGTTGGCGGCATTTTGAGTTTTGTGTGGATCCTTTGGTTGTTGTAGTAAAAGATGGTTTTGTGGATTGCCTCAACAAATTCTCCAATTGTCTCAAATCTCTCGAACTCAAGTCCTAAATCAGTTTTAAAGTTGTCAAAGAAGCTTTCTTGATAGCCATTCTCCCAGGGACTTGCCTTTGCTGAATGGCTAACCTTAACCCCTAAACTTTCCACCAGGTTGGTATAGTCCTTTGATTTGTATTCACTGCCTTGGTCAGTATGAGTGATTTTGGGTATACCAAAATTACCAACTGCATCAAGATATGCTTCAACAACAAACTCAGTTGTATGCTTTGTTGATATACTCCAGCCAACTATTTCTCTGCTGAATAAATCCATAAAAGTGGCCAGATAGATTATTTTTTGATTCCAAATAAGCCTGGTGAAATCTCCTGCCCAGAAAACATTGGGCTTAATTGGACTACTTCCCTTGATTAAATTTGGATAACCCGATGGTGGTTGACCCCAGTCCTTTTTCTTTGTCCACCTGGCCTTTCTTTTGTAGGGTTTAATACCAAACAGCCTCATAACCCTTCTAACTCTGTTTTTGCCCACTCCAAGCTCAATTGCGATCCTCCTGTGGCCATAGCTGGGATTTAGTTCAAGCACTTTTAATACCTGTTCCTTTAGGATCAAATCAGCCTCTTTTTGTTTAGTGTTTTGATTGTAGAGATTTCTTCTTGATAGTTTTAGGGTTGAAGATATGAGCTTCTTGGGGATGTGTTTGGCTTTGATCTTAAGTACCTCACTAATTTCTCTTTTTTTTTGACTTTTCCACCTCAAGAGTTAGTATCCCAATAATCTCTTTTAATTGTTGATTCTCCTTTTTAAGCCTGATGTGTTCCATCCAGCTCACATGCCTTGTTGTTTTGCCACGGAGCCAATTGTAAATGGCTTTGTCTGATACTCCATACTGCTTTGCCAGTGATGAGACACTCTCTCCAGCCTTAACCTTACCCAAAATCTCCTCTTTAACCTCTTTTGCAATTGCATTTTTCAAGATAATCACCCCCCTTAAAATAACACTCAATTATATAGAAACTGTGTGCATTTTAATGGGTACCTGTCA